>CAUZFB010000054.1:0-14107 GCA_963579135.1 Dehalococcoidia bacterium | reverse complement strand
GACAGTAAACCCAATGTTTCGGATGCCGCGCTCTTTCACAAAGAGATCCCAACGAGGAACGAGTGGTGCTGGTAGAGGACCGAGGTACGCGAACAGCGCGCCACCAAGCGTCTCGACCGGATAGCCCTTGACCTTGACCTTCTCTTTGAAGCGTCCGTCGGGATGGACTGTTTCCTCGAAGGGTTGCTCGATGCACTGGCCGGTCTCATCGAACATCCAGCCGTGGTACATGCAGCGTAAGCCGGTCTCTTCGGGGATGCCGTAGGAGAGATCAACGCGGCGGTGGGCGCAGAGTCGGTCGATCAGTCCGTATGTCCCTGACTGGTCTTTGTAGAGGACGAGGTCCTCACCGAGTAGCCGGACGGACTTGGTTGGCTTGTCGTCAAGCTCTGCGACCGCGGCAATGGGGTGCCAGTAACACCGCATGAGCTCTCCCATGGGCGTGCCCGAGCCGACCTTGGTAAGTCGTTCGTTCTCTGCTGCCGTGAGCATCGCGTCCTCCTATCGCCCGTAGTGCGCCTTGGGGTTGTGAGTGAGGACCTCAACATTCAACTCGGTCGAGATGTCCTCGCGGGATTGGAAGTGGGCGGTCGCGTCCACTTCGCCCGATATGTCGGGGAGGCCGTAGTCCGTGCCGATGAACAGATTGTCTTCCCCGACGTACGGAAGAATGCAGGGATATCGTTGTCAGCTTAACAGGGAAGGTATACGCGCGCACTCCGGAGTACTTCGCCATTAACGCGAATCCCACCGTCATCGTGATTTTTGGGCTGGCTGTCGCCTCGATTCTGTACGCGCTGGTTCAGAATCGGCGTATCGCTAAGGCGAGGGCAGAGAGCCGATTCGCGGGCACCACGGATTCCGCCGGTCAGCCCCGTCAGGAGGCGCCAGATGCGTAAGAACGCCGATATCGTATTCAGCGCGGCCCTGGCAGCGGTCTTTGCCTTCATCTTCTTTGATGGGCTAACCATGGACGCGAGGACCCGGGCATTCCCTGTTGCGGTCTCGGCACCCATGATGGTGTTGGCTCTGTTCAACCTTGGGCGCGTGGTCTTAGAGTCCTACCGTAGCAAGCCTGAGCCAGCGGTTGCCAGTGGAGAACTGACCGGCTCTCAGCGCATGGAAGCCCTCGCGACAGTCGGGCGTGTTGAGGTCGACGCCAAGACCACCAGGAAGCGGATAGGCAATATCCTGCTATGGATGGCGGGATCGTTCGTGCTGCTGTGGATGTTGGGTTTCCGCGAAGGCCTGCCGATTTTCGTGTTCCTGTTCCTGTGGCGAGAGTCTAGGGACCGGCTCTGGTTCGCCGCGACGTTGGGGATCGCTACCTGGCTGGTGCTCCATTTGTTCTTCGGGTACTTCCTCAACTACCCCTGGCCAACGCCGCAGATTTCCCTGTGGTTCGGCTTCGACTGGCCGGGGATAAGCTAAAGTCTACCGAGCTCCTCCGTTTGCAGCGATGACCTCGCCTGTGATGAACGCCGCCGCATCTGATACGAGCCACAGCACCGTCCCGGCGTGCTCGTCAGGCGTGCCGAGCCGACCCATCGCGTTCCGGCTCGTTACCGTTTGCTGCACCGACTCAACCCACATGGGCCGATGGGGTGTTTCGATCCCCCCTAGCGCGATCGAATTGACGCGGATATCGGGCGCCCATTCGAAGGCCATCGACTTACTCATGTTGATCACTGCAGCCTTCGCCGCACCGTACGCTCCCTGCCCGATGCCTGGATTCACTCCAGCGCCCGATGCGATGTTTACGATGACTCCCTTGCCTTGCGCTTTCATGATTGGCTGAACGGCTTTTGAGGACATGAACGCTGTTAGCACGTTCAACCGGTAGCACTCGATGAAATCGTGGGGTTCGAGTTCCACCAGCGGGCCGGAGCGGAACGTCTCACCCCAGCTACCGCCGACGACATTCACAAGGATGTCGACCCTCCCGAATTCCGCCATCGTCTGCGCCACCATCGAGTCGACTTGCTCTTGGTCCCTCACGTCCGCCGTTATCCCGATCGCTCGGCTGCCGTTCGCCTTGAGATCATCCACCACTGGATTCACGGATGCGTGAGGCCGTTCCCTACCGACCGTAACTGGCTCAGGCTCACGTGCTACCACCGCCACGTTGGCTCCATGGTCGCCAAGAGCAAGCGCGATCGCCTTGCCGAATCCCTGGGACCCTCCGGTGACGATCGCGACGCGGTCTGTGAGGTCGAAACTTGGCATGATGCCCTCCTTGGTGGGTGTGTTATCCCCGTTGTTGCTGGTGGCGGCCATGCTAGAACTCACCGCGATCAACCGCAACGAGGTGCGGAGGACTGGCGAGCTCATCGGACGTGGGGCGCGGCCGGGTCCATAGGCCCGCCATTGACGCCCTACGCCTGCGGCCGTAGGCTCGCGCCGCACGGCCCTAGCACTTCGGCCCTATACGCACGGCGAGTCGTCGATGGCGGGGGCAAAACACCAGTGCTGGGCTGATTTCGGAAACTGGAACGAGGACACGCCGTGCGAGTAGCACCGGCGAGTAAGGAGCCGAATGTCAGTTGAGCTAGACAACCTCAGAGTGGACCACATCGGGAGCCTCTCACGTCCGCAGACCTTACTAAGTCTCCACAAGCGCGTGGATGCGGGGGAGGTGAGCGCCGATGAGTTGCGTGCGGAGGAGGATGCGGCGATACGCGAGGTGGTTGCCGCGCAGGCGGCTGTCGGCTTCCCCGTCGTGACTGACGGAGAGTTCCGGCGCCGCAACTTCCAGGACAGTTTTGCCGCGTCGGTGAGCGGGTACGAACTATCGGCCGACGCAACCGCGTACGGCAGCCAGTTCCGCGAAGGGATGGACCGCCAGGGTCGCGTCGAGTCCGGCCTGGCGGTCCCTGGCCCCGCCGTCGTCACCCGGCGGCCGACGGCGCAACGCCTGACCGTCACGCGCAACCTACCGCTGGAGGAGTACCGGTTCGTGGCCAACCTCACGAACACGCCCGCCAAAGCTACGCTAATCGGCCCTGACCGTGTCGCGCAGCGGTTTGACTGGCAGCAATCGCTCGACGTCTATGGTGGCTTGGATGACTTCCAGACCCACGTCGCATCGCTTCAACGGGGCATGGTCAGCGAGTTGATCGACGCGGGTTGCCCATACGTGCACATCGACGCGCCGGGATACACCGCTTACGTGGACGCACCGTCGCTGGCGACGATGCGTTCGCGTGGCGAGGATACCGACGAGAACCTTCGCCGTTCGATCGCTGCGGACAATGCTGTCATCGACGGTTTCGACGGGGTGACCTTTGGCATTCACCTTTGCCGTGGCAATGAACGACTGCTCGATTCGTCCACGGGTAAGATCGTGCCGCAGTGGCACCGTGAAGGGCCGTATGACGCCATCGCGGAGCAGCTGTTCACCGGGTTGCACCACAAGCGTCTGCTGCTGGAGTACGACTCCGAGCGTGCGGGCGGTTTCGAGCCACTGCGGTTCGTCCCCAAGGACAAAATTGTGGTGCTTGGGCTTGTGACGACGAAGAGTACCGATGTTGAATCCACCGAGCTGCTGCTGCGTCGCATCGACGAGGCATCTAAGTTTATTCCGGTGGAGCAGTTGGCGCTGAGCCCGCAGTGTGGGTTCGCTTCAGGTGCGGGACTCACCGTGCCCGAGGACGTGCAGTGGCGGAAGCTTGAGGCCCTTATGGAGGCTGCTCAACAAGTGTGGGGATAACGCCTCAGGCGTCAGGAGACACCATGTATGTAGACAGGATGGATCTGGCCGCCGGCCTAGGTGGAGCGGCCGGATTGCAGGACGGGGTCACCAAGCTGGGCGATCTACGCAAGGGAGTGAAAGGCTACTTGGGCCAAACGCTTCTGCGCTCATATGCTTACCCCAACAAGTTCGTGGTCATGGGCCGTTGGGAGAACGTTGAAGCCGCGTGGGAGTTCTCATCGAGCGACATCCTGGCGTCGTTCCTCAAACAGATGCCGAGCGACGCCTCCGCGATCACTCGCACACGGTTCGAGGGATACGATAGCGTGATCGAGGTCAACGCTGACCCCTCCCCGTCGTTCGACGACGCGCGCTGCGAGGTGTTCGCGGACTGGATCCTGGCGAGTGTGGGTAAAGTCGCCGAGTTCGAGCAGAGCAGGCGGGAGTTGTTCGCACTCCAGCTTGCCAACATCGAGGGCTTCGTCTCTGCGCGTTTGCGTCGCTCTGCGGGCATCCCCACCAAGTACCTGATGCTGGGCATCTTCAGAGATAAAGCCGCTGCCCAGGGCGGGCAGGGCATCCCCCCGCTTCGTGATTTCGTCGCATCGCATCCCGCCGCCAACTATGCGAACGTCCCTCCGAGCATCGAGGCGTACGCCGTCGTCCACCGGATGTAACTACCACCACGTCTTTGAGCAATGATTGAATTCGACCCGACCCTCCTAATCGTTGGTGGACTCGCTGTGTTGCTGGCTGGTTTCCTACGTGGTCTGACCGGGTTTGGCTTTGCGCTCGTCGCTGCACCCATTGTCAGCACATTGGTGGAGCCGCAGATTGTCGTGCCTATGATTCTTATCCATGGCACGCTGACCAGCATCCCGCTCATCATCCACGCTCGTCATGAAGTGCAACCGCTGCACATCTGGCCACTCATGGCAGGCGCCATCGCCGGAGCGCCATTCGGGTCGTATCTACTGCTCGTGCTGGACGCTGATGCACTGAGGTTGCTCATCGGCATCGTGGCGTTCGGCTTCGCGCTGCTGTTCCTGGCAGGTTTATCTCGCAAGGTGCATCGCGAGCGCTTGGCGTTCGTGCCTGTGGGGTTCCTCAGCGGCTTGCTGAACGGAAGCTCTTCCCTCGCCGGCCCCCCAGTGATCCTGTTCTTCGCCAACCAGGGCATCCCGCCTGCGACATTCCGCGCCAACATCCTCGCCCTGTTCTTCACAACGAATATCGCGACGATCTTCGCGTTCGCCGTCGGCGGGTTGTTCAGCGTGGATGCCTTCCTCCTCGCGCTTGCGTTCGGTCCATCGCTGGTCGTCGGCACGTACCTAGGCGCTCGGTACGCGCGACGCGTAAACGTGCGCCTGTTCCGTGGTGTCGCGCTGAGTGTGGTCATGGGCTCGGGGATCATCGCCATCGTGGACGGCTCTGGCCTGTTGTAGCGGGGCGCGTTCTACTCTTGAGCGTCGATGAGGATGAAGGCGATGACGCAGGGCTCGGTGCCGTGGTTCGCCCAGTTGTGAATCGTCGCGCGCTGCACCAGGACGTCGCCCTCATTGAGGTGAACCGACAGTCCATCATCCAAGTCCATGTCAATCTCGCCCTTCAGGATTAGGGCGTAGTCAATGGTGGGCGTGAGGTGCATGTCGACCTGATTGCTAGGCCCAAACTCGATGATGCGAAAGGTACTGCCGCGATAGGCGGGCGCCCGTGCGACCATTCGCGCTCCTAGATCCTCGCTGCCCGTTACGTCTGCGGGCGTGGTGCCGGTCGTCCAGATCAACGCGGTGTTGACTCCCGGTCGTGGGTTTGCGAGGTTGCTCGCCATGTCGTCGATCCAAACCTTCGCTTTGCCATTTTCGTCGTTCGCCGTGACAACGCGGCGGATGTTCAGTGCCATCGGTCCCTCCATCGGTGGGCGCGCGGCGCCCCCATAGCTTGTGAGTGGGCGCAATGCTATCGCACCCACGCGTTCGATGCGTTCTACCGGTGTATGGTTGGGTTGACTATGGCATGCCGACCATATGTCGCCGTGACCCGATATTGAGATGAGAGGATAGATGCGATGGCTGACCCCGCACACGATGAACGACTCAGGTGGGTCTACTCCTCCACAACCAACGCAGAGCTTGAACAACGCTACGACCAGTGGGCGGACCTCTACGACAGGGACGTCGCAGGAGATTTAGGATTCGTCGGTCCCAAGGTCGTGGCGGATGCTCTAGCAGAACGGGTCGCTAAGACAGGGATGGTACTGGACGCTGGCGCAGGAACGGGTGCTGTAGGCGCCGCGTTAGCCGATCTGGGGTTTCTGCACCTGACCGCCATCGACCTGTCGCCCGCCATGCTGGAGATAGCCAGCGCCAAGGGGGCCTACGATATGCTGCAGCGTGAGGTGCTCGGGACGACGCTAGGCTTCGAGGACGACGCGTTTGATGCGACCATCTGCGTGGGTACGCTCACGGTGGGCTACGCGCCACCAAGCTCGCTGGACGAGTTCATCCGTGTTACCAAGACCGGCGGACTGATCGTGTTCGGTATGCGGCCGGACCACTACGAGACTGGCGGATTCAAGCAGAAGCAGGATGCTCTGGAGAGCGAAGGCCGTTGGAAGCTGGTGAGCCGCAGCGCGCCGTACCAGATGATGCCTACTAGCGAACCTGAACTGATGTACGAGACTTGGATCTACGAGATCCTGGTCTAGATTTCAGGCCTGAAACATCAGCCCAGGCGCCAAGCTAATGTCCAAACGCCACGCTATTGGGGAGGTATAGATGGCTGACCTCCTGCCGTCACAAGCGCCGCTGTCGTTCGGCGTGTTCGATCAGATCGAGCATGAGGACCGCCCGGAGGGCCCGGAGCGCGTGGTGCTCATGGCATCTTCCAGCTGATCGCACTCGTTCCTTACGCAGAAGACCGAATGGTTGTTCCCCGATCGTGAAACTGACTTGATCCACCTCAACCAGCTCAAGAATGGCGAGCAGCACCTTCGGGCCGATGTCACCAACTTGGAGGCTGAGCAAGCCGGGGGGCACGAATGGAAGAACTGGATCGCCCTCGCCGGAGCGATGGAAGGCCAGACTCCGACCGTCGTTGAATACGTCGATTCGTGGGTGTTCAACTCGGACAAGTGCTTCTGCTACTTTGAGCCCGTAGGCGTGAACGCAAGCGCGTAAGCCTACTCCTGTACGACTCGCTACGCGAGCAGGGGCGCGAGTCCGAAGTCGTCTTCGAGCTCAGCGTGGTTATGCCTGACGTACTGTGCGACGATCTTCAGCGAGTCCGCCACACCCTTCTCCAGCGCGTAAGGCTCGGGCGGGATCGGCATCGTGAGGCCATACCCTGTGGACGCTCGGATGATGTCGTGGTCCAGATGTTCGTTCACTGACCTGTACAGCGACGCCGTCTCCTCGGGGAACTGCAACCCGAATCCAACGCCCTCGAGCCCGAGCGCCTCAATCGATTCCAGCATCTTGTCGGCTGCAACCGCCGTCTGGAGCGCCTGCCTCACGGCATCCGTGCGTGTCTCGGGAAGCGTTAGGTTGACCTTCGCCAATTCACCCTTCATCACCATCGTCCAAAAGCAAGCCTCGACGGGGTAGGCTTCCTTGCGCTTCGCTGCCTCTTGCGCGGCTATCTGGATCAGCCAGCCATCGCGTTCAACCTCCGCGAGCAATTGTTCCAGAAGTAATGCTTTGTCTGCGAGTGCGCGCCCTATCAGCGCTCCTGTTTCGTAGGCGACCGCACCGATCTGGAGCGCATTCGCCCACTGAATCTTCGGCGGACCTCCCTCTCTGTCCACAAGGGACTGCACGACCAGTGGTACGGTGAACGAGCTGATGAGCGTTGGCATGTCGGTAGCCTGCCACAATCCGTGAGCCTCAACAATCCGCACGCCCCGCGAACAGCCCCACACAGCCGCCACGCGCTTGGCAACCGAGCGACGCTGGCCCTAGAATGAGACCGTCGCGCCAGTGGCGGCAGCTCCCCTTGCCGAGGTGGTGGAATCGGTAGACACGCTGTCTTGAGGGGGCAGTGGGAGAAATCCCGTAAGAGTTCAAATCTCTTTCTCGGCACCAAGCATCAGATAGACGGCGGGCCTTGTGCCCGCCGTCGCTGTTTTCCTGGAGGTCCCGCATGACTGACGTACAAGGCCAGCAGGTGAATCTGAACGCTTTCGCGATTGCATTCTTCGAAGGCGCGCATCGAACGGTGCTGCAATCCATCGAGGGACTGACCGACGAGGAGCTCTACCAGCAGCCCTCTCTCGAAACGAACTCCGTTGGTTGGCTTGCCTGGCACATGAGCCGCTGGAAGGATCAGTTCGCCTCGCGTGCGCTCGGCGAGGAGCAGGTCTGGGTCACGCAAGATTGGCCCGCCAAGTTTGGAGTGGAGCCCGAGCGCACCGGTCAAGGTGACTCGCTGGAGCAGGTTGCCGCATTCCGCCCTGCGCGGGAGATCCTGCTCGGCTACGTTGAGGCCGCGCAGCAGTCCACCATCGAGAGTATCGCCCGCATCACGCCGGCGCGTTTCCTCGAGGATGCCTCCTATGCCGACGGTCGTGACCCGCGCCCGGTCTGGCAATCGCTGGTCGGCACCGCATCCGACTCTGGGCAACATGCCGGGCAGATTGCCTATCTCCGCGGCCTCATCACCGGCTTCGGCTGGCGGGGATTCTGATTGCGTGAGGGGCTCCCTGCCCATCGTGAGCTTGTTCGCGGCCGCGTGCGGCTCGTCCACGACGCTGACCTCACCTACTCCGTCGGCTACCCCCACCGCAGTATCTCCCGCCTCAAAGCTGGAACGGGCTGGAAGATGACGCGCCGTTGATCTGGGGAGTCTCGCTCGTAGATGTCTCCGGTCCGTCGGGCTCGACCTGATCTCTTACGCGTGGACTACGATCGACGACGAGTGGTGGATCGACGATTCTCCCAAATAGGGATGCGCGTAGTAGACAGCGCAAGCTATGCTGCTCGCACATAACGCTGCCCGCCGCAGGGCAGGAGGACACCATGGCCATCTACCGCATGTACACAGGCGCCGACGACCACACGCACATCGAGGAGACCCCGCTGGCCGAGCACCCCGAGCTCTCCGAGCTTGAGCTAACCAAGGGCGTCTACATTCGCACCCGGCCAGACGAACGCATGGAGCCTCACCCCGCACCAGAATTGCGATGGCTCGTCGTGCTCTCTGGCGTCATGGAAGTGGTTCCTACCAACGGTGGGAGCAGCGTTCGCCTCGGCGCTGGCGATATCGTCAGGATTACCGACATCACGGGCTCCGGCCACATCACGTCGTTCATCGACAATTGCACGTACGCCGTCATGCCCCTCGACGCCTGAGTGGATCGTAGGCCGTTGCCCCGCGCGTTGACGCTTCGCGCGGGCACCGGTACGCTTAATGCCCCCCGGCGACGTAGCCAAGTGGTTAAGGCGGAGGTCTGCAAAACCTCTATTCGGCGGTTCGATTCCGCCCGTCGCCTCCAACTCTCCTTTTACGCTGCACCGCATAACGACCTGCTAGATGGGCTTCTTGCCGCTGCCTATCGTCGTTGCTGTCGTGCCACGAATCCTTGGTTTGATCGCCATTTGTACCGCCACTGCTGTGATTTTAGGCCTGAACAGACCCTTCCGCCGAGTGGTGTCGGTTACCCCTTCTAGTTATTAGGTAGTCGCTCTCGCGATTTAACCCTGCTGTCATGTGGTGGGTCCATTTCCGGAGACAGTTCCTCGGTTGGGACATGATGGGAATCCTAGGCGTGAGGGATGTAGCCTACGCGCAGGAGAGTCCTAGTCTGTACAGTTTCCTAGGCGTCGGGGGTACTGGTCTTCCGTGCGTGCCTTCGTTGGTCATATTATTCTCAAACGAGTTTAATGGAGGTGCAAAATGAACGTTTGTGTCGTATCTACTTTCGACTGCACTGTCGAAGATTTTCGAGCAATGCTGGCCGAATACGAAAAAGAGATGAAGGAAGTTGCTTCTGAATGGGAGCTTGCGGTAATCAATGACCACAAAACCGTATTGATCGCCAACATAACCGACTTTGACGGGATGACCGAGCTTATGTCGAGCGAAAAAATGAAGGCATGGGACGCGGCCAACAATTGCGTCGATGTTGTCTATTCGTTGGAACAGGTCGACTAGATCGCGCTATCCCTGTTAGGCCTCTCGTGCGTGCGCGACCCCCTATCTACGCGGTAGGCCTTTGAATCCTGTCCCATGCAGCAACCATGTCATCCCAAATCTCCGTAGGCTGTCCTGCCAGAAATGGGAACGCATGTAGTTTAGACGGGATTGGTCGGCGAAGCGTGCTGACCTTAGGCAGCGGCAGGTGTTGACGGTTTCGTGAAGGGTCTCGAACAATCGCTTTTGGATCCGCTCCGTCCTGGATGATCTTCAAATCTTGCATCAAACGCTTCCTGAGCATAATGACGCCACGATCACTTTCAGCCAAATGTTCATTCCATCTGTCTGTCATTGTTCCTTGCCCGATCCAGCTCACATAATCTTGATTCATGATGTGGCTGGTTATCCATCCTCCGGTCTCTTCGTTCTTAATCGGGGCATACCAATAGGGGATAGTTTCCTGTTCAAACGACCTATCGCCTGGCATTTCGTCGATAAACCATCCGACGCTTAGCGTATGGTCGTCATCGATCGGTACACGCCATTCGAAGTGACCGGTATATAGGGCATTGGGCCACAGACAAACGCGGCCGACGGTCCACAGTTCGTCATTCTCGTCAGTATCTTCTCGGATACGGTGGTACGTGAATCCGAACTCGAATTCTTCAAACCCTACTTTCACATGAGTTGGTGATGTTTCATCTTTGCCAGCTTGGCGCAACGACCAGTTTGCATGCATCCATTCGAAATGGACGGGGTCTATGGAATTTTCTTGGCATTGCAGCCAGTTGCAAGGTATGGTCGAGAATACGATTTGCTTGTATCCACGGTCATGGAATCGATGCCAATCCCAGAGCTCCGGAACTGGCAATGGCCCTAAATAGGCCCAAATTAACCCCCCAACAGCCCCGACTTGATAGGCTTTAGTCTTGACCTTGTCCTTGAATCGCTTGGTCGGATGGGCACGCTCTTCGTAGGGCTGGTCAATGCATTGACCAGTTTGATCAAATAGCCAGCCGTGGTAATTGCATCTGATCCCGTGCGCTTCGACCCATCCGTACGAAAGATCAGATCTTCTGTGGGCGCAATGGAGATCAAGGAGTCCATAGGAACCATTTTTGTCCTGGTAAAGAACCAGATCTTCCCCAAGTAGCCGGATCGCCTTAGTGGGGTTTACGTGCAACTCTGCGACCGCGGCTACTGGGTGCCAGTAGCGGCGCAGTAACTCCCCCATCGGCGTTCCCGGCTCAACTTTACCCAGGATCTCGTTTTCTTCGCGTGTAAGCATAGTTCCTTCTATCAGCCACTGACGTCTGGACGGTATTCTCGATGTTTCTCCAAGTCAATCAAGGACCAGTCAGCCTGCCGATAGAATTTCAGCTCGCGCGAGCTTACTCAAAGCGGGATACAATTTTTATAAAAGGAAAGTACTGCCATTAGGCGTTGGCGGCATGCTGCTGAGCGCAGTGATTAGAACAAAACAGACAGTTGGACGCCAAACACCGAGCAGACACTCGCTTAGGAGATATTTCTGAAGAGGAACGTCTAACTCGGGTGCCGTCCGTTCTAGGCAGGCCACCAATATGGCAAATCGTGAGGCACACCCCAGCCGAACTGACCATAATGGCTAGGGTCTTTACGCAGCAGATTGGATTGATGTGATTCGTGGAGTCGGGTATCCCCAAGCCATGGCGGTACCCCTGTGTCGGGAAGTGTGCGTTTGAGTTCCCTGAAGGTTTCTCGGTGAGTTGGATAATACTTGCCGCGCTCGGCGAGTACCTCAATGCCTGCCAATGCGTAGTCACAGAGGTTGTGTTCGTGCCCGCGCCACATTCGTGAAGCAGGATGATTAGGCCAGCCCCCGCGGGCAAGCGTCAGCGCTTCACGGTAAACCTGATTACCTAACCTCTTCGGGTCTAACGTGCTCATCGATTCGTAATAATCGCGATATGGGAGGAACGTCTGCATCATGCGCTCTCTTACTGGTATTCACAGTCTGTCTTTATGATTCACTGAAGCGGATTGCCGGTTGTCACCATGCTGAATAGAGGATCCGTTCTATCGTTCATTGGGCACCGTCCATGTGGCGCATCGCCACTTCCGCCGCTTTCTCTTCTATCGCGGTGTAAGCCAATGGATAATCTTGCTCCAGGAGGGGCAAGATGCATTGAGCCTCCGAGCTCTGTTTGCCGCAATTAATCGATAGCCGGGGGCAAGCAATCGGTGCACGGGCTTTCGGTTCAGCCGACGTGCGATGGCTCCGAGGAGACCGCCGGTATGTCCTATCGCTGTTAGCACAGCGGGAACTCCTAATAGTTTGGTGCCATCCCCCGGGAGCAACTCCAATGACAAGGAGTTTGTTCTTCTGGATTGGTCGAGCCTATCTACGAATTCCAAGGATCCGCCGGATTCTCTTCGTTCGATCCATGTCCGGAATCCATTGCATAGGGAACAGGTGTCGTCGTAGATGACTTGCATATTGCCTTTGATCCTTCAGGCTTCTGACTGGGGAAGGGCGGACAGTGGGGTGCGATTGAGATGGTCTTTCAATCCAGTTTTTGCTTTCCCGCCGATTCGATTGAAAATGATCTGCCAAAGCGGAGAAAAGAGCCTACCGAATCCACGAAACCCCAGCACTGCCTGGTATTGAACTGTGCATCCCTCTGCCTGCGCTTCAACAAAGATCGTGTCCTCAGAATAGAAACCACCGCCATCAGCCCGAACTACAAACATCGTGGGAGCTTCGATCTGAGTAATCTCATATACGAGCTCTACATGGCGACCTAAGAAGTTCGATACCAGCTTGAATTGGGATCCTTCTCTTATCGGTCCACTATCTATGCGAACCGCAGATTCGATATTCGGGTCCCAGTCGCGTGCGGACGAGAAGTCAGACAAGTAATCGAAAACGGCGCCTTGAGATTGATGTGACTCAATAGTTGCGATGTATTTCACCATTTTGTTCTCCTCAATTACGGCGAAATATCGCCGACACTATACGTTCTTGGATTTGCCTTGGTAGGAGCCCCAACAATCTCAGAGGGATGGTTAACTGCAACGGGGGGCTAATCTCAGTTTTGCCCTTCTCAATGCCTCTGATGATTGCCGTAGCGGCGGCTTCAGCCGAAATCAAAAATGGCATCTTGAAATCGTTCTTTCGCGTCAACGGGGTGTCCACGAAACCTGGAGTGACCGCGGATACGGTAATTCCAAATCGCTGCACGTCGGCACGGAGACTCCTAAGGAAATAACTTGCAGCGGCTTTGCTCGCTCCGTACGCCTCTGCACGAGGTAAGGGAACGAATGCTGAGGCACTGGCCACTCCCGCGATGACGCCTGATGCTTGCTTGACCATGTCGGGCAACACTTCTGCGACGCAGCGAACAAGACCAAGATGATTCACCTGGGTTTGAAGCTCGACTTGCTCGAGATTGATAGCGGGAACATCGACCGGGGCCCAGTCTCCGGCGCAGTAGATTAGGGCGTCGATACGGCCAATCGATCTAAGAATCTCGGAGTACGCCTGATGGACCGAGTTACCGTCAATGACATCAACCGGAATCGGGCGAGTATCGAAACCTAGAGTCGATTGTTCACGCTTGAGTGCATCTAGCGCATTCGAGTTACGCGCGCTGGCAATCACGGTCGCGCCTTTGGCTGCCAACGATTGACTTAAAGCACGGCCTATGCCCGACGAGGCACCGATGATCCAAACTCGCTTAGCGTTCCAGAATTGTTTACGCACGAGTACTTCCTCCCGCGCCACGAGGGGCGCGACGATACCGAGCTCCCTTCAGTTTCAACTTCAGGGCCTGCCAATAAATCGCTGCTACCGTCTTATGTGGTGTGAACGGATGAGTTCCCATCGCTCTCAAAAGGTAATAGTCATTCAGCGGTCTGCTTTTGAGTTCTAGGCGAGTCGAAAGAACGGAGCGCCCTTTTTGATTGAGAACCAATCCAAAAGAGACCTGACCGTTCGTGGCAGACATAGAGAAACTGTATTGCCCTTTGTCTTCCAAGAACGGCGAGACATAGAAGTCTTTTTGAAAGCCTGCGGTTAAAGTCCCATCTGCTGATTGGTGGGGATTAAGCACATACATGTGCCTACCTTCGACCCTGTTGTGCACTTCCACTAGAACCAGATCCGGCGACTCACGGTCTCCGACGAGAAAAAACGAGACAGGGTTGAACACATATCCAAGGAAGCTAGGCTGGGTGATCATGGTGATCTTTGCGTCACGGAGAGACGGCGAGTGCGCTTGTGCTAATCTCGATACCGCGCTT
>CAUZFB010000053.1:0-14550 GCA_963579135.1 Dehalococcoidia bacterium | reverse complement strand
CGCCGCCCCCCCCCCCCCCAGCCCACCACTGACGCCAACCCTGCCTGGTTAGCCGCGCTGGTCGCAGCGGTCGAACCTGATGGAGTGGCCAACCCTCCAATCAAGATAAGGGCGTACGTCTACAACCGCGCAACGGTCTACTTCGTACCGCAACGCTACTGCGATATCTTCAGCGATCTTTACGACGAGAGTGGAGTGCCTATCGCCCACCCAGACGGCGTGGTCGCGGGAGCGGGCGACGGCAGGGCAGCGGATTTCTCTATCAACGCACGGTTCGTGCGCGTGGTGAGGAAGACCCGTGCGGACAACGCGAGTTGGTACGGGCGCCCATCCAATCAGTCGAGGTCGTCGCGATTGAAAGCCCCCCCTCCGTATCGAGCACTTGTCGTCTCTGGCCTTCCCAACGGATATGTACAGGTTGCCCATTGGGCAGTTGGTCTCGACAAGGCAGCGCGGCTGTTCACCATCAAAATGCTGAGCTCAGCACCAGAGCCTACCAGCAACCCTCTGTGCACCACGGTCTACGCAACCATGCATCACCCGATACCGCTAGAGGACCTGGAGCTCCCGCCAAACGTACAAAGTCCACGGCCACGTGACGACGTTTACCGCCCAGTAGGCGAAAAAGCTGGTGGCTCAGCTATCCCCTCGTATTGACGCAGAGATAAGCCCGCGCTACTGTACCTCCACTCAAGATCACATTGGGGATCTGGTGAGCGGGGGGGGGTCATGCTCGAAGCGATGGTGGATGCTGCACAGCAGCTGTTCACTCCAGGACCGATGATTGCGTTCTTCCTGATGATTCCGATTGCCCTGGTGGCCGGTCTGATGCCCGGCGGAGGGCTCCCTTTTATCGTTGTCGTGCTCAGTTTCACGACCGAGCTAGAGCCCTTCACGGCGTTTGCCCTCATCATCGGTTACATGGCCGCAAACGACCTGACGGAGCCCATCCCGTCCATCCTCCTCGGAATCCCTGGCGCCCGGTCTTCCCAGGCAACCATTCTTGATGGCTACCCGATGGCGAAGAAGGGGCAAGCCGGCATAGCGATCGGAGCGTCGTATACGGCGTCGCTTATCGGTGGAGTTATCGGCGCCATCGCTTTGCTGGCGGTGCTGCCATTCGCTCGTGAATTGCTGAAACTATTCGGTGCTCCCGAGTTCTTCTTGCTGTCGCTCCTCGGTATCGCCTCGGTAGGCATCATCAGCGCCGGAGCGCTCTCCAAGGGTCTACTCACCGCGGCATTGGGCTTATTCATCGGCATGATCGGCTTCAACGACACCGTTGGCACGACACGCGCGACCTTTGGGCTCGACTATCTCTGGGACGGAATCGACATTATCCCCGTGGTGGTTGGTCTGTTCGCATTCCCTGAGATCGCCGACCTCGTCATCAGCAACACCGCCGTCGCGAAGACTCGGATGGAAGAGATGCTGAAGGAGGGCCGCCGCGATACGATGCGCGGGATGCAGGAGGCGTTACGCCACAAGTGGTTAATCGTACGCTCATCGCTCATCGGCGTATTCATCGGCGCAATGCCGGGCCTAGGACCCACGCCTGCTCACTGGATCGCCTACGCACAAGCGAGGCAGACCGAACCAGGCGCGAAAGAGACGTTCGGTACCGGCGATATACGAGGGGTGATAGCCCCCGAATCCGCTAACAATTCAACGGACGGCGGAGTACTCATCCCGACCTTGCTATTCGCAATCCCAGGCAGCGCGCCGATGGCGATTGTTTTGGGTGCCCTGATTTTGCTCGGGATTCAACCTGGTCCGCAGATGGTGCAAACGCACTTGGATTTGACGATCGCGATGGTCTACATCATCGCGCTGGCGAACATCATCGTGGTGCCTATCGTGCTGCTGTTCGCTGCGCCACTCACAAAGGTTTCGGTGGTGCGACCGCAGGTACTTGCCCCGGTGGTGATAGGCATTACGTCGGTTTCAGCGTTCATGGCTAACGTCACCATCGAAGACTTGGCGTTGGTGTCGGTCTTTGCAGTGCTCGGCATGTTCATGAAGGCATATGCCTGGCCGCGACCGCCGATTTTAATCGCGATTGTACTGACGAGCCAGCTTGAGAAGTGGATGTCGATCGCGATACAGACGCGCGGGATATCGATGATCTGGCAACCTGCGTTCATTGGCATCGTCATTTTCGTTGCCGTGGCAGTCTTCTTCTCGCTGAGGGTTCAATCAGGGACGCAGCGAGTGGCAGACAAAACAGAGGAAGAGCTAGGGGACAATTCCAAGGTGATTGGCAGTTCCCTCCCCGCGCGCGAGCCATCGGCAGAGTCCTAGCTGAGAGAGAATCATGAGCACACAACCAGAAGAACAGACCCCGACACATCGCAAGGTTAGCTTCCGCTCGCCGGAAATCCTGGGCGAAGTTGTATTGCTGGCGGTGGTGCTCTTCTTCGCCGTCGCCTATCTCATAGAGATGCCGGGCCTGAAGATGCCAGGCCGCTACCTCCCTATCATCACCATCGCTTTCGCGGCCCCATTCTGGGTGCTTAGGGTCAAATCACTGTTCGAGCGCAAGCAGGCGCTGCAGAGCGGGGTCATCATGGACCTCGGTTTCCGCTTCGGCGGAGACCCAGCAGCTGAGAAGCAGCGTGCGATTCGCTATATTTCATCTGTCGGGATCCTCTTCGTATCTGTATGGGCATTTGGTTTCCACCTAGCCCTGCCGATCTGGGTCATGACCTACCTCTTCGTCTTCGGCAAGGTAAAGCCCATCATCATCCTGTTGATCGGTGCCGCCTTCGAGGGACTTCTGTTGGGCATCCATGACTTCATCATCGACGTCCCGTGGCCGGAACCGCTGTTCTGGCGCGCGATCGGGATCGAGTATCTGTTCAACGATTGGCCTATCGACGACACGTTCTGATCTCTAACTTAGGATCCATCAACGGGCCGGCTCTTGAGCCGGCCCGTTCTGGTATCTGCTAGCCTCCTGCCCCCCGTGCTACAGTTTCACGAAAGAAGCACCATGCCTCACGGCACCCTCTTGGAGAGTCACCGCCATGAAAGTTACTGAAGTATCCGCGAACACAGTCGTGATCCCGCTCCGGAACGTCACGTCGTTCTCCACGCGAACCGTCTCGGAGCGCCACTACACGCTCGTCAAGGTGAAGACCGAATCCGGTGCCGAGGGGCTCGGTTTCTGCTACTGCGGGAACGCGGCGGGCTGGATCGTGACACAAGCCGTGCGCGATCTGCTGGCGAAGCACGTGGTGGGCGTCGACTCACACCAGACCGAAGCGATCTGGGACGCCATGTACAAGGACGCCCTGCTCATGGGCAGGCGCGGGGCCATCGTGCGCGCCATGAGCGCGATCGACATCGCCCTGTGGGATGTGAACGCCAAGCAAGCGGAACTTCCGTTGTATCAGTACCTGGGCGGTGCGCACCAAGAAACCGTTCCCGCCTACGCAAGCGGTGGGTATTACCTCGATGGCAAAACGCCAGAGCATTTGGCCGACGAATGCTCCCGTTACGTGAACATGGGATTCAACGCCGTCAAGATCAAAGTAGGCCGAGTGAGCGCCCGGGAGGACGCCGAGCGCATCGCCGCAGTGCGACGGGCCATCGGCGACGACGTAGAGCTGTTCACGGACGCGAACAACGCATGGCCCGACGCGACGTCTGCCATCAGGGCGATCAGGCTGTGGGAGGAATACGACCTAGGTTGGGTCGAAGAGCCCAACATGCCTGACGAAATCGAAGCTCATGCTGCGGTCGCCGCCGCAGTCGCACCGCCCATCGCCACGGGCGAGATCCATCAGACCCGATGGGACTTCCAGGCGATCTTGGACCAGCAGGCGGCAGCCATCCTCCAAACGGACGCGGGCGTGTGCGGCGGCATAACGGAATTCAGACGCATCGCTGCCATCGCGGCAGGGCGCGGCGTGACCATCGCGCCGCACTGGCTGGCAGATCTCCACGTCCACCTAGTTGCGTCAACCCCCAACGCAACCTACGTGGAGTTCTTCACGGACACCGAGGTGCTCAACCTCATGGAGATATTCAAGACGCGCGTGGAGATGAGGGGCTCCGGCCTGGCCATTCCCCAGGAGCCCGGACTCGGCGTAGTCATAGACGACGACGCGGTGAACCGCTTCTCCCACGACGGGTGGCGCTAGGCCTAAGCACCGGGCTCCCTGATACGGGGATATACCAAGGCGCAGAATAAACGACTGCCACCGATAGCTACCACGAAATGGGTCTCTCCCCTCGGAGAGGCCCATTCACGATTCCTGTTGACTTCGGTTCTCTGCTGAGATAGAACCAGCTTGTTGCAAGTAGTTGCAATAAGCATGACCCATCATCAAGCAACCATCGACCTCCTGAAAGGAACCGGCCACCGGCTGACGTCCCAACGCGTACTGGTCCTCGACGCGATCGAGGATTTGGGTGGGCACGTCACCGTCGAACACATCCACCAACGCGTGATGGAACGAAACCCAGGAATCGACCAAGCCACGATCTATCGGACGGTTCGCCTGCTCAGCGCGCTGCACTTGCTGAACGAGGTCGTGCTCAAAGGCATCGCACACTACGAGTACGCAGACCCAGCCGCGCGCCACCACCACATGGTATGCGAGCACTGCGCCAAGGCCATTCACCTCCCAACCCGCTACTTGGACGGGCTTCGATCGCAGTTGAAAGACGACACGGGATTCGAGCCCCACATGGAGCACTTCTCGATCAGCGGGTTGTGCGCAAATTGCCGGGTTGATACGGACCACTCGCACAGTGGTCACCCACACGCGCACCATGAGTCGCCGTACGCCCAGCGTCACGTCCACGGATAAGCATTCCCGTCGCCACGGTCAGGGAGCAGCACTCGAATGGCAGTTACTGATGGCACATTCATCGCTTTGACGCTGGGGTTCCTCCTCGGCTTGAAGCACGCGACGGATGCCGACCATGTCGTAGCCGTCTCAACCATCGCTCGGGAGTTCGGCAGCGCCTGGCGAGGAATCTGGGTCGGCGTGTCCTGGGGCCTCGGGCACACGACCCCATTGCTAGTCCTCGGCGGCGTGATTCTCCTCGCCAAAGAGGCGCTGATTGAACGCTATGCCCAGATTGCACCCATCCTGGAGTTCGGGGTAGGCATCATGTTAGTGATGCTAGGTGCCGAGGTTTTCTGGAACCTGCGCAGAGGGCGGTTGCATGTTCATCACCACGCTCACGGTAGCGGCGAGCACGTGCACATCCACTCGTCCCACGAGAGCGGTTCAGATCCCGCCGAACAGCTCAGAGCGAACGCGGCCAAGTTGTCAGAACCAATCCACTCTAGATTCCGCAGGAAGTCCTACCTGATCGGCGTCATGCACGGCCTTGCCGGTAGTGCGGCGGTGATGCTGGTGCTGCTGCCAGAAATCGAATCGGCCTGGGTCGGCCTCGGCTATCTTCTCATGTTCGGCATAGGCACCGTGATTTCGATGGCCATGATCACCGTAGTGCTCGGGGCACCATTCGCGTTCACCAACCGATTCCGCGCGATGGATGGTGTCGTTTCCACGGTAGCGGGGGGGGCGAGCGTCTTGTTCGGTACCGCGCTCATGGCCGATCTCGCCCTAGGAACATCGCTTATTCCGTTCTAGCCAACCCCTACATCCGGTGTTGATAGACGAACCATAAGGAACCCCGTAGTCATTACTCCGGGGTCTCTTGCGTTATCGCTTCGATATGGCAGGGGCGTCAGCCATGACCCAACGCGCTCGCCGCGTCTACTCGGCGGCGTTCGTTCGCCGGCCGAACCCAAACTTGCGCAGGAAGTTCGGTAGCTCTAAACCAGGCTCCGCGCTCTCACGCGGTAGGTCGGCCGATTCTGACTGCGCCGTATCCAGCATCTCTTCGAGCGAGCGATCAAACGTTTCGTCTCCTAGAGTGAGGCCCGTGGCGATCACCGTGACGCGAACATCATCGTCCATCTTGGGATCGGTAACCATACCGAAGATGATATTCGCGTCAGGGTCAACGAGCTGGCTGACGAAATCGGCAGCGGCCTGCACTTCCTTGAGTGTGAGGTCAGGGCCACCGGTGATATTAAGAAGGACGCGAGTGGCACCTTCGATAGGCGCGTCCAGCAACGGGCTCGCCATCGCCGCTTGCGCAGCCTCGATCGCTCTGTTCTCGCCCCGGCCGTGGCCGATGGCCATCCAGGCTGGGCCCGCGCCCGACATTACTGTTTTGACGTCCGCGAAGTCCAGGTTGATCTCACCTGGCACCGTCACCAACTCGGCGATGGACTGCACGCCCTGGCGTAGCACTTCATCGGCGATACGAAACGCGCTCTCGGCGGTCATCTGCTCGTCGGACACGGAAGAGAGTCGGTCGTTGGGGATGATAATCAGCGTATCCACTTTGCTACGGAGGCGAGCTATGCCCTCTTCCGCCTGCGCGATGCGATGACGGCCCTCGAAGCTGAAGGGCTTGGTGACTGTGGCGATGGTCAACGCACCGGTTTCCTGGGCGATCTCAGCGACCACCGGGGCAGAACCGGTGCCGGTACCGCCACCCATTCCACAAGCGAGGAACACCATGTCCGTGCCATTGATCAACTCGTACAAATCTTCTCGGGATTCCTCGGCGGCCTCACGGCCAAGCTCTGGGTTACCGCCTACCCCGAGGCCACGTGTGAGGTGGTCGCCCATGCGCAGCTTCACCGGCAGATCAACGTGCAGCAGATGCTGAGCATCCGTGTTCACCGCAACATACTCGACACCGGGGATCCGTTGCTTGTACATGCGAGCGACTGCGTTGGTGCCGCCGCCACCGATCCCAATTACCTTAATCCGTGCAACACCGATCGTATCCATCGCAGTCGCTCCTATTGGGCTTGCAGTCGATGAGGATTGCTCGCTCGATTCCCCCAGGATCCCGGTTTCGTCAGGGTCAATATTAGGTGCCGCTGGCTCTCCAGACTCATCTTCGGTGACGACTGGATCTACTAGCCGCTCACGGCCCTCCAGCAAACGCATCAAGCGCACCCACAACGCACCGGGCACCTCTGACGGCTTGAGCATCCCTTGCTCTAACAACGCCAGACGCTCGTACGGTAACTGTAATTCTTCCGCCAGCTCTTCGAGGCTGCACCCCACGAGATAGCGCATCTCGCGCAGGTAGGTCGAGAATCGCTGAAGGTCCGTCACAGGTTGGCCGTTCAACGCCAACCAGCGTTCAGTAGCGTCCATCGCAAATCGCACCCAGACGCGGGAATCCATCGTCAGTGTTTGGCTTTCGTTGCCGTCGCTGGTCACAAGCTCGGCTCCTCTGCAAGCTGCTCCATCATGGCCGTAACATTCCTGCGGCTCACGCCGATTTGCTCACAATACATCCGGAAGCGATTCCGTGCGCGTTCCAATCGCATTGAGATGGCCCGTGGGGTGGGCGCGTCGAGCATCACCGCCATCCCCTCAAGATCTTGCTTTAGGAGGTAACGCAATCGCAGCGCGAAGGCGTCGCGAGGGAATGCCACTTCGAATTGCGCCCACGTGCCGTCGGGATCTTCGAACAACGACGCCACGGGGTCTGGCTCAGCGTCGGCCGAATTGGATGCTTCAGACTTGGGATTCGCCGCGGCCTCCGCAGCCAACCGCCCACGCTCAACCTTCTGCTGCTCAGCCAGGGACCACAGGCGTCGGAACTTGGACTCGACGGTCGTACTGAACCATTCGGCGACGCTCTGGCGGCCGCGCATATCAGGAATCGCGAACAGCAGTGCTGTGAATGCGTCCTTGGCAACGTCGTCCCGGAACTCTGGCGGGACGCTCGTGAGTCCCCACGTGTCGGGCTCGCGATGGATTCGCTCAGCAAGCTCAGCAGCGAGCGCTCGGGCTTTGCGCACGCGCTCGTCGTCAGGTCCTCCTGGACCTTCTGATGGCTCAGCGCGCAACACCCCCTGAAGCTGCTTGATTAGCTCTTCGTCTGAGATGAATACGGGGCTGTTGGTCAATTCCCTCTACCTGGGCTGCGGCGTGCAGCAATAAGCTTGAAATTCAGAGTATGAGCGGAATTCTACCAGCAATCCAGCACGCCAGCCTAGGCAAACTGACGCCCTGAAACGGCTCGTTTAGAGTCGCCTCTGGAGCCCCGACCCCGATGAAGGAAAAGCTTAAATATCCAGTTCTATGTGTCCTCATTTTCCTTGCTGGCCCCTACCCCCGGTGCTAGCATGAGCCGGTCGGATGCCCCACTCGCATAGAGGTGATATGGCCGTCGATAAGAAGACCAATGAACGCCTTGAAGACCTCAAACAGAGGAAAGAAGAGGCACACGGCACCGGCAACGACGCGCGGGTCGAGCAGCAACACGCCAAGGGGAAGCTAACCGCGCGCGAGCGCATCTCGCTTCTGCTTGATCCCGGCACGTTCGACGAGATAGACCCATTCGTCCTTCACCGCAGTTCATTCTTTGGCACCGCAGAGCGCAAGTACCCCGGCGATTCAGTCGTAACCGGATACGGCAAGATCCACGGTCGTACTGCGTACGTTTACTCCCAGGACTTCACTGTGTTTGGTGGTTCCCTCTCAGAGGTCACGGCCGAAAAGATCTGCAAGATCATGGACATGGCCATGCGCAACGGCGCGCCGATCATCGGGATCGCTGACTCAGGCGGCGCTCGTATCCAAGAAGGCGTGGGTAGCCTGGCGGGCTACGGCGAGATATTCATGCGCAACACACTCGCATCAGGCGTCGTGCCGCAGATCTCAGCAATCCTGGGTCCGTCCGCCGGCGGCGCCGTGTACTCGCCAGCAATCACAGACTTCACCCTGATGGTCAGGGGCATCTCGATGATGTTCATCACGGGGCCAGAAGTCGTGAAAGCTGTCACCGGCGAGGACATCTCGCAGGAGGAACTTGGCGGCGCAGAGAGCCACGCGGCCCTATCCGGAGTGTCTCACTTCACATTGGACTCAGAAGAGGAGTGCATGGACACCATCCGGCATCTCCTTTCTTTTCTCCCCCAGAACAATCTCGACGACCCGCCCATGGCGGATCAGGACGATGACCCCGATCGCATCGATGAAGAGCTGCGAGCCATCGTGCCGGACGACGCCAACCGAGCCTACGACATGTTGGAGGTCATCACGAGGGTCGTGGACAACGGAGAGTTCCTGGACATCCAGCGCGATTTCGCACCCAACATCATCGTCGGCTACGGTCGATTATCGGGTCGGCCCATCGGCATCGTCGCGCAGCAGCCAGCGTACCTGGCAGGCGTCATCGACATTCACGCGTCGGTCAAGGCCGCGCGTTTCGTCCGCTTCTGCGACGCGTTCAACATTCCCATCGTGACGTTCGTGGACGTCCCTGGTTACATGCCAGGCAAGGATCAGGAGCACCGAGGGATTATCCGGCAGGGAGCGAAGCTGCTGTACGCCTATGCCGAGGCCACCGTGCCCAAGCTGACGGTCGTCATACGTAAGGCATACGGTGGTGCATACATCGTCATGGGCTCCAAGCACCTACGTGCCGACATCAACTTCGCGTGGCCAACGGCAGAGATTGCGGTGATGGGGCCAGACGCCGCAGTGAACATCATCCACCGTCGACGGCTCGCCGAGGCTGAGAATCCTGAGACCCTCAGGAAAGAACTCATCGATGAATATAAAGAGAGCTTCGCCAACCCCTACGCTGCCTCGGAGCGAGGGTTCATCGACGACGTGATCGACCCGGCCGAGACCCGGCCCAAGCTGATCCGCGCCTTGGACATGCTTCAGAACAAACGGGATACGCTGCCGCCCAAGAAGCACGGGAACATCCCGTTATAGCTCTCCCCTGGTCTGTGCTTGCTCGTGCTTACCGGCACGACTAGAATATGCCGCGCCTTATCTGCGCGAGAAAACGCGCCGTCGCTGGCGCTCGACCCACGGGCGGACTTTTTGATAATGGGAGAGAATCCCACCGCAGGCCGGAGTCTCCTTATCAGGCGCTAATTGGGCGGTGGCGGGCGCTCGCTATTGACCCGAAGGGTACAAACGTCTCGCACAATGCGTGATCCGCATCTCCCACCAACAATTTCATAGGCGAGTGGATTACTCAACCGAAAGGAAACTTGACTTGCTAGACCTTCTAAACATCGCACAAACGGAAGCCGATGGCGGAGACCTCCTCGGACTCCTGTCCGGGCTTTACCAACCCTCCGATGTCCGGCCCACCGGATACCCGGACGCCGTCATTTGGCAAGGCGGATCCCATGATGGCAAGATCAGCCCTGTCGCCCACTCCCTGACCGACGCCTATGCCTTGCTCGGCACCGTGATGGCGGCCGACGTTCTCGGTCTCCCTTTCTATGCCGTGCCCATGTGGTCGCAGATCAGGCACGACCGAAAGCTTGAGCCCCTTAGTTGGTTCGGCAACATGCCGTGCACTTCGATCAAGTGGTCGACGGCAGGCGACGCCTACGTGAACGACGGCAATGGCGGCAAAGTCGTTGTTATGGGCAAGTCTGGCAATGCACCGCTGCGCACCCAGGCTGGCGTCTACTGTAACGTCCGCCCCTACGGCGTCACCACCGTCGTCCGCTGCATGCCCTGCCTCCCCTATTCACAAGACCAGAAGAAGTTCGACGTGGACCCCAGGACAGGCATCGTCCACTCCGAAATGAACACCCCAGGCGTCCAGATGGCCTACTCCTCCAGATTGTTCCTGAAGCTGGTCCACGAGACCACTAAGTTCGGTCGCGTCGCCATGAAGCCAACCCAGGCACAGGAAGACGGCATCAACGCAGGCCTGCTTTCGTGGATGCTCCAGGGCACGCAGTTCACGGTTGGCCGCAAGTACGCCGTCGACGGCTATGAAGAGCACAAAGAGAGTGTCGACCGGATCATCGCTCTGCTGCCTAGCGATTTCAAAGAGGGTATGGATGCATGGAGCGGGCAGATCGAGCAGCACATCTCCGACACCAACTACGGTCTCCTGATCTGGGACCTCATTGAGAAGCGAGACAACATCGTCCTGGCGACTGACCTTGACGGCGACCGCCTGACAGACCTGTTGGCGGACATCTCCGACCCGCTGCGCCGCTTCGGGCAACTGGTGCTTGAACACTCCGGTGCTGACTCCAAGATGGATAACAAGATGTGGGCAGACATGGGCTACACCACCGGCAACGGCCGCGACATGACCTCCATTATGTACCGCATGGAAGGCCCGCCCATCCATGAGCAGACGCTTGGATCAGCAGACGCCATGCTCCTTCGCCTTCTCGATGGCGACGAGTCGATGGGCGGCACCAAGAGTCCCTACGATCCCCGCATCCATTTCGTCCTCATCCGAGACGCCTATCTCGACGCCAACCCCGGCAACAAGGAACTCAGCGATTGGCTGGATGCTGCGGTGGCCACGTTTGATGGCATTTACTCAGGTACCCGTCCCGGATTCCTGGAAGCCTACAAGGCCCTCAAAGAAGCCATTACCCCTTGGGGCGCGTAGAGGCCGCATCATTGCGACGATGGGTCGCCCGAACCTAAAGAACAAGCGGAAGGGCTACGTCGGCGTTTAGCCGTCATCCTTCATTTCCAAGGAGACATAGGACAGATGCGTAAGAAGGTAACCGTTGTTGGAGCAGGTAACGTAGGAGCGACCACCGCTCAGCGCCTCTTTGAGCGAGGCTACATGGACGTGGTGCTCGTGGATGTTGTTGAGGACATGCCCCAGGGCAAGGCCCTCGACATCGCGGAGTCCGGCCCCGTGCTTGGCGTCGACGCGAGCATCATCGGCGCGAACGGCTATGCAGAGACTGCGGATTCTGACCTCGTAATCATCACCGCAGGCATCGCCCGGAAGCCCGGCATGAGCCGCGACGACCTGCTGTTCACCAACATGAAAATCGTGGGCAGCGTCACGCAAGAAATCGTGAAGCATTCTCCCAACGCAACGCTAATCGTGGTCTCCAACCCCCTGGACGCAATGGTTCAGCACTCTTGGAGCGTCTCCGGGTTCCCAAAGAACCGCGTCCTCGGCATGGCTGGTGTACTTGACACTGCCCGATTCCGCACCTTCCTCGCGCAAGAACTCAACGTCTCCGTCAAGGACGTCCAAGCGTACGTCCTTGGTGGTCACGGCGATCAGATGGTGCCCTTGACCCATTACACCACCATCGGTGGTGTGCCCATCGCTGATCTGCTCAGCACGGAAGCGCTCGAACGTATCATCAAGCGCACCCAGGGTGGTGGTGGTGAGATCGTTGCCCTGCTCAAGACGGGCAGCGCTTTCTACGCGCCATCGGCCGCAGTCGCCGAGATGGTCGACGCCATTCTGTTGGACCAGAAACGCCAACTCCCGTGCGCCGCATTGCTCGAAGGCGAGTATGGCCTCAACGGCGTGTACATGGGCGTACCGGTGATCCTCGGGGCGGGCGGCGTCGAGAAGGTCGTTGAACTCGAACTGACGGCTGACGAGAAGGCCCTGCTTGCGGCATCCGCTGAGGCGGTCCAAGAGTTGGTCGACGTCATGGCCGCCGCGCCCAAAGCATAACGCGGTTGCCACCACGTAAGTTCATCCCACTCGATGCCATCGAGGACATAGACGACGAGCCGATCGCGTTCACCGATGTGGTGATTGCGCTGTACCTCGAAGGCCTCTCCAGTGACATGGATGAGCATCAGGACGAAGTTTTTGAGTCGGCGCCTCTCGCCGAGGCGGTGATTGGTGCGTTCTGCTTGGGGTGCGCGATAGGGATCGAGTACCCCGAGCGTCTACTACCCATACTCACTCAGACCCACGAGGATGAGATCGACGAGATCATCAACGAGTGCAGAGAATCGCTGACTCAACGCATCGACGAAGCCAAAGCGGCAGCCGAGCCGCTCGAGGCAGAAAGCTTCATCGTTGCCATGACAGACGGCCTGGACGAGCGCCCCTACACCAGCGCCGAAACCGCACAGAGCGTTCTGAGCATGAGCTTCGAGTACGGCTGCGTCCTCGCCCATATCGAACGAGGTGCCGCGATCGTCGTTCGGAACGAATTCAACCGCAGCGAAGAAGCGGCAATGGAAGAGATCGAGGATCAGGAAGACCACGCCAGTCATGACCACACGGGTCACGGTCACGAGGGGCATGACCACGCTCGTCACGACCCCGCCAGCGACGACTCCGGACATGGCCCGTACTACTCAGTACAGGAATTCGCCGCTGAAATCATCTCTGCCTACGAAGCAGACATTGGCCCGCTGGTCTAGGCGAACTCGGGGCACCGACTTACGTAGGGCCCGGCCCCCTATCCTTTTTCGCCCCTAAACCGGTAGCTGATCAGCATCCGCTGCGGGCTCAACCTCGAATGTATTATTGATTGCGGAGATGTACTGATACTGGCCGATTGTCGCCGCCAGTTCCACGACCCAACGTTCGCTGTGACGAGACACCAATTCCTCGAACAGCGGCCTCTCGACCTTGTTCGTCTGCAGTAGCTGACGCACGAATAGGATGATGTCGCGCTCGTCCGGCTCCAGTCCGCTCACGTCCTCACGATTGCGCACTGCCTCGATTGCCTCCTCCCGCATGCCCGCAGTACGCCCGGCCTTCACGTGAGCCGCCCACTCGTAGCGAGCGTCCTTCTCCCGCGAGACGGCGATAACGGCCAGTTCGCGCTCAACCTGTGAGAGAGTCGAGCCCAGTCGGACCTGCGCGCCCACCTGCATGACCTTCTGAGCGAGCCCAGGACTGTGCATAAGCACGCTGAACGGCCCTCTCACACCATGAAGCACCTCCACGATGGAATCGAACTCTGCATGCTGCTCCGCGGGGATTTCTGACTTGTCGGAGATCATCTTGATTCGTGGCATGGGTACCTCTTTTCGGTTGTCGGTCGGGATTATCCCACGTTCAGGCCGAAGAAGGGGGAGCGAGGGCAAAAGAAAGGGGCCCTTCGCGCGAAGGGCCCCTTTCGGCAGGTGGACTGAAAGTCGTTAGGCTCGGACACTCGCCTTGGATAGCAGATCCTTCGTGCTCACAATGTGGCGTCCGAGGCCCAGTTCCTTGGGCGTCAGGCCCATAGCCATACCCACCAACTGGGGAAGGTGCAAGATCGGCATCCCGATCTTCTCGCCTCGTTGCGCTTGGGCCTTGGGCTGCTGGCCGTCCAGATTCAGGTGGCACAGCGGGCATGGAGTCACCATCGCGTCCGCGCCAGCGGCCTTCGCGTCATGGGTGTGCTTGCCCACCATAGCCATCGAGTTCTTCTCGTTGATGAGCATGATGGGGAACCCGCAACACTGGAGACGCCCCGGAAAATTGACCGCTTCACCAGAAAGCGTGTCGATGATGCGTTCGAGGTACTGGTCGCGTCCTGGGTTATCGTCAGAACCCAGCGCGTCTGAGGGGCGCAGGATGTAGCACCCGTAGAACGGGGCGATCTTCATGTCGTCCAGGGGGTTCGTCACGAAGGTCTTGAGCGTGTCGAGGCCAATCTCCTCAACCAGTACCCACGCCAGGTGTTTGACGATGATTCGACCAGTGTACTCGAGGCCCTCAGGCTGGAGCTCCTCGTTGACCTCGGCCAGATAGTCGGGATCATCGAGCAGACGCTTGTTGGCC
>CAUZFB010000052.1:0-14796 GCA_963579135.1 Dehalococcoidia bacterium | reverse complement strand
ACGTCGAGCAGATAGTCATGATCGTCGTGAGGCCCATCCGCTCCGCCATGGCGAAGGTCCGAGCGTTGAGCGTATCACCCAGCTTCAGCCCCTTCTCTTGGAGCACGCCCGCGCCGGTGCAGGCCGCACCGACAATCTCTTCAAGTTCGATCCCCAACTTGTCCGCGACGGCGATGGTCGAGTCGTACAGCTCAGGTGTACCACCGCGCGATACGCAGCCCGGGTAAAACGCATACTTCATTCCAACAATCCTCCAACCACCGCCAATTTCAATGTCTATGCACCAAGCACGAAGCGCAGTGCGTTGTCTTACTTGGCTAGCCTCTTGAAGATCCGACCGACCGCGTCTGAGCCAGGGCGCTTCGGGTGGAAGGGACCCGAGCGCAGCGGAAGTTTGCCGCGCCTAAGGGTCCGGAATCCCAGCATCGCGTTGCCCATGAGCTTCACAACGTTGGTCCTGCCCCAGGAGTCGATCGCAAGCATCGGCTCGTCCAGCCAGCCTGAACGCGACACCGAGTGAGCGAACGACTCAACGTGTCGCGCTCCTGGCGTATTGGTCATGCCCGCTTCCATAATCGATTCACGCAAATCCATGATTCGATCCATCGGCGCAACGCCTTTAGGACAGACGTCAACGCACATGTAGCACCTTGTGCAGTCCCAGACACCAGATGACTCGTTCAGCGCCTCGAGCCGCTGCTGCGTCTCGTCGTCGCGGGGGTCCGCCACGAACCGATAAGCTTTGGCCAGCGCCGCGGGACCCAAGAAATCCTTATCTATCTCAAGCACCGTGCATGCTGATACGCAGGCACCGCACATGATGCAGCCCATCGGAGTCAGCAGGTTGAGCATTGCCTCGTTAGGTGCGATGTACTCACCCTCTGGCTCTTCACCGCGAGGCTGCAGGTAAGGCTCAACGGCGCGCACCTTGCCCCAGAAGAACTGGAGGTCCACCACGAGATCCTTGACCACCCGCTGGTTGTTCATGGGTTCAACCAGCACGGCCTCCCCGTCGGGGGCGACGGCCGCCATCTTGGTCTTGCAGACCAGGCACGCCTTCCCGTTGACCGTCATAGCGCAGGACCCGCAGATGGAGGCGCGGCATGAGCAACGGAGGGCCAGTGAAGGGTCCTCTTCTTCACGCACCTTCATTAGGGTGTCTAGGACCGTGTAATGATCCGGGACTTCTAGCTGGTAATCCTGGACATGGGAGCCCTGCTCCGCAGATTCCGGGTCGTAGCGACGAACTCGCAAGTTAGCCTGCATCTAACGCACTCCTACGTGTCTCGTTCATGAGACAGCGTGCAGAATCATAACCGTACACCATGGGGGTGATCCCCCTTTCCTGTTCAAACGATCGCCACAGGGCACCCCCGGGCTCCCAAACGCCCTGCCCCGATGCGCGGGTGTTGTTCATCACGTGAGTTTCCACTCTCTAGTACACCCGCTTCTGGGGCTCCCACCGGGTCATCGTGACCGGCAGGGTAGTTGCCTGCGGACCGGCTTCGGAGAAGGTCACGGCGGTGTGCTTCATCCAGTTCTCGTCGTCCCGCTCCGGCATGTCCTTACGGAAATGCGCGCCCCTGCTCTCCTTGCGCAGCAGCCCACCTGCGCAGATGGCTTCCGCGCAGTCGAGCATATTGCCCAGCTCCATGTGAAAGATAAGATCCGTGTTGTACACGGCGCCCTTGTGTATGACCGGAAGTACCTTATAACGCTCCTGCAGCTCGCGCACCTTGGCGGCTGCGGTCTGCATGCCTGCTTCATTGCGGAAGACGGCCATGTGCTCATTCATGATCTGGCCAAGCTCTAGGCGAACCGCGGCCGTTCGTTCCCCATTGTCGACGCGATCAAACAGGGCCTGGATGCGTTGTTCCGTCGCAGCGAGGTGCGAATCCGAGATCGAGACATCCTTCTGCTCACGAGCGTACTCGACTGCCTTTTCACCGGCGATCTTGCCGAACACCACGGTCTCCAGCAGGGAGTTCGCACCCAGGCGATTTCCTCCATGCACGCTGACGCAGGCGGTCTCGCCTGCGGCGAAGAGGCCCTTGACTCCGTTCCATCCCGCGGTACCTGTGGTGTCCCATGCGCGAGTGTCCATGTCCGTCTTCAAGCCACCCATGATGTAGTGCTGCCCAGGCCTGATCGGAACGGGCTCCGTGACCATGTCAACGCCCGCGAAGTCGTAGGCGACCTCGTGGATGTACTTCAGTCTGGTAAGGATCGTCTCTGCGCCTAGGTGACGCAGATCGAGCAGCACGCAGCCGTCGACTCCTCGGCCCTCCTCGATCTCGGTCGCTTCCGAACGGGAGACCACGTCACGCGAGGCGAGTTCCTTCATCTTCGGGGCGTACTTCTCCATGAAGCGCTCGCCCTCAGAGTTGATGAGATAGGCACCCTCACCGCGAGCGGCCTCGGTCAGCAGCACGCCATTACCCGCGAGGGTGGTTGGATGGTACTGAACCATTTCCATGTCCAGTAGGGTTGAGCCAGCGCGGTAGGCGAGTGCCATCCCGTCGCCGGTGCAAATCAATGCATTGGTAGACGGCTCGAAGGCTCTGCCCACGCCGCCGGTGGCGAGGATCACCGCCTTGGCTGTGATGGGTTGTATCTTGCCGGTGAGCATCTCCATGGCGATGACGCCACGGCACTCACCATCCTCGATGATGAGGTCGGTGACGAACCACTCCTCGTACGACCGCACGCCAGCCTTAAGGATCTGTTCATACATGACGTGCAGGATTGCCTGGCCGGTGATGTCGGCGACGAAGAAAGTCCGGGCGTAGCTCGCGCCGCCAAATGCGCGAGTACCTAGGTGGCCTTCTTCATCACGATTGAAGATGACACCCATGTGCTCCAGATTGATGATCTCCTGAGGAGCCTCGATGCACATAAGCTCGATAGCGTCCTGGTCACCCAGGTAGTCGCTACCTTTGACTGTATCGTAGATGTGCGAGTCGACCGAGTCGTCGCCACCACCCAGTGCGGCGTTGATCCCGCCCTGCGCGGCATTGGAGTGACTCCGGACAGGGTGGACCTTGCTCATCATGGCAACGTTGGCCCCTGAGCGATAGGCGGAGATAGCGGCCCGCATGCCTGCGAGCCCCGCTCCCACAACAAGTACGTCGTGGTCTGCCATAGTGTTGTGACCTGCTTTCGAAGGAAAATCGCGTGCAGTTCCCGAATATATCAGAGGCGACGTGCTCGAACAACGCTCGTACCGGCAAATATGCCCCCGGTATTACCAGGGGCATATGAAATCGCCTACCTAACGCGAGCCCAACCAGCTTCCCACAGCGTCGCGGTTCAGCTCGAGCCATCGCACGCTCAGCCGGATACGCTCCAGCGATTGCTGAATCGTACGCGCCGCGGAAGGAGTTGGGTGCTCCTCAAAGAATCGCTCCACCTCGTCGTGCCGTTCCATGCTCGTGAACCCGCCCGTGATGCCTACAATACGCATGATGGCAAACCCGCCCTTGCCGTAACGACGGTCGAACTCAGCCCAGTTGTCCTTGATGAACTGCCACGTAAGGTCACGGCCGTCCTTGTTCCCGGCCGCTTGCACGACGACGATCATGGTGTCCTGGGAACGAACCTCATCACCCATCGACCGATCAAGCAGGTCCTGCAGCAACGCTTTGTCGGAGAACCGCGTCAGGGCTCCCAGGATCCTGACCTTCTCCTCCGCCAATGTCGCGTCCTTCTGCAGCTTCCAGAGCGTCTCGTAGGTCGAACGGTCGCCGCTCTGCGCCACGAGGCTGAACACTAACCCACGGAGGTCAGGGTGAAGGGACGTCGGGTCGTTGAGATAGGCGTCGAAGCGACGCTTGGCCTCCGTGATGGTTTCGGCGCCACCATACCCGCCATGCTGGCCCAGCACAGTACTTCGCAGCAAAGCGTCAAGGTGCTGCTCACCGGGCCTCGCATCCCATCCCGTCGAACCCACGATGCGGTCGAAGACCGATCGCCCAAAGCTGCGGTAGCCGTCTATGAATGGCGAGTCGAGCAGCAGCCCCTCAAGTCCCTTCAAGTTGGCAGCGAAATCACCCCAGACCGGTGCGTCCGTTTCCCCTGCGAAGGCTTCTGCCAGGGAAAGGAAAACCGTGGCTGGCAGGCGCCCCGAACGCATCAGGGCATAGGCATCGTTCTGGAGACCTAGGCGGTCGACCGCCGAGACATCTTGTGCCGCAACTGCATCGCGTAATCTCGTCCATTCATCTTCAGAATAGTTGGCGCGGAAAAACCCTGTTTGCCCAGCATTAACTTTTATCCAACCCTCGGTCGCAGACAGCGACACTGACGCAAAGGAGTCTTCCATCAGCAACGACGCCCCCGTGTTACCTGCGCTGCCGATGCTGACCGGGACCTGCCAGACGGTCGAGTTCAATTGTCCATCGAGGAGGTAGTCGTAGAGGAAACGTTGCTGACGGAGTCCGAGAACCGGTTCCGCGCCGCCACGGTTGATGTCCACATCCACCACCGGGTAGCCCGTCTGCTTCACCCAAGAGTTCATGATCGCGGTCACAGGCTTGCCCGAGGCGTCAGCCAAGGCGGACCACAGGTGCTCGGTCCGCGCGTTGCCATACTCGTGCGCCCTCAGATAGTCATGCAGCCCACGCTGGAACGTTTCCGCGCCCAGGAAATCTTCGAGCATGCGGAGTACCGAGCCACCCTTGCTGTAGCTGATTGCGTCGAACAGCTCACGTATCTCTGCTGGGTCGTCGACGCTCGCCTCGATCGGGTGCGACGAGCGCAGGCCATCCAGGCTGAGTGCGGAGTTCGTATCCATGGACACGAACTGGGTCCACATCTCCCACTCCGGGTAGCAGAAGTCAACCGCCTTATCGCCCATCCAAGATGCGAAACTCTCGTTGAGCCACAGGTCGTCCCACCACTCCATCGTCACCAGGTCGCCGAACCACATGTGTGCCATCTCGTGGGCGACCACTTCCAGGATTCGTTGACGTGACTGAGCAGCAGAATTTTGTGGATCGAACAGCAGGGCCGTTTCGCGATAGGTGATCGCGCCCCAGTTCTCCATCGCCCCGGCGGCGAAGTCCGGGATGGCCAAGTGGTCCATCTTCGGCAGCGGGTAGTCGATGCCAAAGTAATCGTTCATGTAATCGAGGATGCGAAGGCTATTCTCCAGGGCGAACCTTCCCTGTTCTTCTTTGCCCCTCGTCGCGAACACGCGAACCAACGTTCCATTGGAAGACGTCGCCTCCACGCTTGCCAGGTCACCCACCACCATGACCACCAGGTACGTGGACATGCGCGGCGACGCCTCAAAGCGCACCGCCTTCTTACCATCGTCCGCAGGCGATTCGCTTGCCACCGGCATGTTCGAGACCGCCACAAGCTCGCTCGGGACCACCAGAGTGACATCGAACACAGCCTTGGCCTGTGGCTCGTCCCAGCAAGGGAACGCTCGCCGCGCATCAGTCGCCTCGAATTGCGTCGTAGCGACGTAGCGAGTCTCGCCATCCGCGCCCTCGTACTGGCTACGGTAAAAGCCACGTAGCTGGTCATTCAGCGTTCCATTGAACGTCAACGACAGCATCGCCTCGCCCGCAGGCAGCTCACTCTCGAGCACCAGCGTCGCCCGTTCGGCGTCTTCATCCACACTTGCGGAAGCCCCTATCGACGTACCGTCGGCGAGGGTGACAGACGCTGCAGTGATCTCCATCTCAGCAGCATTCAAGAGGATTTCTCGCGTGGGTTCAGCCACCTGCACGCCAATCTTCTCAGATCCGCTGAAGGTGAACGAGGTGAGATCGGGCGCCAACTCTATGACGTAGCGTACGGGCCGGACATTCGCGGGCAATCGATGAGACGTGGAGGACGTCATGTAACACTCCAGAGGCGGGTTATTGAGGGGCGAGGATAGCAGCTAACGCTCACGGCTCGTGGGTCATAACAAGCATCCCCGGCGATACCAGCCGGGTCGTCAGTGTCAAATCGACCGAGTCGAAAGACGTGACTTGGGGAACAGGGATTCCATCGTCCTGCAGCCAAAACAACAAACGTTTCCCCTCCATCCCACTAGCGACGAGCGCCGCTACAGGGACGGAAATCTGCAGCGGGCGCTGCACAGGCTTCGCCCAAGGCTTGCTGTCGAGGTCGAACACCTCGATGTGCCACGCGAGTTGCGGACGTCCAGGCACGGCCGGAAGCGCGCTCGACGCCACAGGCGCGACACGGATTTGTACGAGTTGATCAAACGTGCCCGCATCCACGCCAACGGTTAAAGACAGGGAATCCCAGTTCGGATCGTTGAACACCAGCGACGACGACTGGATTGGGGGAATCAAAGGCACGGGCCCAGGCCAAGAAGGTGCGACGGTCAACACCACGCTACCCTCGACCGCCACCGATCGACGAACCGTGGCTTTCTGCACCGCGTCTGATGGAAGGGAGAACTCGGGCCCAGGCGGTGGTGTTGGCCAGCCGACCTGCTGCGCCAGCGCTCCTCCAGGGAGCACCGCCCGTACCAGGACCAGCGCGACGCAAGCAGCCAACCCAACGGCTACCCACGTTGGGTTGAGCTGTAGGCGGCCACTTGATCTGTCAAAGGAAAGTCGCATCGCTCCGGGTGAGGGCAAAATCCTTACTTTTTGCGAGCCGTCATATCGAGCCCAAGGGTACCAGATTCTCGGTTCGAACACCCAACCGCTACCAGCAGGCAGATCCGCCAATCGGGTAACCTTCGCCGATAAACCGGCTCAGGTGAGGGCCGTCCATACAGCGATGAGGAAACCACGAAGGTAAAAGGTGATCGCGGGCGCTCATCTGCGTTTCACCGCCGAGACCGCCGGCGGCATTGCCGAAGCCCTGGTCCCCTTCGTCGCCGTTAGCGCGCCACCACACGTCGATGGCAGCCCAGACCTCACCGCGCTGCGCAGCGTTACCGCCGACCTCGCGAGGACGATCGCCCCAGAAACCATCGTGGCAATCAAGTCCACGATCGCTAGTCCGCGCCGTATCGAAGATGAACGAGACATTCCAGGCGCTCAGCGCCTCGGACATCGAGATCGTCAGCAACCATGAATTCCTGAAGTGAAGGGTCTGCGCTCCGCGACTTCTTTCACTCTAGCCGCATCGTTGTTGGCACCAGTTGACGACTTGCCCGAGAAATCATGCGCAACCTCTACGCACCCTCTGCTGGAAGGCGGTCCCCTCGTAAGAGACCCGTGCAGAGAGCGTGCAAATCACCAAGTACGCGGCGAACGCATTCCTTAGTGACGCGTGTTTCGTTCGTCAACGAAATCGCGGGCATCTGCGAGCAGCTCGGTGCAGACAGAGTCGGCGTCGTCGAGGGGCTGAGCATGGACATTCGTATCGGACGCGGCTAGCTATCGCCAGAGATCGGCTTCGGAGGACTGTGCCTCGAGAAGGATCCCCAAGCTCTGACCTACTGTGCGGCCATCCACGGCTACCAGGCCACCTTTCTCGAGGCCCCCATGCGGCGCAGCAACGGTCAGATCAATCGCGTAGTCAATCGCGCGTTGCGGTGGCAGCGTCTCCAGTAAGCGAGTCGCAGTCTTGGAGATAGCCTTCGAGTCGGGCACCAACAATGTGCGGACGTCGTGATCGGTTCGCATCATCGATCGTCTTCAGACTCTCGGTGCATCCCTCGCCATGCACGACCCGGCAGCGATGGAAGAAACGTAGGCCCTTTGAGCGGGCGCCACGACGGCTTCGGCTCCCTATGCGGCCGCTCAGGATGCAGACCCCCTATGCTCCCCACGGATTGGCCCGAGTACCTGACACTGGAGTGGTCTGGGCTCAGCAACCCACTCTGATCCAAAGTTATTTGCAATGGCCGCAACGCACTTGATCCAAACGTCTACGCCGCCGCAGGGCTGCAGTATCACTGCGTCGGGAGAGCAACTCTACGGTCAGGATCTACGAGAGAGAGCTACCGACTCATAGGTCGATGTTTGCCAAAGGCGTCCGAGAAACACTATATGGGGCCCCAAAAGCACTTGACAGGGTTTAAAGCCTCTCTCTATGATTGCTGCCGTTATCTATGCACGTGATAGGGGTCTGCTTCAGAGCAACCACTGCCCTTCAGCATGGGACGGCAAAGTATCGGAAAGGGGGTTCGATGAACCGCTTCTTCACTGCCAAACGTTTGGCCCTGTTCGTTACCCTGACAATAATGTCACTCTTGGTTGCTGCTTGTGCTGGTGACGCTGGCACAAATGGCCGCGCAGGTGCCGATGGTGCCGCTGGTGCCGCTGGTGCCGCTGGCCCCCAGGGCGCGGCCGGTGCACGTGGCCCAGCTGGTGCACGAGGTCCAGCTGGTGTAGCTGGCCCCAAAGGCGCAGCCGGCTCGGATGGTTCCGCTGGTGCTCGTGGACCTAGCGGTCCTGCAGGCGCATTCGGCGCGGATGGTGAGTCCACAACCGCAGGAGTGACGGTTAGCCCCAACTCTGTGGCCTCTGGCTCCGCAGCTGACGTCAGCGTCTGGCTTACAGGCTTCGGCAACACCGAGTCCATCACGGTCACGTTGGTAGCCCCCGATGGTTCCATTAGCGTACAGACCGCGACGGCAAGCAACGGTCTTGCTACCGTGAGTATCAGCCCCACACTGCTCAGCACAGGTCTCCACGGCGTAGACGCCGAAGGTGACGCAGGCAGTAAGGCAAGCGCAGCGCTGAACATCAAGTAGTTCGACTCTCTCGAGCGTAGGGTATGAAAAGCAGCCTCACCATTGGTGGGGCTGCTTTTTTGGGCGTCTGAACCACGCTTCATGTTCGGGACCCGGCCGCAGAGTTTCCTGTTCGGCCCTTGGTCATCAAGCAAGAGCCCATCCGGCGCTCCTCGTCCGTCCCTGTGCCTGGATTGGCCGACCTTTCATCCCTCTCACGTCTTCCCGTTCTGTCCTTGAAAAAAGCGTCGGGTAACTCGCGCCAGCGCAAGCGGGAATCGCGCCTGAGCCAATGGCTAGCGCTGTGACAGGACGACGGGTCGTACGAGTTCAAGGGGGCCGGGATACGCACAGGCTGTATATAGCACACGCTTACCGGTAGCCGCAGCCGAGGCCCCCCCTCCGGGGGGCCGCACCGAGGCGATGTTGTCCGTGAAGTTACCTGTGACGCAAGGGCTACGCTAGCTTGGTAGCTTCGCGGTCAGCTGGCGTTTCGATAGGCTGATGGCTAACACGAACCTTCTTGATCCGGCGCCCAGCTGTTGCCGTTACCTGCATGCGCAAGCCTGCTTCCTCGACCATGTCGCCGGCCGTGGGGATCCGGCCCAACCTGCTGAACAGCAGGCCACCGAGCGTATCGAATCCCTGGGGCTCAATCTCCACGTTGAACTCTTCGTTGAAGCTATCGATTGGCATCCGCGCGTCAACCTGCGCTTCGCCCGACGCTGAGCGTTCGACGGTCGGCTCCTGTCGGTCAAATTCGTCCTCGATCTCGCCGACGATCTCCTCCAAGAGATCTTCAATCGTCACGATACCTGCCACCCCGCCGTACTCGTCGACGACGACCGCCAGATGGACCCGGCGCTGTTGGAACTCGGTGAGCATTTCATCGACACGCTTGCTCTCCGGCACGAAGAAGCACGGTCTCAGCAATTCACGTAGCGCTGGCGGCGCCGCGCCGTGCCCACGCGTAGTCGCTGCAAGCAGATCGCGGCTGTAGAGGATGCCAATGATGTTGTCGGAGCCTTCTTCGTAGACCGGTAAGCGGCTGTGTCCGCTCTCCAGCATTCGCGGCACCGCTTCATCAAGCGAAGCGCTGACGTCAAGGCTCACTACATCTACCCGAGGGACCATAATCTCCCGAACCGGGGTCTCATCGAGATGCAGGATTGCGTAGATCATTGCTTCTTCGTGGCGCTCCAGCGGCTCCTCTCCGATCTCCTCTTCGATATCTATCTTGGACTCCGGTCGCTCAGCGGCTGCATCACCGTTGGACGGCGGAGCCGACTCTGCCCGTGAGCTGGTCATTGGAAGGCCAAGCCTCACGAGTCTTGGCAACGGCAACAGGGGCAGCAATGCGATTTGAGCTGCGGTTCCAAGCAATACCAAACGCGGGATGCTCAGGCGGGGAACCAAGCGTTCGATCAGCGAGCCAAAGGTCAGGGCCACAAATGCAATCCCAACGACACCGAGTCCGATTATCGGCCACGAAAGATCGGTCGCTCGCGCGAGCAGCGCGACGGACGAGGCAGCGACGCCAGCAGCGGAGAGCGACGTCAGCAGCTGGACCAGTTCATCGTAGGCTTCCCTGGAGGAACGCATTCGACGTAATACCGTATCCCTGAACGTCCCTTCCTTGAGTGTCTCGCGAACCGTACCCCGGCGGAGCAACGGTAGTGTGGCGTCAATCGCACGCAGCGCAAGGAAAACCAACGCCGCCAGCACCAACAGGATCGCTATCGTCGTACTGCCACTATCCAAGGGGTCGTCCCTCCTCGTTCGCCGTCGCTCCGGGCCGCTGCACCATCGCGCGCGCGGGGACTCCCGCCACTCGCTCACCAGGCCCAACGTCTTTGTTGACCACCGCACCGGCAGCCGTCAACGCGCCCGCGCCTATGTTGATGGGGGCGACAAGCATACTGCCGCTCCCAATGAATGCACCGTCACCGATCTGCGTGACATGCTTGCTCGTGCCGTCGTAATTGCAGGTAACAGTACCTGCGCCAATATTCACGTTCTCGCCAAGCACTGCGTCGCCCACGTAGCTGAAGTGACCCACGTGAGTGCCCTTGCCGATACGACTGGCCTTAATCTCCGCATGCGCTCCGATGTACACACCATCCTCGATGCGTGAGCCCTCGCGGATCAACGTGAACGGACCAATCTGCGCGTCTGCGCCGATGCTGGAACCCTTGATTACCGCCGAGTCGATCACCGCACCGACACCGATGGACGCGTCGCTAATCTGCGCGTTGGGACCTATCGTCGCCCCACGCTCAGCGGTCGTACGGCCGCTGAGCGTGGTGTTTGGCAGAATCGTTACGTCAGGGGCTAGATTCACCGTCGCGTCTAAGTACACGGTTGAGGGGTCAGTCATCGTCACGCCTGCATCCATGGCGCGCAGGCGCAACCGCTCCTGCATCTCATGCTCGGCCTTCGCTAGCTGCGTTCTCGTGTTGACCCCGATGCAGGTGCGAACGGAGTCCAAGGCCACAGCCTCCACACGGCGGCCATCCGCGACAGCCATCGCTACGAGGTCAGTAACGTAATACTCGCCACCCTCGTGTTCCGGCAAGCGTTCCACCGCCCCGCGTACCCATACCGCATCCATAACGAAAGCACCGACTGCGACTTCTACTGTAGGAGTCGACGGGCCGGATTGTTCTACGGCTTCGATGATCCCCACGGCCTTGCCGCGAGCGCCACGCCTAAGCGTACCGAGATCAGCGGCGTCCGCCGCCGCGAGAACAGCGACCCCCACGGTGATGACCGCCTGTTGGCCCACGTGCGTTTCCCCAAGCGCGCGCAAGTCGTTACCTGCGATCAACGGCATGTCGCCATTCAGGAGAAGTATGTTTAGTGCTTCGGACGGCACGCAATCCAACGCCACTGCCAGCGCATGTCCAGTGCCTAACGATTTGGGCTGATCAACGTACTCGAAATCATCGCCCATCTCGCGGGAAATCGCTTCACGATTGTCCGGCGAAACGACTATGACGGCGGAAGAGTGAGTGAACTCGCGGGCAGCAGCAGCGGCATGGGCCACCATTGGCACGCCAGCGACTCGATGCAAGACCTTGGGCTTCGCAGAGTGCATACGCGCGCCTTTGCCCGCGGCCATCAGGATGGTTGTCCAACCTTCCATACGTATCTAGTGCGCCGCCGCAGAAAACAAAACACGGTGGCTACTTGGGGGTTCCTCTAAAGGTTCATCCAAGCGTCCACCGTCAACATAATGATCTACTTGGTTCACTTCGCAACGATGGTACGGTCAGCATTCGAAGAGTGTCAAGGCAGTCATGAGGCGCCCGTTTACGTTAATTCTTCCCATGCGATGAATAGCGATACGAGGCTACTCGCAGCACCCTGCGTCAAGCACTGATGTCACAACCGCAGCCACCACATGTGATGGCACGGCCAGTCCCATCTGTGCGGGCCCGCCATCACCGTTGAGAGGCCACCCACCCGCCCCACGAGCATCCACCATGGGGCCGCCGGGATTGCCCGGTCGTAGCCGCATATGCACCGTCAACCACGCGCTTCAACTTGTCTTTTCCGTAGCTTTCGATTATCAAGCTCCCACCTCGTTTGACCGGAGACGTTCATCTAATGGCAACCCTTGTCGGCACCTTCTTTCATTCGCACGGTGGGACAACGTCACTTCCGCCGGAAGCGTGGACCCTGCGCCGGGAGGGCCGGCCTATCCGCAAGGACGTCCCTCGCGACAGCACCGAGGTGAACCGAGAGAAGGCGCGGCGTACCCACGAAGGATTCCGGGTACTGAGGGAGCGGATCGCCGAGCTCAATGCGGACGTGCTCGTCGTGTTTAGCGACGATCAGCTTGAGTGTTTCGACTTCAACAACTACCCCGCGTTCGCTATCTACGTCGGTGACAAATTCAGAAAATCGCCTCGTGAGCCTCGCGCGGCCACGATCGGTCGCCATGCAGACCCTGGCTTCGAGTTCAACGGCCAATCAGCGCTCGCAACGGCCGTGCTCTCAGGCGTCATGGAACGCGGGTTCGACCCGGCCTTCTGCTTGGACATGCCCAAGCCAGATCGAGGACTCGCCGGCGGCATTATCCGCTCAGCAGAAGAATTGACCATCGACCTCTCGATGCCCATTGTGCCGATCATGATGAACCTGTACTTCGCACCCCAGGTGACCGGCAAGCGTTCTTATCAGTTCGGCAAGGCGGTACGCGAAGTGATCGACGGGTTCCCCGAAGACCTCAGAGTCGCGGTCGCGGCCTCTGGGGGGCTCTGGCACACACCTGGCATGCCTGGCGCATGGTTGAACACGGAGTTCGATCTGAAAACGCTCGACCTTCTGAAGACCGGCGACGCACGCGGGATGGCCGAGCACTTCGACCGCTATGTGATCCCAGATGACGACACGAGCCAGGACCAGAGCACGCCGATACGCGTCTCGACAGGTCTGCCCTCGCCAGGCGGGCCAGCATTCGGTACGCGCGAGACGTGCGCCTGGATTGCAGCCGCCGCCGTCACTGAGGGACGTCCAACGACCATCGTCGACTACATCGACGTCTACGCCTCTCCCGTCGGCAACGCGTTCGCGTACTGCGACGACGTCTAAAATGCGCCTGTCGTCCGCCCACCTCCGTGCCAGACTTCCGCACATTTTCAGTGTGGATAAGCAGGGCTCGGCTTTCCAACAAGCGTGACCAAGCTCCCGGCTAACTTGTACAATGCATGGGCTGGGGCGTTAGGCACCGTTGGGCCATTGGCGGCAGACACAAGTAGTGGCTCCAGCGCATGATGGTCTACCCCGGAGAGATGGCTGAGTGGTTGAAGGCGACGGTCTCGAAAACCGTTGTAGGGGTTTCCTCTACCAAGGGTTCGAATCCCTTTCTCTCCGCCACTTTACTAGGCCACGGCCTGTAAACGGGCAGACATATCTATTCCTTCGCATAGGTCACACCGTCGGTTCAGGCGTACTACCGACGCTCCAGGCGTAACACGCGCCCGTTCCCTCTATATCCACGTCGTACCGTGATGCCCATTGGTAGGATTCGCGTTTTGCGGACGTACCATAACGTCGGCTCCGACCCCCCCTGAAGAATTTCAATGTCGGCATTCTCTCAGTCCTCGACGAATTCCCGACTCCAATCGTTTGCGCTACCACTTTGGCCGGCTGGAAGCGTATCGTTGGTTCCATGCGACAGCTAGCACATACTCTGCTCGTAGCTGCCGCCATGTTGCTGGTGGTGGCTTGTGTCGAGACTAGCCGGCCACCGATAGATATCGATGCCACGGTAGACGCTAGGGTTGGTCAAGCACTCACTGCTATACCCACGCCTTCAGCCGCTCCAATATCGACTCCTGATCCCACTGCGACACCTAGCCAAGTGCCGCCCACACCGACACCCACGCCAACCGCCGCGCTGACACCGTCGGCTGCGCCCAGCCCAACACAGACGCCAGCCCCGAATGCTACGCCGCCCCTTACTCCTACTTCCACCGCCCCGCAGACATCATCGAATGCGCCCAGCGCAGCACAGATTCCATTTCCCACACCACAAGTCCCGCACAGCCTCGAAGAATCTATCACGGACCTCTCCAACGAATGGATCGGCCCGGACAGTGAGCATAGATTCCAAGACCGGGACGAAGCGCCCGTGGTGCCTCGAATCATCGTGTCCGCTCCCAACGCAAACGGGATTGTCACTGTTACCGGGAAGCCCGGGGCGATCACTGCTGTAGCGCGGCGTAAGGACAACGTGTTTGTTCGGGTCACCCCTATAAACTGGAATGCTGAGGTCTGTGTCCCGTCTTCATCCGATGGTTCTTTTTCAGCCGAAATCGCCGCTGGCCCAAGTACGACAATCTTGCTCGATGCCACTTCGATGGGCTGGGACGGCGGGTGTGGAGGGCAGCGGATCTCGACCCCAGCATCGGCCATTGTGCGTGTGCCGGAGGGAGTGGACTACACGTCGCCATCGATCCCGTTTTCGGTCTCTGGGAATGGTGGGTCATGGAGCTGGTTCGCTCAAGGAGAACTGAGAGGTAGCGATCCCTTTGTCGAGTTCACTCTTCCCGATGGACCGCCGGAGGAGATGTGTCTGGAGCCTCGTTTACACGTAATGCGACTCTTCGATGCAGATGGGCAATATACAAGCC
>CAUZFB010000051.1:0-15030 GCA_963579135.1 Dehalococcoidia bacterium | reverse complement strand
CTTAATAACCTGCTCACCGTGGCCAACCGGGCCACCCTGGCATGGTATCCCTGGGATCCACTGCCAGGAAGTACCAGTCGATCCAGCTCATGGGCTTTGCCCGTCGCAACAATCACGCCCCCCCCCGGAGCGCCAAGCGATCTTCAATCCCAGCGGCGAAGCCAAGAAATCCGAGGTCGAGCACCGACTTCATACACGATCGAGCCTCCAACGAGACCGGAGCCTCCCTGCCTAGGTGGCGTTTTCGCGGAGGACGGCGCGTGAGATCACCAAGCGCTGTACCTCAGACGTGCCCTCGTATATCTCCGTAATCCGCTGGTCGCGATACATCCGCTCCACCGGATTCTCCCGGAAGAACCCGTAGCCCCCGTGGATCTGCACGGCCCTATCCGCGCAGAAATGCGCCGCCTCTGACGCGTAGAGCTTGGCCATCGCCGATTCCTTGTTGTGGCTGTGGCCAGCGTCCTTCAGCTGCGCCGAGCGGCGCGTCAGCAGCCGAGCCGCATCGATCTGCGTAGCCATGTCCGCCAGCATGAACTGGATCGCCTGGTGATCCTTCAGCGGCTTGCCGAACGTCTCTCGTTGCTGCACGTAACGCACCGCAGCGCTGAATGCTCCCTGCGCGAGCCCCACCGACTGCGTGGCGAGCGAGATACGGCTGGAGTCGATGACGGACATCGCAATCTTGAACCCATCACCCTCTTCGCCCAGCCGATTCGCCAACGGCACCTCGCAGTCTGAGAGAAACACGTTTGCCGTCCCGGAGCCCCGGATGCCCATCTTCCCGTGCATGGGCACCGTCTCGAACCCCCTCGTCCCCTTCTCCACGATGAACGCCGTCGTCCCGTGAGACCCCGCCGAACGGTCGTGAGAGGTGAACACCACCATCACATCAGCCTCGGCCCCGTTGGTGATGAACGTCTTGGAACCGTTGAGCACGTACCCCTCCCCTTTCCAGATCGCAGTGGTCTGCATATCCGACGCATCGCTACCAGAGCTTGGCTCCGTGAGACCGAACGCCCCCAGCTTCTCGCCAGACGCCATCGCCGGCAGAAAACGCTCCCGCTGCTCAGATGAACCAAAGCGATCAATCGTAGCCGCGCTGAGCGAGATGTGCGTCAGATGCGTAGTGCTCGTCGTCATGCACACGCGGGCGATCTCCTCGTCGACGATAACCATCTCCGAGTAGCTCGCGCCTGCGCCGCCCACGTCCACCGGGATAGTCAATCCCATCAAATCCATGCGCTTGAGCCCCTCGATGCTCTCCCAGGGGAACTCCTCGTTCTCGTCCCAGCGTGCTGCCAGCGGAGCAAGCTCAGCCTCAGCGAAATCGCGGATGGTCGTCGCAAGCAGTCGTTCGTCGTCGGTGTACAGCGAGTCCATCGGTTCTCCTTACATCACATCTCGTCTAGCAACGGCCATTCTAAGCGCTACCATCGGCTATCCTCATCCCATGGGCACGCTGTACGTCGTCACCACCCCCATCGGCAACCTCGAAGACCTCACCCTACGAGCGATTCGTGTGCTGTCGGAGGTCGGCCTCGTAGCAGCGGAAGACACCCGGCAGTCGCGCAAGCTGCTCACACACCTGGGCATCTCGAAACGCATCATTAGCTACAATCAGCACAACGCCGCGCGCCGCGCGCCGCGCCTGCTGCAATCGCTCCTGGCAGAGGATGTCGCGCTCGTAACTGACGCCGGCGTGCCCGCCATCAGCGATCCTGGCGCTGATCTAGCGCGCGCCGCCGCCGAGCAGGGCATCAACGTCATCGCGATACCGGGGCCGTCTGCGGTCACCACTGCGCTGTCGGTGTCAGGAATGGGCGGCGACTCCTTCAGGTTTGTTGGCTTCCCGCCGCGAGCCCGCAAGGCGCGACGAGAGTTGCTGGCCGGACTAGAAGCGGAGCCTGCCACCCTCGTGTTCTTCGAATCGCCGCACCGGATACGTGCGATGCTCGAAGACCTCGCAGCCGTGCTCGCCAACAGACCGATCGCCGTCTGCAGAGAACTGACCAAGCTCCACGAGGAGGTTTTTAGAGGCACCGCCGGCGACGCGCTGGCCCACTTCGACAACCCTCGCGGCGAATTCGTCATCGTCGTCCAGGGCGCCCCGCCGCGCGCGTCCCGCAGGGACATCGAGGCCGATAAAGAGGGGGCACGCGCCGCGCTGGCGGCCCTCAAGGCGCAGGGCCAAACGCGCCGCGACGCCGTCGCTCAAGTCACCGACGCCTACGCCATATCCAAGCGCGACGCCTACCGCCTCTGGCTCGAAAGCTAGGCAGGCGGGACATCCACCACTCGCTCGCTGCCGCAACGCTCCATCCTCGAAGCTTCCAGCGACCTTCAGTCCCGCAATCCGAGAAGTCGCACTGACCTCATCCACGACCGAGGCTCCAACGAGCCCGGGGCGCCCGGCCATCCCCTGCGATGCTAGAATGGCGGCACCGCCAGTTTTACGAGTGTTCCCCGCATGTCTGACCGTATTTTCATAGGCGTGGCCTGGCCTTACGCCAATGGCCCCCTACACCTCGGCCACCTCGCCGGTTGCTACCTCGCAGCCGACATTTTCGCGCGCTTCCATCGCCTCTCCGGCAACGAGGTGCTAATGGTCTCCGGCAGCGACTCCCACGGCACTCCCATCATGCGCAAGGCCGAAGACGAGGGCGTCACCCCTCGCGAAGTGGTGGAGAAATACCACGCCTCGTTCCTAGACTCCTTCGAGCAGCTGGGCATTACGTTCGACCTGTTCACAACCACCATGACCGACAACCACCGTGAGACCGTCTCGGAGCTCCTGCTAGCGCTCAACGAGAAGGGCCTTCTCTACGGCGATTCCATGAAGGTGACCTACTCATCGGATTTTCAGCGTTTCCTCCCGGACCGATATGTGCAGGGCACCTGCCCGCATTGCAACGACTTGGACGCCCGCGGTGACCAGTGCGACAACTGCGGCCGCATCCTTGACCCCATCGACCTGCGCGACCCAACGTACCGACATGACGGCAAGCGCTACCCGGTCGAGATACGCGACACGGAGCACCTCTTCTACAAGCTCAGCGCCTTCCAAGACGAACTCTTGGAGTGGGCCGGCAAGCAGGACCACTGGCGCCTCAACGTGAAGAATTTCACCCGGGGATACCTCTCTGAGGGACTTAAAGACAGAGCCATCAGCCGCGACATCGACTGGGGCGTCCCCCTGCCCATCCCGGGCTACGAGGAGAAGCGCGTCTACGTGTGGTTCGAGGCGGTCTGCGGTTACCTCTCGGCCAGCAAAGAGTGGGCGCAACGTTCCGGCGACCCCGAGGCGTGGCGTCCGTTCTGGGAAGACCCCTCCACGCGGTCATACTACTTCATCGGCAAGGACAACATCCCCTTCCACACCATCATCTGGCCCGCCATGCTCTTGGGCTGCCGTGGACTCAACCTCCCCTATGACGTGCCATCCAACGAATTCCTGACCCTCGAGGGCAAGCAGCTCTCCACCAGTCGCAACTGGGCCGTATGGGTGCCGGACTACCTCGACCGCCTGCCACCTGACCCGCTGCGTTACCACCTCGCAGCGACCATGCCCGAGACCGGCGACTCCGACTTCTCGTGGGCCGACTACGTCCGCCGGAACAACGATGAGCTCGTCGCCACGTTCGGCAATCTCGTGCACCGCGTGCTGACCCAGGTGTTCCGCAACTTCGACGAGGCTGTGCCCGAGCCCGGAGACCTACGCCCAGCGGACACCTACCTCATCGCCACGGCGGACGCCGCGCTCGATGCCGTTTCCAACAGCCTGAACGCCGTTCGCCTGCGAGAAGCACTCCAAGGCGCGATGGGCCTGGCCCGCGAGGCAAATCGGTATATCGATTTCCAGGCTCCATGGAAGCAAGTCAAAGAGAACAAAGACGAGGCCGCCAAGACGCTGTACACCACCATGTACGTACTTTCCGCGCTCAAAACAACCCTCTACCCGTTCCTACCCTTCAGCGCCCAGCGGCTCCACGAACTGCTCGGCCTCGACGGCAACGTAACCGACGGATCCTGGGCCATCGAACGCCCCGTGCCTGGAACGAAGATCCCGCAGCCCACGCCTCTGTTCACCAAGCTCGACGACTCCACAGCCGACGAGATGGTCGCGCTGCTTGGGTAAAGCCATGACAGACACTTCCCAATCAGACGTCGATTTCATCTACGAGCCAGTCCAAGCTCAGCTTGATATGGTCGTCGACAGCCTCCGCAGCCTCGCCGGCCACGCGAAGCTGTCCAGCGAAGACGGCCTGCTGGAGCACGCCGTCGTCAGCGGTGGCAAGAAGGTACGGCCAACCGTAACGCTCTTGGCGGGCGCTCTCCGAGACGGGCCCCAGGACAAGCTCGTGACCATGGCCACTGCCGTGGAGCTACTGCACATCGCCACGTTGATTCACGACGACACTGTCGACAAAGCTGAGACGCGACGCGGGCGTGCCACAATCAGCAACATCTGGGGCAACGACGTCGCTGTCCTGCTGGGCGACTACGTCTTCGCCACGTCCGCCACCTACGTATGCGACACCGACAACTTACGAGTCGTTCGCCGCTTTTCCGAGACGATCATGGAGCTGGCGCAGGGTGAGCTCGCCGAGTATTTCAGCACCCACGACTGGGGCCAGTCCATCGACCAGTACAACCAACGCATCTACAACAAAACCGCATCGCTCTTCTGTACCGCGGCTGAGGCGGGCGGTGTACTCTCCGGCGCGCCGGACAACGAGTGCCAAGCACTCAGCCAGTACGGCTACAACCTCGGCATGGCCTTCCAGATCATGGATGACCTGCTCGACTTTACCGGCACCGAGGAGGAGCTAGGCAAGCCCGTAGGCAACGATCTCCTCCAGGGCACCGTCACCCTGCCCGTCCTACTGTTCGCCGCGCATAACTCTGATTTGCCCGCCATGAAGCGCCTCACCCAGGGCAGCCAGGAGACCGACGACCTGCTCACCGTCGTCGACCTCGTCCGCGCCTCCAGCGTCATCGACGAAACGGTCGCGGTCATGGACGGTTACAAGCAAAGCGCGCTCGATGCCCTCACCATCGTACCCCAGCACCGCGCCCGCGAATCCCTCGAAGCCCTCACCGACTACGTCAGCCACCGCCGCACCTAGCCCCCCAGAGTGGCGCTACCAGACGGGCGCACGCCCCTATTCCCCGCCAGCACTGCGCAAGCAGCGGTAGTGGTTCCGGGCGGGTGGGCAACACTCACACACGTCCCCAGTCGCTGTCCAAAGGACTAGCCTAGAGCTTGCGCTCTTGGCCTACCACAGCCTCGTTGGCAACTTTCGTCGGCTCGCCAGCGACCCACGCATTGATGTTCGCAACCGCGCCCTGGTAGAAATTTCGCAGGCCCTCCACGCTCGCATAGCCGACGTGCGGCGTCAGCACGACATTATGGAGCGCCAGCAGAGGATGGTCCGCCGTTATCGGCTCGGTGTCGTAAACGTCGACCGCCGCACCGGCGATTGTTCCATTACGCAGCGCGTCGACCAACGCATCCGTCTGCACGATGGGCCCACGAGACGTGTTCACCAAGTACGCCGTTGGCTTCATCAGTCCCAACTCATGAGCGCCGATCCACCCTCGGCTCTCGTTGGTCAGCGGCACATGAATCGTGAGCACATCCGGCTGCTTGAAAAGCTCCTCCCATGACACATACGTCGCGCCCGCAGCTGCCGCCCGCTCGGGTGTCAGCGTCCGGCTCCACGCGATCACGTTCATCCCGAACGCGTTTGCGATATTCGCCATGGGAACGCCAATGTTACCGAGACCCTGGATGCCCAACGTCTTCCCCGAGAGGCCGGTCCCCATGCGGGTCTGCCAGCGGCCCTCTCGCATCTGGCCGTTCTCCCAGGGGATGTGGCGCATCAGGCCGATGATCAGGCCCCATGTCAGCTCCATCGTCGGCCCACCCGGCCCGACCCCCGACGACCCACTAGTGTTCGTCACCGGGATGCCAAGGCGCGTGCAAGCGTCCATATCCACGTGGGGGTGCCGGCCACCCGTCCCCGACAACAACTTCAGGTCGGGTAGCCGATCGACGACCTCTGCCGGGAATGACGTGCGCTCGCGCATCATCTGCACAACGTCGAACCCTTGGAGCATTTCTACCAACGCGTCCGGCTCCGCAACATGATCCCGGAAGTAAACGACCTCAGCATCGGGAATCGAATCCCAATCGGCGAGATCCCGAGCATTTTCAGCATAGTCGTCGAGAACAGCAATTCGGATCATGATGCGTCTCCTTAGGCGGGGTACTGCCAACCCTACCTACAGCCAGCACGTGCCGCAACCCACCAACGGGCGGGCACCACGTCCCGAGCGCAGGCGTCGCATCAGCGCTGCCGTACCCTCTATCCACCCGCTACCCCCTAAAGACATGCGCCGTTTCGAGAAGCGACTGGCGGCGACGTTGGCGGGGCGGTTCCCTGATCCGTTGCTTGCCGCAGACTGGGTGTACGCAGCGTACGGTCGAAAGGCCGTCTAGACCGCCCCCAGTGCGGCGCGCGCAATCTCCTCATCCAGGGGACCTCCGGGAGCGCCACTGATGCCAACCGCCCCAATGCACGCGCCATCCTCGAAGATTGGCTCGCCCCCTTGTGCAAAGACAAATCCGCTGTGCACGAGCTGGAACTGGAATACCGGGCGGCCTGCCCGGTCTGCCATGTCAGCGTTAGACGTTCGTGTGCCAACAGCCGCCTTCGCCTTGCCCAACGCGATGTCGTTGGTCGTGAACCACGCGCCATCCATCTTGAGGAAGCCTTTCATCACCCCGTTCTCATCGACCACGCACACCGAGATTAAGACGCCCATCTCTAGCGCCTTCGCCTCTGCTGCGTCGATGATCTGCTTCGTCTTCTGGGTTGATAGCGACATGTTCATCTTCTCCAATGATTGATTGCCGAACGCCTAAGGCAGCACGCCGCGCGCAGCGTCGAGCTGATCTTCAGCGTGATACGAGGAACGGACCAGTGGGCCAGAAGCAACATATTTGAAGCCCAACGCCATTCCTTCCTCCTCGATCTCCTTGAACTCTCGCGGATGGTAGAAACGCTCCATCTCCACGTGCCCGTTGCTCGGGCGCAAGTATTGACCGACCGTCAGCAGGTCCACATCCACCGCGCGCAGATCGGCCATCGTCCGCGACAGCTCCTCACGCGTTTCGCCGAGCCCCACCATAATCCCGCTCTTCGTCGGGATGTCCGGGTGCGATTCCTTAGAAACCCTCAGCAACTCAAGCGACAAGTCGTAGTCGCCCTTCGCCCGTACCGCCTTGAACACGCGACGTACGGTCTCGATGTTGTGGTTGAGCACGGCCGGACGCGCATCCAACACCGTGCGAAGGTCCTCCCAATGCCCCCGGAAGTCGGGGATCAGCACCTCCACCTCGCAACTTGGTAGGCGCTCGTGGATCTGGCGGATGCTCTCCGCGAACACCCACGCACCACCGTCGGCCAGGTCGTCGCGGTCGACCGACGTGATGACGCAGTAGCGCAGGCCCAGCTGTCCGACGGTGCGCCCGAGCCTTCCGGGTTCTTCGAGGTCAAGACCTGCAGGCTTCCCACTGATGACCGCACAGTAGCGGCATGCACGAGTGCACACTTCACCTAGGATCATGAAAGTGGCACTTTTTCTGTCCCAGCATTCGCCGATGTTGGGGCAATGCGCCTCTTCGCAAACCGTATGAAGCTCGGCCGTCCGCAGCTTCTGGCGCAGATCCAAGAAACCCGGGCTACCAGGCATGCGCACCTTCAGCCAATCGGGTAATCGTCGTACCGGTAGCGGTTCGGATGTCATAGGGTCGCGTCACCTCGTAGGCCATCGGGGCCTGTAGGGGCCTTCGCGGCCCAAGCCAAATGTTACCATCGCGGCGCCCTATCCACGTTGCCAAGGCCCATCCGAAATCATGCGCGAAACGACTACTCAGCGACCGAATTACAAATGGATCGCGCTGGGCATCGCGGCCACCAGCACGATACTCGGTACCTCCGATTTCAGCATCGTCCTGATCGCGCAGCCCACTCTCACCAAAGTCTTCTCGACGAGCACCTCCAACGTCGTGTGGGTGACCCTCGCGTTCCAGCTCGTCTCGCTCGGCCTCGTCTTGCCTGCAGGCAGGTTCGGCGACCTATTCGGCGTACGCCGTGTGTTCGTCGGAGGGATGCTCGTCTACTCCATAGGCATGCTGCTCTCAGGCCTCGCACCTGGCATCGGATGGTTGATCGCCGCACGCACCGTACAGGCCGCGGGTGCCGCCACAAGCAACGCACTCGCGTCTGCCCTCGTTGCAACAGCATTCCCACGTAAAGAACGGGGCAAAGCCTTCGGGATCCTCATGTCTTCGGCCGGGGTCGGAATGATGGTCGGCCCTGCCCTTGGGGGCTTGATGTTGGGCACGCTGAGTTGGCACTGGATATTTCTGATTCGCGTCCCATTCGCGCTCGCAGCCTTTGCTCTCGCCTGGATTCTCCTAGAGAAGGACCATGCTCGGGAAAACAAGCCTGAAGGTCGTTTCGACATCCCCGGATCCATCACTCTATTCTTCGCCGCAATCACCTTCGCCGTCGGCGTGAACCGTGGGTCCAGCCAGGGCTTCGAGTCCCTCTCCTTCATCGGATTCTTCGGCGCGAGCGTCCTGCTAGCCGTCACTTTCGTCATCATGTCGTTGCGCTCACCTAGCCCGGTGATCGACCTACGCCTCTTCACGCGACGCGCATTCGCCATAGGCAGCGGGCTGATGGTGGCGCTGACGATGTCCACCATGGCGCTGTCGTTCTTGATGCCGTTCTACCTGATCTTCGGCAAATCGCTATCGCCGGCGAGGGCGGGCCTAGTGCTCTTGGCGGCGCCCGCAGTCATGATTATCCTGGCGCCTATCACTGGGCGCCTTTCGGACAGGTTCGGCCCACGTCTTCTGACACCCCTAGGGCTAGGAACGATGGCCACCGCCTTCTTGGTTATGTCGACGCTGTCCGTCGACGCACCGTTGGCCACGATTCTCGGAATCCTGGCGCTATCATCCCTCGGTAGTTCACTGTTCGGCCCGCCCAACCAGAGCGCGCTCATGGGCGCCGCCCCGCCCGACAGGATAGGCACGGTATCGGGTCTGATACCCACACTTCGCAATATCGGTCTCATCACAGGAATCGCCACAGCAGAGGCGATTTTCGTCGCCAACTCTGGCTGGTCAGTTGGATCGGCGGAAGGCGGCAACCTTGGTCTCGAACAACGTGAGCTAGTGGTCCACGGCATCGCAGTCACACTAAGAGTCTTCGGAGCAATCGCTGGAATCGCTGCCCTACTAGCATTCACTCGAGGCGACGATCCACAGCTGCGCAGGCTATAGCTCCCCTGCGGCCTGGGTTGCACCCACGTCTGGGGTACCTCACATTGACGGGCGGCCCCGCCCTATCCAGCTCAAGAATGGCGCTCCTTGCTCCCCAGCCAGTCGGGGCCGACTCGGTAGCACAGGGAAAGGACTTGGCCCCCGGCCGCTGCTGGTGACGTTCGGCCTCGTCAGCCCAGCGCAAGCAACGATATGAGCCTAGGTGAGTGGCCATAATCACGATTCGATCCGTAAGCAGCCAGGGCCGCTGAGCTATCGCCTGGCCAGCCCTAGGATTCCCCTGCCAGGCGCCCTAGGCCACACTCCGCCATCGCCTGGCGCAGGCTATCGACCGCCACGACCCGTAAGCCCGGCCCCTCGCTGAGTTGGCTAGCGCTGTTCTCGGGCACGACCGCCGTCTTGAACCCGTGCCGCACAGCCTCTGCCAACCGTCGCTCGACCTGCGGGATGCGCCTAATCTCACCGTTCAGTCCTACCTCGCCGAGGAACACCGTATCTGGATCCAACGGCACGTCGAGGTAGCTAGAAGCCATCGCAAGGGCGAGGCCCAGATCAGCGGCAGGCTCATTGACCTTCAGACCACCGGGCACGTTGACCATGATGTCCTGGTTGCCCAGGCTAAGCTTGGACCGCCGGGTCAGCACCGCAGAGAGCATCGCCATGCGATTGAAGTCCACGCCGTTTGCCGTGCGTCGCGGGGGCGAGAACGCTGACATATTGGTCAGCGCCTGCACCTCCGACAGCAGCGGCCGGGTACCCTCCAACGTCACGATAACCGCCGAGCCAGGCACTGCTCGCTGACGCTCCGCGATGAGAGCGGCTGAAGGGTCGCTGACCTCAGCCAAGCCATCACCACGCATCTCCAGCAGCGCAATGTCATTGGTAGAACCGAAGCGGTTCTTCGTGCAGCGCAGTATCCGATAGCTGCCCATCTCGTCGCCGTCCATGTACAGCACTACGTCCACCATGTGCTCCAGCACGCGCGGCCCGGCGATATTGCCATCCTTGGTCACATGGCCCGCAAGGAACAACGGCACGCCGCTCGCCTTGGCCCATCCGAGCAACGCCTGCGCGCAGTCGCGGACCTGGGCCACGCTGCCCGCTCCCGACGGTGTGCTCTCCAGGTAAAGCGTCTGGATGGAATCGATGATCACCAGCTGGGGGCGCTCCCTCTCAAGCAGCGCGACCACACTTTCCACGTTCGTCTCGCCCGCGAACAGCAGACCTGGAGCCTCCGCGCCGATGCGGGAAGCCCGCATGCGCACCTGTGCGCCCGATTCCTCGCCAGAAACGTACAAAACCCTCTCGCCGGCGCTCGCAATCTTCTCGGCAGCTTGAAGCAACAGCGTCGACTTACCGATGCCAGGGTCACCTGCCAACAGCATCACTGACCCCACCACGATCCCACCGCCCAACAAACGATCCAACTCCGGCATGCCCAGCCGAACACGCAACTCATCGCCGCCCGGCTGCGCAGCCAGAGGCGTTGCCGTCACCGGAGGCGCAAGCGCAAGCCCACCCACGCGTCTGGCAGCAGCCGCAGCAGCCACCGCCGGCCGCTTGGATTCGCTGAACTCAACGTACGTGTTCCACGCCCCACAACCGGGGCAACGTCCGTCCCACTTCGGGCTGGTATGCCCGCAGTCCTGGCAGAGGAACGTGATCTTTGGCCTGGATGCTTTTTGCGTTGGTGACATGCCCCGCATGCTCAATCATCGTCAGGTCCCATGCAAGAGGCAAACGTCCGCTCTACCCCACCCAAGCCTCATCGTGAGCATACCCCCCCCCCAACCCACTATCGCTGCTTGCGCAGTCCCCAATCCCCGGAGCTCCGAGCTCCCTTCAGTCCTACCAGACAAAGTCCAAGAGGTCCGAGGGCGAGCACCGAGCTCACCCGGCAATCCCCGAACAAAAAAGAGGGGGAAGCAGATGCTCCCCCCTCTTTTTATTTATCCTAGCGTCGCCTACTGCGTGCTCGTGACCTCAATCACGGGACCGATACTCAACTCATCATCGTCGGTGTTGACATCGACCATAACCGTGTCACCCGGCTTGTACGTGCCGCTCAGGACGGCATCGGACAGCGAGTCTTCAATGTTCTTCTCGATGACCCTGCGCAGTGGGCGTGCGCCGAACGTCGGGTCGTAGCCCTTCTCTCCGAGCCATGCCTTGGCCGCCTCGGTTACTTCGAGGCTGAGGCCTTTCTCCAGCATCGGCTTGCGCACCTCGTTGAGCATCAGGTCAACGATACTGACGATGTGCTCCCTCGATAGCGCATGGAAAACTAATTGGCCATCGATGCGGTTGAGGAATTCGGGGCGGAAGAAGCGCTTTACCTCTTCCTCCACCTTACCCTTCATCTTCGCGTAGATGTCCGACGCCTCCTGCTCATTCGTCATCGAATGCGAGAATCCAATGGACGTGTCACGCTTGATGAGGTCCGACCCGATGTTGGACGTCATCACGATAATCGTGTTGCGGAAGTCCACCTTGCGGCCCTTGGCATCGGTCAGATGACCGTCGTCAAAGATCTGCAGCAGGATGTTGAACACATCGGGGTGAGCCTTTTCGATCTCGTCGAACAGGATGCAGCTGTAGCTCCTGCGGCGAATGGCGTCGGTCAACTGACCGCCTTCATCGTAGCCAACGTAGCCTGGAGGTGCACCGACCAATCGGGCAACCGTGTGGCGCTCCATGAATTCCGACATGTCCAACCGGATCATTGCGTCGTCCGCGCCGAACATGAACTCGGACAACGCCCTCACCAACTCGGTCTTTCCAACTCCTGTGGGGCCCAGAAACAGGAAGCTACCGATGGGCCTGCGCGGGTCCTTCAACCCAGCGCGCGCCCGGCGTACAGCCTTAGAGATGCTAGTGATCGCCTCGTCCTGACCGATGATCCTGCGGTGGATGTGGTCTTCCATGTGCAGTAAGCGCTCGGTCTCCTCCACTGCCATTCGCGTGACGGGGATGCCGGTCCACATGCTGACCACTTCAGCAATTTCTTCGGCGTTGACCACAGGTTGTTCGTCTGACGAATTCCCCTGCCACTCACTCTGGATCTGCTGCAGCTTGTCCGCGAGCTTCAACTCACGGTCGCGCAACTCAGCCGCATACTCATACTGCTGCTGAGCGATAGCCTCATCCTTCTCGCGACGCACAGTCTCCAGCACTTTCTGCGATTCCTTCACCGACAACGGGGTACTGCTTGTCCGGATCCGCACGCGAGAGCCTGCCTCATCCATCAGATCAATCGCCTTGTCAGGCAGGAAACGGTCAGCGATGAACCGCGAGGCCAACGTCGACGCTGCCACAAGGGCCTCATCTTCGATAATCACACCGTGGTGCTCTTCAAACTTAACTTTGATCCCGCGGAGGATCTCCACCGTCTCTTCAGTGGAAGGCTCCTCAACGTTGACCGGCTGGAACCGGCGCTCCAACGCAGGGTCGCGCTCGACGTACTTGCGGTAGTCATCGGTGGTCGTCGCGCCAATGGTCTGCAACTCACCACGTGCCAGCGAAGGCTTGAGGATGTTCGCGGCATCAACCGCTCCCTCCGCAGCGCCAGCACCCACCATGGTGTGCATCTCATCGATGAACAAGATGCAGTTGCCCGCAGCCTTAATCTCTTCGATAACTTTTTTCAGGCGTTCCTCGAACTCGCCTCGGTATTTGGTGCCCGCGACCAACGCACCCATGTCGAGTGTCACAACCCGCTTGTTGGCAAGGCTTTCCGGAACGTCGCCACTGACGATGTTCTGGGCCAGTGCCTCGACGATAGCCGTCTTGCCAACGCCTGGTTGCCCGATGAGAACCGGGTTGTTCTTGGTACGCCGGCTCAGAATCTGGATAACCCTGGCGATCTCCTTGGAGCGGCCGACCACCGGATCAAGCTTGCCTGATCTGGCCGCGGCCGTAAGGTCAATGCCCAACTGATCCAACGTTGGTGTGCGCGTGCTTGTGCCGCGCTGACCTTGCCCTTGGGAAACGCTCTGGTTCAGGATGCGAGTCGTCTCGGCCCGCACCTTGTCCAGCGAAACGCCTAAGCTCTCGAGGACTCCCGCGGCAACGCCCTCACCTTCACGCATGATGCCGATAAGAAGGTGCTCGGTCCCGATGTAGTGATGGCTCAAGCGGCGAGCTTCGTCAACGGCCAACTCGATAACCTTCTTCGCACGGGGCGTCAGCCCAATGTCACCAGGAGATGGCCGCTCACCCCTGCCGATGATGAACTCGACTGCGGAACGTACCTTGGATAGCTCCACGCCAAGGCTGTTCAGTACGCGAGCCGCAACGCCATCGGTCTCGCGTACGAGTCCCAGCAGGATATGCTCAGTGCCTATGTAGTTGTGATTGAAGCGCTGCGCCTCTTCCTGCGCTAGCGACAGCACTCTGCGGGCACGCTCTGAGAACTTTTCAAATCTGCTTGCCATGATCTAGGTCTCCGTCCTTGATCTACGACTCGTCTTCGTCGCCTGCGGGCTCCTTGACGTTGTCCTCTGCTATTTCATCGGATGCCCCGAATGCGAATAACGACGCGGGCTCCGGTTCAGGGTCTCGGTACTCTGTCGGCGTTGCGTCTGCCTCTGCCTGTTTCAGGCTCAACCCGAGCCGGTGTCGGTCTGGATCCAAGCTGACGATCTTCAAGGCCATCGAATCGCCAACCCCTACGACCTCCTTCGGGTGACGGATATGTCGCTCCGTCAATTCCGATACATGTATCAGGCCTTCAATCGCATCCTCTATGCGAGCGAAGGCGCCGAAGTCGGTCAGCTTCGTAATCACACCCGTGACCAACTGACCTACCACAAACTGCCCTACGGCGCGATCCCACGGGGTCGCCTCCAGCCGTCGAAGGCTCAGGGCGATTCGCCGCGTCTCGCGATCCACTCGGAGGACGTACACGTCCACCTCTTGACCCGGCTTAACCACATCTTCGACGGAGGCCACTGGAGTCCAGGAGAGCTCCGAAATATGAATCAATCCATCTGCCCCACCCAAATCCACGAAAGCACCGAAGCCGGACACACCCGTAACGCGCCCATGCCGGGTATCGCCTTCCTTAAGGGCGTCCAACAGCCGATCCTTGACTCCCTCGCGCTGCTCACGGTTCGCTGCGCGCTCCGAAAGCACCGCGCGATTGCGTCGGCGATTGACTTCAAGAACCTTTACGGTGATTTCCTCACCAACGCGACCTGCGAGAGCTGCCTCGTGATCCGCGCCTGGAGGAACGATGGTCTGGGATAGCGGGATAAACGCCTGGAGGCCATCAACGTCCACAACCGCGCCGCCGCGGTTGTAACCCGTGATCCTCGCCTGAACGGTGCCGCCGCTTTGGACAAGCTCCTCCAAGACTCCCCACGACGACTCGCCGCGGGCTTTGTCAATCGACAACAGCACGTGGCCGTCCACATGGGATGCGTCCAGGACGTAAACCTGAACGGTCGCACCTACCTGGTAACGTGCCACCGAATCGGGCGTGACCGAACGCGCTTCGCGTTGCGGCACAACCCCCTCGGACTTATGGCCAATCGAAACGAGAATTCCATCGGAATCCACTCGCATGACCTGCCCTTCAACTACGTCCCCCCTTTGCAGGAACTGCAAAGGTGTGGATTGATCGAGCAGCTCCGCCATCGTTGGCTGCGATTGGCGGCCGACCTCTG
>CAUZFB010000050.1:0-15443 GCA_963579135.1 Dehalococcoidia bacterium | reverse complement strand
ACTGTAGAGCAAGTCAACGATAAGGTTGATCAAAACTGTACCCGCTGCAAAGATGAGAACGATGGTCTGTGCGGGCACGTAGTCCCTGTGTTGCAGCGAACTGAGCATGTACTGCCCCATCCCGGGCAGATTGAATATCTGCTCGATGACGACCGTCCCACCAAGTAGGAATGGAATCTGCAGGCCCAACAACGACAGCACGGGAATCATCGCGTTTCGTACCGCGTGTCGGTACCAGATCGTTCTCGGTCGGAGCCCTTTGGCCCAAGCAGTGCGTATGTAATCCTGCCTGACCACCTCCAACATCATCGCTCGGGTCATTCGAATCACTCCGCCGATTAGCGGCACTCCGATAATCAGCCCTGGCAATAACATCACCGACAAGTTCTTGAGCGGGTTATCGGCAAACGGTACATAACTCAAGGGGGGCGACCACCCCCAAAGGATCGCAGGGACAGTGATAACCAGAGTCCCTATCCACAGCACGGGGACAGCGACAAAGCCGATCGACGTTGAGCGCAGGATGTAATCGACCCAAGTGTCTTGCCGGACAGCGGTTATGATGCCTACGGGAATTGAGATGACAACGCTGCTTATGAGCGCAATCGCCGCAAGCTCAATCGTTACGGGATAGCGCACCGACAGTTCCTCGGCGACGGTGCGGCCGGTCCACAAGGAGTCACCCAGATCGCCGGTTAGCAAACCGAAGAACCAGTTCGAGAACTGAGTGTACAGGGGGAGATTGAGGCCGAGCTGCGTCTCCAACAAACCACGATCGGCAGCGTAGCCGAAATCGGCAAGCATGAGATCGATGATGTCCCCAGGAATAAGCCGTAGCATAAAAAAGGTAACGATGCTCACGATAAACATCGTTAGGGCAGCAAGTAAAAGGCGTCTAACTACGAAACGGTACAATGCTGCGGCGCTCCTAAATTCGGCAGGCGTGAAAGCCGCGCCAGTCTATCGATAGGCATACATGAAATCAAATCCCTGCGCCCCAATCAAAGCCACAGCTCGGTTGTAGCATAGTGCAAGATCTAATAATCGAAACAACGGCGCTGACCAAATCCTTCGGTCCTCGGAAGGCAATACAGGGGCTGTCATTTTCGGTTCAGCGCGGAGAGACGGTCGCCCTGCTGGGCACCAATGGTTCAGGCAAGACCACGACGATGCGCATCCTGTGCGGGTACCTGCCACCTACCGGCGGCGTGGCTTCCGTTGCTGGCTTCGACGTCGTCAGTCATTCCCTAGACGTCCGTAAAGCAGTGGGGTACCTGCCCGAAGATGTTCCGCTCTATGCGGATCTAACCATTCGAGACTCGCTCCGCTTTTTCGGTGCGCTACGCAAGATGCGAGGGCGGGACATGGAGCGCCGAATTGATGACGTGATTGAGCAGGTCGGTCTCACCGAATACAGGGACGTGCTGATCTTGAAACTCTCTAAGGGCTATCGTCAGAGAGCAGGGCTCGCTATCGCTATCCTGCACGAGCCCGACCTTTTAATTTTGGACGAACCCACTGTCTCGATTGATCCGGTCCAAGTCGCAGAGGTCAAGGAGCTTATCCGCTCGCTCGGTACGCAACACACGGTACTCCTCAGCACACACCAACTCTCGGAAGCAGCCGATCTCTGCAGTCGTGCCGTGGTTCTGAGCGATGGGCAAGTCGTAGCTGACGGTCTTATCTCGGAAATCACCAAGAGCAATTCTGCCGAGCGACGCATTAGGGTCGAAGCCAAAGAAGGTAGCACAATCGTTATGGGCCAGTTGGTCGGGTTGGCGAGTGTCACTTCAACGCAAGAGTGTGCGCCATCCTTGCAAGGCATCAATGCATTTACGGTAACAGGGTCCGGACCGGACCTACTCAACGACATAGTCGTGGCCCTGGTCCACGCTGGAGTGGTGGTGGTGAGCGTTGAGGAGGAACACCCTTCGCTGGAATCCGCGTTTCTTGACCTCGCTCGAACGCCCAAGGCCAACACCGTTGCGTAACGTCCTGATTCTCGCCCGCAAAGAGACGTATACGTACTACGCATCGCCGATGGCGTATGTCGTGAGTGCGGTGTTCCTCGCGCTCGCCGGCCACTTCTTGGTTCGGGGGTTGTCGACGACCGTTCCCGAGGCCTCAGTCCGTGAGATGCTCACGCCGTTGGCCTTTGCGGTCATCCTTTGGGCTCCGGTGACGACGATGAGACTGTTGGCGGAAGAGCAGAAAATGGGCACTCTCGAATTACTCATGACCACTCCCATCCGTGAATGGGAAATAGTTCTCGGTAAGTTTGTCGCACTGCTCATGATGTTCTTAGGGATCGTCGTGCCCACTTTTATATACGTAGGCCTCCTCGCTTTGTATGGGAGCCCAGACCCTGGACCGCTCTTTTCGGGGTACCTTGGCCTCATGCTCTACGGAGGAGCAGCGGCTTCATTGGGATTGTTCACGTCGTCGCTGAGCGGCAACCAAATCATCGCCGGAGCCACTTCTGCCGTGGCGCTACTATTTTTGACGCTAGCGGATCAAGCCGCAGAGGTCGTTGCGGGCCCGCCTGCAACGATATTGCGATCGCTTTCACTGCCAGGCCACTACAACGATTTCATCGCCGGAGTCGTTGAACTGTCTGATCTTGTCTATTTCGTGACCTTCATTGGCATCTTCCTGCTTCTGGCGACCTTGAGCCTCGAGACGCGGCGATGGCGTTGACTTTTGATTTAGGGACGGACCGATGATGGCAGCGCTACGAAACTCTGCCACATTGCTCGCTGCGCTCGGCAGCATCGGGATCGCAGGAGGGACACTACTCGCCGTCTGGGTTCCCGAACTAACCCGCTTCGCAGCCGTGACGCTAATCGTTGCTTTCGTACTAGTCGCGGCGGCAGGATTGATGTCATTCCCAGCCATCGTTAAAGCTATTTCCGGCAGACGCGGGCGCTTTTCAGGTATCGGACTTGCAACCATCACACTTGCTGTCGGGCTCACCGTAATAATTAATGTGATCACCAACGCCACAGGCGTCAACTGGGATCTAACAGCAACGCGGCAATTCGAGATTTCGTCACAGGCAGTGACGGTCCTTGAAGCACTCGATTCTTCAGTGGAAGCTATCGTATTCGTCGTCCCGACAAACGCATCGCATGCTCAATTTCAGGCAACTGCTGAACAGTTTCTCAGCGAGTTCAGCAAACGGACGGAGCTATTAACGTACCGTTTCGTGGATCCAGAGCTACAGCCTTCTGTCGCCCGGTCACGCGGAGCCGTTAAATTCCCGTCGGTGATCTTCACCAGTGGAGTGGGTGGAGGTAGGTCGGCAGTCAGCACAGAGGCCCTGAGCGAGCAGAGGCTAATCACTGCAATCCTGCTTGCCACTAAAACGCAAAAGCACAAGGTCTACTCCCTAGCCGGTCACGGAGAAAGAGATTTCAACGATATACGTTCTGACTCGTTGGGTTATGGATTAGCCGCGCGTGGACTCGCAGCAGATGGATACACGGTCAGTAGCCTGAATTTGATTAAAGAAGACGGCATCCCCCACGACGCCTCAGCGCTGATCATTGCGGCCCCGCTAGGCGAGACGACAGACGCGGAGCGCGATGCGGTGATTGGATGGCTGGCCAACGGTGGGCGTGCGGTGATTCTGCTTGAGCCGAATGATAAGTCGCCCGAAATTACCCGCTCGATATTGACAACGTGGGGGATAGAGCAGATCCCAGGCACCATAGTTGACCCCACACGTTCCGCTGCAACGGATGCAAGGAGCCTCGTCGTCCAGCGTGATCAGTACCGGAGCAGGACATCAATTACACAAGGCGGGGCGATCGTAAGTCCGCTTGGTTCAACCTTGCTCCCCGGTGCCTCCGCTCTGCGGCCGCTGGCCCAAGTAGAGGACCGGATTAATACTGGCGAGTCGGTCCCCGTCCGGTACGGCTCCATCGCGGAGAGCTCTGCCGAGTCGTGGGTGTCTCCGAACCTCGACAGCAAGGCATTCGATGAGGCAACTGACGAGCGAGGACCGCACACCGTGAGTCTTGTGCTTCAAGCATCGGGCACGGTCACCAAGTCGCTTACAGAAGGTTTCGATCCGAATCGCACTCAAACTCGGTTGGTCGTGTTTGGGGACGCGGACTTCGCCAGCAATCGTCACTTCGAAGATCTGGGCAATGGTGACCTTTTCTTGAATTCTGTCAACTGGATACTGGAGGACCAGGCGCTCATCGCCATACGAGCCAAAACTGAAGTGTTCCGGCCACTGGTCCTCTCAGCGAACGAGTTCAACTTATTCCGGTACATCGCGTGGTTCCTATTGCCTGCCACTATGGCCGCAATTGGAGCATTCGCCTGGTGGAGGCGCCGCTAGGCGGTATCGCCATGCACAATATAGTAATTCGATTAGGCTTGGTTGGTGTTGCGTCTCTGATCGCGTTCGCTGCATGGATGGTTTGGATCCGCGATAACGAGGAAGCCCGCGTGACTCAAGCGCCGGAGCGGCTATACGTGATCAATCAGGACGAGCTAATTTCTGTTGCCATCACGTCGGACGAAGCGTCTGTTCGTTTCGACCGCGTCCCTGAGGGATGGCAATTCAGGGAGCCGAACGGCATTGGAGTCAACGGTGATCGATGGGGAGGCATAGTGCTGCTTCTATCGGGGCCTCAGATCGAACGCGAGCTGGGTTGGGTCGAGGATCCCCGCGAATTTGGGCTCGATCTACCTAGCACTGTCGAGCTGACGATTGCCAATGGCAGCCAAGTCATCATCGAGATTGGGGATAGAACGCCTGACAAACGACACCACTATGCGATGCTTCGGGGCACCTCAACAGTACTCCTCGTCAACGCGGACTGGGGGGCCGTCCTTCAGTCTTTGCTTGAAGAGCCACCATTTCCCTACTGGTACTATCGAGTGAATCCCGAGCGAGCACGTGTGTTTGAGATTGATCAAGCTAATCAACGGGCGACCATGTTCCTGGGCACCAACCCTGGTCAACTAGCCAGCGGACGGGTGTTGATAGATGACGCAGACACACGGGACATGACCGCGGAAGAGTATCGCAAGGCGCTATCGCTGGTTGGCGGGCCGCCCACGCTACAGGTGCTAAAACTGCCGGACACTACGAACCCGGCGTTGGGATTCGCCTCTCCGACGGCTACCTTGCGATTAACCTATCAACTGGCGAAACCCATTGAAGAGCGATTCGATTTCAGCATCGTATATCTCGTCGGCGGACTTACCGCGGACGGACAACACTATTTTGTGACGACGTCCGACACGCCCGCCCTGCTCACGTTCAACGCCGCGTGGATCGACGCGCTGTTAGGTTTTAGTGACTCACTCAGATAGCGTTGGGGCCAACACGCAAGCAAGCGGTCAGGTGGCCCGGAGCCACTTCCTGCAGCGGGGGCACCGTCTCTGCACATTCACGCACGGCAATCGGGCACCGAGTGTGGAAAACGCACCCTGATGGAGGAGCTATCGGACTGGGAATGTCGCCTTGGAGCACGACGTGCTCCCGCGCCCTCTCAACTTTGGGATCGGGTACCGGCACGGCAGAAAGCAACGCCTTTGTATAGGGGTGCTGCGGCTCCTCGTAAAGGTCGTCACATGGTGCAATTTCCATCAGCTTGCCGAGGTACATTACAGCAACTCGGTCGGAGATATGCCGAACCACTGAGAGATCATGAGCGATCAAGAGGTAGGTTAGGTTGAATCGCTCTTGGAGATCCTGGAGCAGGTTGATGACCTGCGCTTGGATGGACACATCAAGAGCCGAAACTGGCTCATCTGCCACAATGAATTCGGGTTCCGCGGCAATGGCCCTTGCGATACCAATTCTTTGACGCTGTCCGCCTGAAAATTCATGAGGATACCGGTCTGCCATGTAAGGATTCAATCCCACGATACGCAGGAGCTCTTCGACTCGCTCACGCCTCTCGGCAGCACTGGCAGCCAGTTTATGTATTTCTATGGGTTCGCCAATAATCTTGCCCGCAGTGAGGCGAGGGCTTAGGGAAGAGTAAGGATCTTGGAAGATCATGTTGATGCGCCGTCGCATCGCCCGTAGGTCATTGCCTCCCAGATCACTAAGCTCCACCCCGTCGAACTGGATTTGTCCCTCTGTTTGCTTCAGAAGTTGAACGATACATCGTCCGAGAGTGCTCTTACCAGAGCCGCTCTCGCCGACCAATCCAAGGGTCTCGCCCCGGTTGATGGTGAAGGAGATACCATCCACCGCTCGCACGTCGCCAACCTTTCGGGGCAGGATAAGTCCAGCAGTGACAGGAAAATACTTTTGGACGTTAGAGACTCTAACGAGCGCCTGCGGTTGTTCAATCACAGCGTCAGTCATCGGTAGCGACACCTAATACGTGTTCAGAGGATCCAGCGCCTTGATCAGCAACCCAGCAGGCAGCTTCGTGGCCTTCTCCGATGCCGACCGGGCGAACTGTTGGTGCATCTGTCGCACATTGGTCAATCGCAAAGGTGCACCGCTCACGAAATGCGCATCCCTCAGGTAACGCACTCAAATCCGGTGGCATGCCATCGATGGGAACCAGTCGAGATCCCTTAGGCCGGTCTAGACGAGGGACTGAGGCGAGCAATCCCTTGGTGTAGGGATGTTGAGGATCTTCAAAAATGTCATCGAGTTTCCCTCGTTCAACAATTCGTCCCGCGTACATTACGTTAATCCGGTCAACGTATCGCGCAACCACCCCGAGATTATGCGTAATGATAATCACCGAGACCCCAAGTTCGCGCTGTACCTTGCGAATGAGTTCAAGAACCTGGGCCTGAATCGTCACATCCAGCGCAGTGGTGGGCTCATCGGCAATAAGGAGTTTGGGGTTGCAACTCAGCGCCATGGCAATCATGACGCGCTGTCGCATACCCCCTGAAAATTGGTGAGGATAGTCCTTCAAGCGTTGCTTACCACCGGGAATCCCCACCAAGTCAAGCAATTCCGCGGCCCGGTCAATTGCTGCTGTTTTACTGACGTGCAGATGCTCTTCCACAGACTCTGAAAGCTGGCGTTCAATCGAAAGAACTGGATTCAAAGATGTCATAGGCTCTTGGAACACCATGCCTATTTCGTTGCCACGGATACTCCGGATAGTGGAGTCATCTGCTTGCAAAAGATCCTGACCCATGAACCGAATAGCACCATCCACGATGCGTCCTGGGGGCGAGGGGATCAACCGCATGATGGACATCGCCGTAACGCTCTTGCCGCATCCGCTTTCGCCGACTAGGGCGAGGGACTCACCTTCCTCAAGGTCAAATGTAACGCCATCAACAGCTTTGACGACCGCATTACGAGAAAAGAAATGCGTTTTTAGATTCTCTACTTCTAGAAGTTTGGTCATGTCCCCACCCATTTAAGGCTGCCACACGCTAGCCCACAGAGGCTGGGGTTGTAAAGCCTTGTTATGGGAGCCTGGCATGCTTGCGCATGCGAATTTTCCGCATCCGTCCCAGAGGCAACGCCCGGGCGCATTGACAGGTCATGACCAAAAGCGATAAAACTCACGGGTATCATTAGGAGGAAGCGCCGATCGGCGGGCTCGCTCCATTTAGATGCCGCATTGCCTACCTACGGCCATGTGATCAATCCATAGGGAGTCAACAATGCGCCAAGCACTTAGGCTTACAGCCCTCCTCCTCGGGATGGTTAGCTTGTTAGCCGTCGCCGCGTGCTCGTCGGACGACCCAACACCGACCCCGACGACCGCGCCTGTGGCAGCAGCCACGGCGACTCCGACACCGGACGATAGCCCGCAATACGGCGGAACTCTGGCGTATTGGATCCGTAGTGATCCTCCGGGCTGGGACCCATGGGGCCGGACGAGGTTCTGGGATCCAACTCGTAAGATCGCCGAACTTGTATTCAACCCCCTCTACTCACCTGGACCGCAAGTCGGGGACAGTTGTGAACTTGAACTCCAGCCTGAAATTGCTGAGAGCTGGAAATATGTCTCGCCTACGGTGCTCGAATTCAAGATACGAGAAGGTATCAAGTGGCACGATTTGCCCCCATTGAACGGGCGAGCGCTGACCGCAGATGACGTCGTATACACACTGAACGAACGTTTCGTCAAAGGACTCGCAGGCAAGGGGTACGTTGGCGCAGAATTTTATGATCGGGCAGAAGCCGTCGACGCCCAAACTGTCCGTGTGCACATGAAGAAACCGTTCAGTGGCTTCATCAATGCATTCACAAGTGGTAACAGGCAAGGTGCAATAGTTCCTCCAGAAATCACCTCTGAAGAGGACTTGAAAGACCCAACGAAATCTTGGGTTGGTACAGGTCCATTCGTGTTCAAGGAATTCTTGAGCGGCGTGAAGGTTAGCTTTGAGCGCAACCCCAACTACTTCAAGGACGGATTGCCGTACGCCGATGCGATTGAGGCACACGTCATCCCCGATGCCGCGACCCGGTTAGCGGCACTTAGGTCAGGACAGATTAACATGTTCCCGGCTGCTGGACCGCAGGCGCTCCAGCAAGTCCAGAAGACCAACCCGGATTACTTCATAAAGTCCTGCCCGAGCCTCTTCCACATGGGCATCAGGCTCAGGCTTGATAAAGAACCGTGGAGTGACGTTCGTGTAAGGCGCGCTTTGTCGATGTCCCTTGATCGCGACGCTATTGTCAGTGCCGCATTGAGAGGCGATGGAGAACCCGTTCTTCAAGCGTGGCCGCTCGATCCTGAGGCACTTAAGCTCAGTGAGTTCCCGGACGAAGTGCAGCAATATATGCAGTACAACCCCACTAAGGCCAAGGAACTTCTGGCCGAAGCTGGGTACCCGAACGGATTCTCGACTACTGTCGTATGGACCGCTAATTACGGTTCACCATGGCAAGAGGTAGCTGAGACGATCCTTACGATGATGAGGGCAGTCGGTATCAATGCCGAATTCGACATGCATGAATACGGTCCGTTCCTGGGCGCAGGCAATACGCTGTCCTATGACGACGTCTACTTCGGCTGGACAAATAGCTTCGACTTCTCTGATCTGGCGTCAACTTACTACTGGAGCGAATACCAACCGCCGAATACTTTGTCATTGGCACCCGATGCCCACCTCAACGAGATTGTGGCGAGACTCTGGGCTTCTGACGACAGCACTCGCTCCGCAATCGTGAAGGAATTGCAGATTTATGTCGCCGACCAGTCGTACCGTGTGACAAGCCCTGTATGGGGTAATGGAATCATGGCTCGGCCAGAGATTAAGAACGTTGGGTGGCGTGGTACGAACAAGATGTACCACCAGATCTTTGAGAACGCATGGATTGACGACTAGCAACTAGCACTTCCCATCTGTCTTGAAAGCAAAGGGCCCCGCGCCGAAGCGCGGGGCCCTTTTTGCGCCGAAATTCTCCGGGGGGAGTCGTGACCGGCCTTAGCTTCGAGAGGGATGGGCACCAAGGACTAGAATAGATTGCGACTCATACCCCTGGAGGTGGCCTAGGTGACCGACGCCGATCCCAAAGTTGCGCTTGAATCTCGGCGATTGGGATCCACTTTGGCCCAGCCCCACCCGAGAGCGTCAAGGAAGTGGCGCAGACTGGGGTTGCTGTTCGCAGCCATCGCGCTACCTCTGTGGGGACTCTGGCTCTCAGGGGCGATTTCCAACAGACATGTTCCACTACCCTCGACCCGTGTGGAAGCCACGATTGGAACCGAAGGCTGGGCGCTTCCTGGACGAGATGCCGCACATAGCTCTGCCATGCCCATTAACTCGCGTGTACAAGGCGATATCTTGTGGCGCTTCGAGACCAACTCCACACTCGGCAGCGCACCAGCCGTAGCGCAGGGGAAAGTTTTCCTGACCACAGGCGATAAGCGATTGTTCGCTCTAGACGAGCGAACAGGCGCGCTAGTGTGGGAACGAAATCTTCCGGCACTCACGAGCGCCTCGCCAACCCTGACCGACGACCTGGTCTACCTGACGCTGAGGGACGGCCAGGTAATCGCGCTAGATGTTATGAATGGGGCCATTAGGTGGACCTTCCAGAGCCCGAACCTATTTTCCGCGTCAGCCGTAATCCATCGGGGAGTGGTGTACGCTGCTTCTTGGGGCGGCACTGTCCACGCCCTCGATGCCGTCAGCGGACTGGAGCTCTGGACGTTCCAAACAGAGGGACGGATCGTTGCCCCACTCGCCTTCGCAGAAAACCTCATGGCGGTTGCTATCGATGACGGTCTCGTCCACATCATCGACACGGTCGACGCAGGCAAACGGCTGACTTACAGCACGGGGTTCATCGTGCTCGAGAGTCCAGTCTTCACGCATGACCGCGTGTTAGTAAGCACCGCCAAGGGGAGGATCGCAGCGATCGATCCGTCAAAGATTGAGTATCCGTTCGAGCGCGGACTACGGTATTGGCGCCAGCAACTGTTCATCTGGGGGCTCCAGCCACACCCGCCAATTCCCAAGGGACATGTTTGGGGGCGAAAGCTGGCGGGAAACGTGGAACTGAGCTCACCAGCAGTCGCCAACGGTGTTGCTTTCGTCGCAAGCGCCGATGGCCAAGTCCATGCTCTGAACGTCACCGACGGCGATTCACTATGGACATACGATGCCGGTGTGCGCATCCAAACATTCACAACCGTAGCCGGTAACCGAGTCTACGTCGGCACGGATGACGGCGATGTGCTGGTGCTGGACGTGACCGATGGAAGCGTAGAGCAACGAATACACCTAGGAACCCCTTTGCGAGGATCAGTCGTAGTGACTGACGGCGCTTTATACGTAACGTCACAAGAACCAGGAATGCTGTTCGCTGTGCGATAGCCGCCCGCTAATGGGATGGCCAGTGGGCCCCACCGCTCCCTCAGGAACAACTCCTTTTAAAAGCTAAGTCCGTAGAAATCCCCGCAAGGAGCCTATGGCCAGAAGTCTCCACTTGGCCGTTACCTGGCGCAGTGGCTTGTGGCCTTGCCAGGGCGCCGATGGACTGTCGGGGTCACTTGCCGCCAACTGATGCCGCCCTGCTGGTCGAGGGCGTTATAGGTTAATAAGTGTTGGTAATGTTTGATGGGGCATGGCTTACCGTTTGTGGTTTAGGTTGGTGGTCTACCCGTGACTGATCCAATCTCACAAAAGCGACATGTGCGTACGGATACGGCCAAGAATCACGCCGACGGTTACTAGTACGGGAGGGAAGATGAAGCCGCCTCTGGAACCATCCATTAAAAGGCTTGGGGTTCTGACGCATGTGGTGACACTCGACTGCGTACCCCACGAACACGGCTACAATCCCCAGACCGGCTCAACGAGGAGGCAGCGATCGACGTGGAAGTCCCGCCGCAGGGTGTGAGGCGACTTTGGGAAGTGTTCTGGGCGGCCCTCCGTCTCGGCCTCACGTCATTCGGTGGACCGATAGCCCACCTCGGCTACTTCCATGACGAGTACGTCGTCCGCCGCAAATGGCTAGACGAGCACACCTACGCGGATATGGTCGCCCTCTGCCAGTTCCTGCCCGGCCCCGCCAGCAGCCAAGTGGGCATCGCCGTTGGAATGACCCGCGCAGGCATGCTGGGGGGGGCGTTGCCGCCTGGTTGGGCTTCACCATGCCGTCCGCCATTGCCCTTATCGGGTTCGCGTATGGCGTCGCCGAGATTGGCGATGTGTCCGGTGCAGGCTGGCTGCACGGCCTCAAGGTAGTGGCGGTGGCCGTAGTCGCTCATGCCGTGTGGGGGATGGCCAGAGGAACCTCGCGCCCGACCGTCCCCGCGCCACGTTGGCCGTCCTCGCCGCCGTGACGATGCTGTTTTGGCAGACTGCCGTTACGCAGATCATCGTCATCCTCGCGGGCGGGTTGATCGGGTGGCGGTTGCTTTCACGCGAAGCCGTGGCTGCCCCTCCGCTCCGTTCTCCCGTACGTCGGTGGGTGGGAATAGTCGCAATCGTCCTATTCTTTGGGCTGCTGGCGGGGCTTCCGCTGTTGGCGGAAACGATGGGCGGGCAATCGCTACGAGTGTTCGACAGCTTCTACCGATCCGGAGCTCTCGTCTTCGGTGGCGGTCACGTAGTGCTGCCGTTGCTCCAGGCCGAGGTGGTGCCTCCCGGCTGGATCACCAACGACCGGTTCATCGCGGGTTACGGCGCGGCGCAGGCAGTCCCCGGCCCGCTCTTCACGTTCGCGGCCTACCTCGGCTCCGGCATCGACACGCAGCATTCCCGCTGGTTGAGCGGTCTGTTCACCCTCGCCGCGATCTTCTTGCCCTCGTTCCTACTCATCGTGGGAGCCTTTCCGTTCTGGAACTCCCTTCGCTCGGTCGCGGCCTTCCGCAGCGCGTTATTGGGTATCAACGCCGCCGTCGTGGGCATATTGTTGGCAGCCTTTTACCAGCCGGTGTGGACCACGGCCATCATCGCACCCGAGGGCTTCGCGCTGGGGTTGACCGCGTTCGGGCTCCTAGCGGTTTGGAAAGTGCGGCCCTGGCTGGTGGTGTTGCTCACCGCATCGGGCGGGCAGGCCCTCGCCCTCCTATAAGGCGCGGCCGGCACCGTCGCGGGTCTTGCACGCGACCAGCGAACCTCTTCAAACAAGGACTACCTGTCGAGTGAAGCCGCCTTCGCTACTCCGTCCATCAATGTCCGGTAGCTCTTGAGTTTGGAGGTTTCGCGGCCTAGTTCCGCACATCCTGCAACAAGAGATCGGTAGGTAACTCGGTGCCGAGGCCCCGTTCTCGCGCCAAGTCGTATATCAGCTTGCCGACAACCACGAAGGACATCCCGGTGGTGCCGCCGCCGCCAACTGCTGAGGAAGAACTTATCTCGCCGTCGTTGAGTCGGCCCTGCGCCGTACCTTGGATGAGTTCAGCCAGCGGGACGCTCCTGGTCTTGCGGGGCGTGCCGCCTCCGCCGCCTTGGCGTGCAGATACTTCACCATAGCGGTTGCCCGAGATCTCGACGAGATGTGTCAGGTCGCCATCGCTCGCGGCCGCATACACGGCAGCAGTTCCTCCCCGGCCCGGCGAGAAATCGGGCGACGCACCGTGGAAAAGACGGCTTTCGGCCGAGGACGGCACTACGTCAACCATCCCGGGCACCGCGCGGTCCCACTCGCCCGAGACCACCGTGATGTGAACGCCAGGCTTGACCATTTCGGGGAAGAGGATGGGTGTCATAGCATTCGTGTTGCACGAGATGATGTCCGCGCCGTCGACTGCCTCGTCGGCTGAGTTGACCGCGATGACTTCGATGCCCAACTTCTCACACATCTCGTTGGCGTAGCGTTCTCGATTAGCTTTGGTGGGGCTGTAAACGTTACAGCGCGTGATGCGGCGGACCGTTGCGAACCCCTCCAGATGACTCTTCGCCTGCCCCCCGGAGCCGAGCATGCCAACAGTCTTGGCATTCTCACGAGCGAGGTACTTCACTCCCAGCGCGTTCTTGGCACCGACGCGAGCCTGCTGCAGATTGCCGTCTTGGATGATAGCGAGGGGGGAGGCGCTGCTCGTGTCGAACAACATCACCAGACCGCAGTAGAGGCCAGGTTTGCCTGCATACTTCTCCTCGACCAGGCTGTCGCCAGAGCCCTCGTAGTAGATCACGTCAGACTTCAGGCGTATCGCTTGGGTCTGGAGGGACTTGCTGGCCGCCTCGACCGTACCCCAGCGGTAATAGTGCTCAGGTGACGGAGTGGTGACGATGGTGTCGAAGCGGGGCCGTGCAGCAAGCTCACCGATCGCGAGCTCGACCTCACCCTCCTCGTGCCCTCGTGCACGCGAACGCAGTCGGCCATGGTCAGCACTTGCAGGACATCAGCGTTGTTCAGGAAAAGCATCGCGGCCTTCGATCAAAACAGTCTTTGGCAGTGTTAGTGGTTCATCGCCCGTCAGCCCGCCAATTAGCCAAACCCGGAGGACCTTCCCGAACGCAGAGTTTCCCATCACTTCGATCCTTTCCCGGGTTTGTGTCAGTCAAATTACGGGGGTATACCTAACAGACAACGAGTGAGCATGTCCACGAGATGCAATCATCTCGACCGGACGAGCCTACTGTCCGGAAACTGGGCTGGCAACGGAGAGCACTGAGATACAGCGACGAAGGATTACAGGGGCGATGCCTTGAAGTCGGTGACCGTAGTTGAGCGCTCCGATTCCATTAGGTAGTTCGGATCAAATCTCGCAACCTGCGCTTCCATTCCCCTCGATGCACAACTCGCGTCACCCTGTCGACATATCGCATTCTTAGCGTGCGTTTATCAAGGTGAAGCATGCTCTGCCATTCCTCAATTCCCTTGATCACATAAATCGCATTGCCTTCTAGAGGGTTTTCAGCAATGACGCACCGCTCGAACAAATATGCGTAGTAAGGAACCTTATCGGTGCTGAAACTGCTCATGAAGCATTCGCTAGGTTGACACGATTCAATGAAATCCAATCGCTCCATCAATAATCGTGCCTGGCCCTTATCTAGGCTTTCCTCAATGCGCACGGCCATAGCAGGATCACGCCACCAACCGACAGGAAGAAACTCCCCGTCCAACAGTGCTGGAGAAACACTTAGCGCAGGGTTTGCTTCGTACTCGAGTGCCAAGTCCTCATTACCCAATTCCCGAGGGGCTTCCGCCAATTTATTGCGGACTCTACCGTCACCACCGGGCATGATCCCTATTGCTTGCTTGTATTCCGCGATCGCTGCGTTTGGGAAACCAAACGTCATGTAGATGTTGCCCCGCCGCATAAACAACATACCAAGACTTCGCGGTGGATTGTTCTTGAGAGCTGATAGAGCGGTTGTTAATTCACTTGGCTTCGTTGGCTTCGTTGGCTTCGTTGGCTTCGTTGGCGTTGGCTGATTCACCCGGACAACGGGCAGCGGCGAAGCGGCCCAAGTGTCCCATGCCAACCGGTTACGCTCCACCAGAGCACGCCATTCGGCACTTCTTCTGGCGAATCTACTTTTTTGTATCCCAGCCATAATGCCTAAATCCTAAGAGCAAGACCCGCTTGAGAGGACTGGCCTACCCTATCGGCTATTTCCATATGGAGACCAATAGTCGTCGGAAACGCTGACATCGCGGCAAAGGCAGATGACGTCCTTGAACGATGCTATAACCAAATCTTCGCAAAGAGGCGGCTAAAGTGAGCATACGCCCGCAGACCCAAACGTCACAGCGGGGTTAAATCGCGAGCGGGACTACCTAATAATAAATAAGGGGGGCCGAGGCTACTCGGCGAGGGGGGACCGATGGCACAAAACGACCCGGCTGCGAGGTGAATGGTTGCCCGAATGGTTGCCCGCCGCTGAAATCGGACTAGCGCAAACAGAACGCGGATCTTTAGTGAGATCTCCGCAAGCAGTCTACTGCCTAGTAAATGAAGTGGTGGAGCCGAGGGGACTCGAACCCCTGACCCCCTGCATGCAAAGCAGGTGCTCTCCCAACTGAGCTACGGCCCCACGAGAAAGCGCTCCAGAATTGGAGTGCAGAGATAAGTATA
>CAUZFB010000049.1:0-17392 GCA_963579135.1 Dehalococcoidia bacterium | reverse complement strand
CGGCGTTCTGTCACGCTGGAGTTCAGCACGGGCTCCGGTGTGTCCCTGTGGGTTATCGGGCTGATTGGCTTTGCGGCGGTTGCTCTCGGCGGCGGTGTGGTGGCGCTGATGTTCAGGCGTGGCCCGAGGGGCTAGGATTGCCAGTGCCTAACGAGAGTACTTCCGACGGTGCGACCACAGCGGCCCGAAGCATTAACAATGCCCCTCACTACAGGTGAGGGGCATTCGTGGGTGTCAGCGAGCGCGTGAGAAGCGTCGGTGGTAGTGCTACAGAAGCACGCTTGCGGGTGCGAGCACGGTGACGGTGGTTTCCTCAGGGAGGTTCGCGCGCGTGATCGTGGTTCGATTCTGTGGCGCTGCGGGAGTAGCTCCCAGCTCTTTTAGGAACGGTGTCAATTCCCGGAGATCGGCTTTGTTGCCGGGGTGGGCGTAGAGCAGTGGAATGACGATCTTCGGAGAGATGGCGTTCACCATCTCTACCGCGTCCTCTGCTGTTAGGCCGTTCTTGCTACCGATCGCGAGTAATAGAACATGGGGCGAGCCTAAATCCTCAATCTCTCGGTTGGTCAGGAGCCGCCCGGGATTGCCGAGGTGGCTGAGAACCATGCCTTCCAGTTCGATGGTGTATATGGTATTCCAGGCGATTTCCCCACCCTCGGCATAGGCAGGCGTCCGGATGCCTTTGAAGCGAAGGTTGGACGCTTCATATTCCCCAGGCCCATCAATCACGGTGGGTGGCTTGTCGCCAGTGATGCTGTCGACGGCTGAGAAGTCGGGGTCGGCGCCGCTGACTGCGACAACGTTTGCTTGGGCCAGTTGGGGCGGGAGCCTGAGGCCCGAAGCGTCGGAGTACGGATCCATGATTAGGACGGATTGCCCACTCTTGATCCGAACGGCGTTGTGGCCTAGCCAGGTTATCTCCATGATGTCCTCACTCTCACTTGCGGCCGAACAGGGCCCACGCACCAGGGAGGGCGATTGCGGCGATGTAGAGCTTGATTAGGTCTCCTACGACGAATGGGTAGAAGCCCGCGACAAGCGTTTTGTCGAGGGTGTTGCTGCCGGGGATGACAGCCCCGAGCTCGAAGCCCAAGGTGCTGTCGAGAAAGCCGTTGCCGATGGCGAACCCCAGCCAGAGAAGACCGGGAATGTAGATGAGTAGATTGCCGATGAGCATGGCGACCGAGATGTTCCACTTGCGGTCCCACCCGCGCTCGGCGAGCCTGCCGACGACGTAGGCAGCAGCGATGAAGCCAATGATGTAGCCGCCACTCGTGATGTTCCAGATAGGGGTGCCGGAACCTTCCCAGGGGAAAATGAAATGGACGAGTTCGCCTTGGAGGGCGGCATTTGACGGTGCGAATGCCGGTATTCCAATGGTTCCCGCGATGGCGTAGAGGCCAAGGCTTGCCGCGCCACGGTTAGCGCCTAGCGCACCGCCGGTGAGCAGGACGGCGAGGGTCTGCCCGGTGATGGGAACGGTCGTGAACGGGAGTTTGACGGCGATCTGCGCGAATACGGCTACTAGCACGCTGAAACCGACGACCAATGCGATGTTCCGGGCCAGGCTGCGTCCGGGAACAAGCGTGTCGATCAGCGTGGGTGCAGTGGGTGCGAATTGCATGATTGTCCTAGGTGGATGAGGGCCGTTTAGCGGGTCGTGGTGCGCGCCACATTATAGCATGCGTCGTCTCTGAACCAAGGCGAAAACGGCTGCGCTCAGGCGCAAATTGGCTTGATGCGGGCGTTCGTTGGCTAGCCGTCTCGCTGAGATCAGCGCGGGGCGCGCCATAGAAAACGCAGGGGAAGGGCGCTGTCGATGCTACCATTGACCAGCGTCGAGGGGGTGGTGGCGAGCTACTATTATCTAACGCGACCATCTCCTAGAATGGACGGCAGCTAGTGAAAGGATGGCGCGCATGTTGGAAATGGTGATCGATAGCATCAGGGTCAGCCTGATGAACTATCAGCGCGTGGTGATTCTCAAAGAGCGGGCTGCGGACCGGTATTTGCCGATTTGGATCGGCGCACCAGAGGCTGACGCCATTGCGGTGAAGCTCCAGGACGTGGCGGTTCCGCGTCCTTTGACCCATGACCTCTTGGGCTCGGTAATCTCCGAACTGGGGGCCGTCGTTGACTACGTCCTCGTTGCTGATCTTGCCAACGACACTTTTTTCGCCAAGCTCGTCATGAACGTGTCCGCTGGCCCGCAACACGAGGTTGACTGTCGCCCGAGCGACGCGATCGCGATCGCCGTGCGCGGGGGCCAGTGGGTCAACACGCCAGGCGGCGGAGAGCGGTCGTTTCCCTCGATCCAAGAGGCCCGGAAGTTCCTGGATGAGCTCGGGATCGACAAGGACGATAGTCGCTACGTGATCAGATCGAAAGTGCCGATCTACGTTGAAGAGGGCGTGATTGAGAAGGCAGGGATCACCATGGAGGATGACACTGGCCTGTCAATCACTGACAGGGTGCGGCCGTCTGATTCGGGCCCGTCCCGAACGCAGAAACCTGTCACTGACGAAGAGATTCAGAAACTCTCGGCGTTCTCCGAGTTTTTGGAAGACCTTCCTGGACTTGAGGACCTAGGCAGCAGCCCCGGATCTGGATCGTAACCCCGACGAAACTCGCAATCGGGAGAGTGTTTGTGATAACATTCACCAGATTTCGAACCGAGATATGAGACGGCGCCCGCGGTGGGTTTTGGCTGCCCAATTCACTGGCCTAGGCTGGTATATCGCCGCGGCGATTGTCGCACCCACGCTGTTGGGTGTGTGGGTTGATGGGAAGGTTGGTTCGGCGCCACTGTTCCTGTTGCTCGGTTTGTTGCTAGGCGTTGTCGTAGCGTTCTATGGCACGTACAAGATGGCGTCTGGATACTTGGGCGGCGGCTCCCCAGAGGGCCGTGACTAGCGTTCGCGAGGTCGAGATTGGTAAAGCTGGTTGCTGGTGTCGCGCTGATCATGGTGCTCGTGGGCCTTGCCCTGGGCGCTATCGGCGCAGCGCTATTTGGCTTCGACCCGTTCGTCTCGCTCCCTGAGGTTCATCTTGCACCGCAACCGCTCCTAGAGATAGGCGGATTCACCGTCACCAACACGCTGCTTTCTGCGTGGCTGACGACGATTGTGGTGGTCCTCCTGTTCGGTTTCGGCGCGCGCACCATGAAGATGGTTCCCGGGCGCCTACAGGGCTTCGTCGAGATGTTCATCGAAGCGCTCTACAACTTTATCAAGGGTGTGGCCGGCGAGCGTTACGCGCGCCCATTCTTCCCGATTCTGGCTACGATATTCATCTTCGTTGCTTTCAACGCGTGGATGGCGCTGCTCCCTATCTACCCGACAGTCGGCTTCAAGGCCGGCGGTCATGACGAGATCACGACGCATCTACTGCGGTCTGCTGGTACCGACATCAACATGCCGCTGGCATTGGCGATAATCGCGTTCTTGTTTGCTGAGGTTTGGGGTTTCAAGGCGCAAGGATTTGGCTACCTGAAAGAGTTCTTCAGGGGTCCCAACCCGTTGGACACGTTCATCGGACTCATTGAATTCTTGAGCCACTTTATCCGGGTGATCAGTTTCACTTTCCGTCTATTTGGCAACATGCTCGCAGGTGAGATTGTCTTGGGCATGATGACGTTCCTGCTGGTTTTCCTGGTACCGCTCGCGTTCTACGGCTTGGAGCTGTTGGTTGGCGGTGTACAGGCGTTGATTTTCATGGGTCTTACGTTGGTGTTCACGGTTATGGGCGTAGCATCGCACGGCAATCACGAGGAAGAGCATTCGGAAGCTGGGTCGCACTAGCTCTCCCTAACTGGAGTGGCCAGATTCGCGGGTTAGTTACCAGCTCAGGCAAGCCGAATCGATAAGGAGAAGTGAGAAATGTTTGACTCAGAAGGATTGAAGTTTTTGGCGGTCGGTTTCGCGGCGTTGGGAATGGCCGGCGCGGGAGTCGGCCTGGGTATTCTCGGCGCAGGAGCAATGAACGCCCTCGGCCGGAACCCAGAAGCCAAAGACGTTATCGCACCGAACATGGTGCTGGCGCTGGCCTTCACTGAGGCCATCGGTATCTACGGCCTTGTGACCGCGATTCTGTTGATCTTCGTCGCCTAAGCGGCGAGTACGTTTGGAAGGAGGCGGCCACCTTGCTGGCAGCACCCCTGTTAACTGAAGTAGCTGAAGAAGCAAGCGGCATCGGCGCGCTTGGGATAGACGCGCAGAGTCTGCTTGTCTACCTCATCAACTTCGCCGTCTTGGCCGTCATCCTGTATTTCTTCGCGTATAAGCGGATACTTGGAGTTCTCGACGCTCGGTCCGCCAAGATCAAGGAAAGCCTTGAAGAAGCGGATCGGGTGCGTCAGGACGCCCTGGAGCAGCAGGCCCAGATGCAGCGTACGCTGGATGAGGGTCGGCAGGAGGGGCAGCGGGTTCTCCAGGACGCTCGTGAGGCCGCTGAGCGCTATCGCGAACAGCAACAGGGCCTGGCCCGCACTCAGGCGGAGGAGATGCTTGAGCGTGCCCGAAACGAGATCCAATCGGAGCGGGATGCGGCCCTTGAACAGGTCCGCGCTCAGTTTGCGGGGTTGGCTGTTACGGCTGCCGAGCGAATCATCCGTCGCTCCTTGGATGAGGACACCCACCGCGACCTGATTGATGAGGTTCTCGCTGAGGGCGAGGCCATGCAGGGTCAGGGGTAGGAGGGCTCTTGGCTAAGGCACCCACAGCCAGACGGTACGCGCAGGCGCTATTTGCAATCGCGCAGGAGAAGGGCACCACCGAAGCGTGGCTCACCGACCTGCGCGAACTGTCGGACCTCCTGGAAGAGCCGACGGTGAGCACGTACATGTCCACGCCCCGCGTGCAGACCGAGGATAAGCTCGGTGTGGTAGCGCAGGTAGCCGAGGGTCGCGATCCGATGATCCGGAACCTCGTGGGCCTGTTGGTATCGCGGCAGGGAGTCGGACTACTCGGTCGCGTGGCCGACGAATACGGTGAGTTGCTCAACGTGATGCTTGGACGTGTGCGCGCTCAGGTGACGACGGCAACACCGTTGTCTGCGACGCAGCAGAAGCGCTTGAGCGATTCTCTTGGCGCCTCGCTGCAGAAGAATGTTGTGCTGGAGACCAACGAGGATCCGGAGATCATCGGCGGGGTTCTGGTACGGGTTGGGGATCAGATCATCGATGGCTCGGTGCGGACCAAGCTTGCTGCGCTGAAGCAGCAGTTGGCCCACGGGTCGCTAACGTGACAATAGCGCCTCTCCATTCAGGGAGAGGGCAAGTGAGAGGGAGCGTATGACCACTCGCGGACAAGACATCGCCTCGGTTCTCAAGAAGCAGATCGAGGAATTCGGCGGCGAAACCACGCTGACCGAGGTTGGCACGGTCGTTGAGGTTGGCGACGGTATCGCCCAGATCCACGGGCTTAGCCAAGTGGGTTTCGGTGAGCTATTGTCGTTCCCTAGCGGTGTGAGCGGCCTGGCGTTGAACCTCGAAGAAGACGCGGTGGGTGCTGCCATCATGGGCCCCGACACCGACGTTAGGGAAGGTGACCTCGTCAAGGCCACAGGCCAGGTGGCCCAGGTACCAGTTGGCGATGCTCTTCTCGGCCGCGTCGTCGACCCGTTGGGCGTGCCTATCGACGGCAAGGGCCCGGTGAAGACGGACGGTACGCGAGCAATCGAAATGGTTGCTCCGAACGTGGCCATCAGGCAAGCGGTGAACACGCCGGTGCAGACCGGCATCAAGTCCATCGACGGCATGATCCCTGTTGGCCGCGGACAGAGAGAGCTGATTATTGGCGACCGTTTCACCGGCAAGACTGCGATCGCGATTGACACGATTATCAACCAGAAGGGTCAGGACCTTCTCTGTATCTACGTGGCCGTCGGACAGAAGCAGAGCAAGGTGGCCAGCATCCAGGCGACGCTTGAAGAGCACGGCGCCATGGAGCACACGGTGATCGTGGCGGCGAACGCGTCCGACCCCGCGCCGATGCAGTACCTGGCACCCTATGCCGGGTGCGCCATCGGTGAGGCGTTCATGGCTAGCGGCCGAGACGCCTTGATCATCTACGACGACCTGACGAAGCACGCCTGGGCATACCGGCAGATGTCGCTGTTGCTGAAGCGCCCTCCCGGACGTGAGGCATACCCCGGCGACGTGTTCTACCTGCACAGCCGCTTGCTTGAGCGCGCGGCACGGCTGGACGAGGCGCACGGCGGTGGATCGCTGACGGCGCTGCCGATCATCGAAACGCAGGCGGGTGACGTGTCCGGTTACATCCCGACCAACGTTATCTCAATCACGGACGGCCAGATTTACCTTGAGGCTGACCTGTTCAACGCCGGTATCCGCCCTGCGGTCAACGCCGGTCTCTCCGTTTCCCGCGTGGGTAGCGCTGCTCAGACGCGCGCCGTGAAGAAGGTGGCTGGTCGCATGCGGTTGGAGCTGGCCCAATACGCGTCATTGGCGGCGTTCGCCCAGTTTGGTGCGTCTGATCTCGACGCGGTTACGCGAGCGCAGCTGGAGCGCGGGCAACGTCTCACCGAGCTCCTGAAGCAGCCCCAGTACCGGCCGAACTCCCTAGGGCAAATGGTGTCGTCCATGTTCGCCGTGGTGAACGGCTACATGGACGACATCCCTGTAGACCGTATTCGCGAGTTCGAGGATCGGCTGATCGGGTACTTGGAAACGTCGAAGGCAGAAGTGCTCCAAGCGATCCAAGAGACAAAGGACATCGACGAGAAAACCGAGGCAGGGTTGCGAGACGGTATCACTTCCTTCAAGGCAACGTTTTAGCCCGGGATCATGGCCTGCTCGACTCCGATGGACGAAAGAAAGGGCAACTAAAGAGTGCCTAGCGTAAGAGAGATACGAGGACGCATAAAGAGCGTCAAGAACACTGCCCGCGTGACCAACGCGATGCAGATGGTTGCGGCGTCCAAGATGCGCCGTGCCCAGGAGCAGGTCGTCGCGTCCCGTCCGTACGCTCAGAAGCTACGGTCAGTGCTCGCCGGTCTTGCCGCGCAGGGCGCGGGCGACGGTGACAATACGCATCCACTGCTGCAAAGCCACTCCATCAAGAACGTGTTGTTGTTGGAGATAACGCCCGATCGCGGTCTCGCCGGTGGTTTGCCGTCCAACATCAACCGGGCCGCTGGCCAGTTCATGATGCGGCAGGACGTGCCAGTATCGGCCATTACGGTGGGCCGGAAGGGCCGCGACTTCATGATTCGGGCAAACCGGACCCTCCAGGCATCGTTCCCGGGCTTGGGTGATCGGCCTTCACTGGCCGACTGTCTGCCCATATCGGCGCTGATAGCGCAGTTGTATACGGACGGGACCGTGGACGAAGTGCACATCACCTACACCCGATTCATTAATACGTTGTTCCAGGAGCCTGTGTTGGCGCAGTTGCTGCCCATCAAGGCTGGAGAGCTCGAAGAGCCGGGTGGACTGGCGGACTATGAGTACGAGCCGGATGCGGAAACCGTACTCAATACATTGGTGCCGCGCTTCCTGGACACGCAGGTGTACCAGGCGGTGTTGGAGAGTAACGCCAGCGAGCAGTCCTCACGCATGGTGGCGATGAGAAACGCGACGGATGCGGCCGAGGAGATGGTCGATGCGTTGACTTTGGAATTGAACAAGGCCCGCCAGGCCATGATCACCGCCGAGCTTCTTGACTTGGTTGGTGGCGTGGCGGCATTAGAAGGATAGACCGGCGAGGGCGGAGCTCTCGTTGTTGAAGGAGTATGGAAATGGCCGAAGGAGCTGAAGGCAAGGTCGTACAGGTCATCGGGACCGTTGTCGACGTGGAGTTCCCACCTGAGAGTCTACCCGGCATCTACAGCGCGCTTGACCTTGAGGTTGCAGGCGAACGCCTGGTTCTCGAGGTCGAGCAGCAGGTAGGCAACGGCTGGGTGCGCTGCCTCGCTCTCGGTCCCACCGAGGGGCTGACGCGCGGTGCTGTGGTCAAAGACACCGGGGCGCCGATCACCATACCGGTGGGTGAGCCGAGCCTTGGACGATTGTTCAACGTCATCGGCGAGCCGCTGGATGGGTTAGGGCCCGTGGTCGCCAAGGACCACTGGTCCATCCACCGCGCGCCTCCTCCCTATGAAGACCAAAGCATGACGACTGAGGTGCTTGAGACCGGCGTCAAGGCGCTCGATCTGATCGCGCCCTTCACCAAGGGCGGTAAGGTTGGCGCGTACGGCGGTGCGGGCGTTGGCAAAACCGTCATCATTCAGGAGCTTATCCGGAACATCGCGGAGGAGCACAGTGGCTACTCCGTGTTCGCCGGTGTGGGTGAGCGTTCCCGCGAGGGTAACGACCTCTGGAATGAGATGCAGGAGTCTGGCGTGCTGAACAGCACCGTGCTCGTGTTCGGTCAGATGAACGAGCCGCCCGGTGTGCGCCTCCGCATCGCCATGACCGGGCTGACCATGGCCGAGTACTTCCGCGACGTGATGAACCAGGACGTGCTCCTGTTCGTGGACAACCTCTACCGCTACATCCTAGCGGGCATGGAAGTGTCCGCGCTGCTGGGCCGCATGCCGTCAGCCGTGGGATATCAGCCTACACTGGGCACGGAGATGGGTGACCTGCAGGAGCGGATTACGTCCACCACCAAGGGCTCGATCACCTCTTTCCAGGCCATCTACGTGCCGGCTGACGACTACACCGACCCTGGTGTGGCGACAAGCTTCGGTCACTTGGACGCAGTTATCTCGCTTGAGCGTGCGATCGCGGCCAAGGGCCTGTACCCGGCCGTTGACCCGCTGACGTCTTCGTCACGGATCTTGGACCCGCTAATCGTGGGCCAGGAGCACTACGACACTGCCCGAGGCGTGCAGCAGGTGCTGCAGAAGTACAAGGACTTGCAGGACATTATCGCGATCCTGGGTCTGGAAGAGCTTTCAGAGGACGACAAAATCACGGTGGGCAGGGCCCAGCGCATTGAGCAGTTCCTGTCGCAGCCGTTCCACGTCGCCGAGCAGTTCACGGGTATGGACGGCCGGTACGTGCCGGTGGCCGAGACCGTGCGCGGCTTCAAGGAGATTCTAGAGGGCAAGCACGACCATATCGCAGCCCAGGACTTCAACATGGTGGGGACCATCGACGAGGTGCTCGCCCGGCACGCCGAGCGTCAGAAGGCCAACGCCGGGGTTGGTGCGTAAACGATGCCGACGAGGCTTGAGATAGTTACGGCTGAACGCATCCTCTTCGAGGGTGACGTCGATGTGGTCGTCGCACCCGGCAGTGAGGGCGAACTTGGCGTCCTGCCGCACCACGCGGCGATCATGACCACCTTGTCGCCAGGTGAACTTCGCTACCGCACAGACGGCGAGGAGAACTATTACGTCGTTCATGGCGGATTCATGGAGGTACGTGGCGATCTGGTCGTCGTGCTGGCTGATGCGGCGGAGCACGTGAACGAGATTGACGAGACTCGTGCCGAAGAGGCTTCCGAGCGAGCGCAACAACGTATCGCGGCGCGCGGCGAGGACATCGATCTCGAACGGGCGTTGGCATCGTTACGGCGCGCCCAGGTTCGCCTTCTGATCACGCGTCGCAGGCGCAGCAGGCAGCGTTCGACAGTACCGGGTTCCGTTCCCAAGTAAGCAAACGTTTCAGACAGCAAGAAAAGGGCTTCGTATGAGGCCCTTTTCCTTTTCCAGCTATTTCTATCTTGCGGTCTGTTGGCTGCAGTAGACGTGCGCGGACGGCTGACGAGTTACTTGCTCTGGCCCTTCTCACGCAAGTGCAGGCCCAGTCCGGTCAGCGCTGCGGCGATGGCCACTACCGTCCACGTGATGATGGCGGCCCAGAAGCCCCCGTCCAAATCTCCCATCGGTTTCTCCTTGAAGCAGGCAACATCAGCGTGGGCGTGCAGCGCCTTTGAGGTTAGAGGCGAGCAGGAGCAGTGTCAACCGCGTTACTCGCGCCCCCCGAGAACATCACGAGGCGTCTTGGAGAACGCTTGGTCCTAAGCTGAGAAGAGACTTCTGGGCCTATACGCTGGGACTACCCGCCGGATGAGAGCCAAATGCAAGGGTTCATATTCATGTGAACCCTATCCTACAAAGGCACCTTGTAATATGGTTTATGCAGGAACTGTCATTCGGCCAGGGGTGAGACTCCACGGTTGCCCTGCTGACGGGGGCACCCTGATTCGTTGTTATGGGGAGAAGAACGCCGTTGTTCACTGTGCTGCTTTTGGGTACACCATTGAGGGCGAAGTAGGGCCCCCGCAAGTGGGGTTAGAGGCGGCACCGCTGGCCGCGTGACGAACCGGTCCCGGTCAGCTTCGTTTGCAACCAAAGTGACGGCGTACCCATCGCGAACGGCCGCGTCCGGCCCCGCCATGAAGCCGGCGGTTAGGTGGTGCTGAGGTAATAGGTCATGGACTGGAGCGACACGACCGGGTCTACGTTGCGTATGCGCACGTCCAGGGGTGTCAGGGCCGATTTGGGGGCGTAGTTGAGGATAGCCTTAACCCCCGCCGCTACGAGGTCGTCAATGACGGTTTGCGCGACGGCTGCCGGGACAGCGACGATCGCGATCTGCACGCCCTCGCGCTCCGCGGTCTCGACGTAGCTCTTAAAGTCTTGGACGGTTAGGCCACCCGCAACCTGGCCTACCACCGCCGGGTCTGAGTCGAATGCGCACACGACGCGGAAACCTTCCGGCTCGAAGCCGGGATAGCTGATAATCGACCGCCCCAGTCGGCCGACTCCGACAACCGCGACGTTCCATGTCTGATCGAGTCCCAAGATTACGCGGAGGCGCTCCAGCAGGTGGGAGATGCTGTACCCGCGCCCCTGCTTTCCGAAGCGGCCGAAGTAGCTGAGATCCTTGCGGATTTGAGCGGGCGTCACTTGGAGCAGCTCGCCCAGTTGCTGCGAGCTGATCACGTCGATGCCACTGCTCTCGAGTTGGGCGAGGGCCCGCAGGTACTGCGGGAGCCGCTCTACGACGACTTCGGGGACTCCGCTGCTAGTGGTCACAGGCACCTCTCGAATCGTTCGCCGGAGATTGTGAAACGCTTGTGATGCGATAGTAAATAGATTCACAATCTCGGTCAATGAGCTTGATGCATCAAGCGGGTGATATAGTGGCGTCCGTTGTCCTCGTGAGGGCATGGGTGTGTTCATGGGCACGTGTAGGCTGACATTTAGGCTTCCTGGTAACGACTCGCTCAAGGGCAAGCGGCAAGTGTCGCGTTCCTTGGGTCATGCGGTCGCGCAACAAGTTCAGCATGTCGGTCGCTGAAGTGGACGGCATTGATCGCCATCAGATGCTGGTGATCAGCGCGAGTTGTGTCACCAAGGACGCTGGGTATGCCAGCGAGCTAATCGCCGCCGCCGTGCGGTTCGTGGAGCAAGATCACCATCTTGACGCCCAGTTGATCGACGTGGAGCGCGACCTGTTGGACGGGGACTGACGTTCCTGCGCGCGAGCCAATTTGCCCCCGCGGAGCTGACTTGGACATAGGTCTGTTCGTCGACCAACTCGAGCGTTCACCGATCAATAGCGGACAGCTCGTGCACGTCGAGGAGCTGCCCGAGCGCGAAGCGTCCCACGCTGGACTCACCCACGAGCTGCACCCCACGTTGACCGCCGCGTTGCTGGAGGGTGGGCTGCTTCCACTGTTCGCGCATCAGGCCCGCGCGGTCGACGCGGTGCTCAGCGGGCGCGACGTCGCTGTCGTGACGCCAGCCGCCAGCGGTAAGAGCCTCTGCTATGACATCCCCGTAGCGCAGTCGTTGCTGAACGACACCACCAGTCGGGCGCTGTTCCTGTTCCCCACCAAAGCGCTGGCACAGGATCAACTGCGAGGCATCCAAGCGTTGCTGCCGCCGAAGCTCCAGGGCAGGGTGGCAATCTTTGACGGCGATACGCCGTTTTCGGAGCGGCCGGGCGTGCGGAGGACTGCGAGGGCGGTCCTCACCAACCCTGACATGCTGCACGTCGGCATGCTCCCCAACCATCGCGCGTGGAGCCGCCTGTGGGCGTCCCTCGAGTACATCGTAATCGATGAGGCGCACGTCTATCGAGGAATCTTCGGGTCACACGTGGCCAACGTGCTCAGGCGCTTGCGGAGGCTGTGCACCCACTACGGCTCCGCCCCCCGGTTCATCCTCTCCTCGGCGACCATCGCCAACGCTGGCGAGCTCGCCGAAGGCCTGATCGGGCGCCCCGTTGACGTCGTCGCGGACGATGGTGCTCCCCACGGTCCAAAGCATTTCGTGTTCTGGGCCCCGCCCGTCGTCGACGAAGAGCGTGGGACACGGGCCAGCGCTGGCAGCGAGACCTCACGCCTGCTCGAGATGCTCCTGAAGCGGGACGCGCGCACGCTGGCGTTCGTGCGCACACGGAGGCAGGCTGAACTCGTCTTCATGGCGGTGCGTGACCGACTGCGCCTGGACAACCCACCGCTGGCCGAGCGGGTGCGCCCGTATAGGGCCTCGTATCTCGCTGAAGACAGGCGTGAGGTGGAACGAGGATTGCTCGATGGCGAGTTGCTGGGTGTGGTGGCCACGAACGCGTTGGAGCTGGGTATCGACATCGGTGACCTGGACGCAACGCTGATCACTGGCTACCCAGGCAGCATCGCCAGCACGTGGCAGCAGGCGGGGCGTAGCGGCCGAAGCGGACAGGGCTCGTTGAGCGTGCTGGTCGCGCAAGACAACCCGCTCGACCAATACCTCATGCGTCACCCGGACTTCTTTTTCGGTAGGCCCCACGAGCACGCTCGCATACGCCCTGAGAACCCCTACGTCCTCGATCCCCACCTCCGTTGCGCCGCCTACGAGATGCCGCTCAGCGCGAGCGACTCCGCGTTATACGGCGACGCGTTCTGGGACCATCTGTCGCGCATGACCGACGAAGGGTCGCTGAACGAGCGCAACGGCAAATGGTTCATCTCGCCATCGGTGGAGTACCCAGCGCAGGACGTGAACATCCGGTCTGCCGCGCACACCCAGTACCTGGCCGTCGAATCCCTGTCCGGGCGCGTGCTGGAGCATCTGGACGAGCTGGCGGCGTTCAGCCATCTCCACCCCGGCGCCGTGTACCTGCATCAAGGCGAGTCCTACATAGTGGAAGACTTGGACCTCAAAGCTGGAGTTGCCTACCTGACCACTACCGATGTTCCGTATTACACCGAGTCTCGTGATGTCACGGACATCCGGATCGTGGACACCAAAGCGTCGAAGACCCTCAACGGCGCCGTTGTGCACGTTGGTGAGGTCGAGGTATCGCGCCAGGTCATCGGGTACCGCAAACGCGGTTTCTACGGAGCAGATGCCAAGGACGAAGACCTCGGCGACGAGCTGCTGGACCTGCCGATCCGAGTCTTCCACACGGTAGCATTCTGGTTCGATTTGCCTGCCCCCACGTTCAACCGCGCGCTGCGCGATCGAGAGAATCTGGCCGGAGGGCTGCATGCCATGGAGCATGCTGCCATCGGCGTTTTGCCCTTGTTCGCCCTGTGCGATCGTAATGATATTGGCGGAGTGTCCACCCCTATGCACCAGGACACCGGGGAACCCCAGGTGTTCATCTACGATGGTCACCCCGGCGGAGTGGGGATCGCGGAGCACGGTTTCGACGTCATCGAAGAGCTGTTGGCCGCGACGCTCGCGGCCATCGACGAGTGTGGCTGCACCGACGGCTGTCCCTGTTGCGTGCAGTCGCCCAAGTGCGGCAACAACAACAGCCCGCTGGACAAGCGGCAAGCCGCGACCTACCTGCGGGCTCTATTGGGCCAGGAATGACGGTGGAGGGTCCCGGCAGCATGATGGACGAACAGGACTCTTAGGAAACATAAGACAATATGACCGGTAACCCAGAAAAACGAGCAGCGTACGTGTACGACGATAGGTTGTCTCGTCATGTGCTCAGCGAGCACCACCCCATGCGGCCCGTGCGCCTGAAGTACACGCACGCGTTGCTTCAGGCATATGGCGCTTTTGAAGACCCTGGCGCGCTCGTGGTCGAGCCTCGTCCGGCCGCCCGTGATGAGCTGCTGACGTTTCACACGGAGTTCTACCTGGAGATGGTCGAGCGTCTCAGCGCGGGGGAGGAAGTTCGGGGCGCCGAGCTCTTCGGGTTCTCACAGGCGGGAGACAACCCGATCTACGAAGACATGTATGAAGCGGCGCTGCTGTCCACCGGCGCCTCCGTGCAGGCGGCGGAGCTTATCGCCGATGGTGTCGTCTCGCGAGCTTTCGCCCCTGCTGGTGGCCTGCACCACGCCGCCTCCGGGAATGCCTCCGGCTTCTGCATCTTCAACGACCCTGTCGTCGCCATCAACGCCCTCCGCAAGCGAGGTCTGCGTGTCTGCTATGTGGATATCGATGCACACCACGGCGATGGCGTCCAGAACGCCTTCTACCGTGATGCTGACGTGATGACGATCTCGGTACACGAGGGCCCGCGCTGGCTCTTCCCTGGCACCGGGGACGTCAACGAGATCGGCGAAGGTAACGGCAAAGGTTTTTCCGTCAACTTGCCTCTGTTCCCCTACACGCCCGATAACGTGTATGTCGCAGCGTTCGACGAGGCCGTAGTCCCCCTGATAGAGTCTTTCAAGCCCGACGTGCTCGCCACCCAAGTAGGCGCCGACGCCTACGTCCATGACCCGCTTACGCATCTGGCGCTGACCACCCGCGGCTACGAAGCGCTGGTCGAACGTTTAGGCGCGCTCGGCTACCCCTGGCTTGCCTTCGGTGGCGGAGGCTACGACCTCGACGCCGTCCCACGCCTCTGGACCCTCGCCTACGGTATCATGCTCGGCCGCACATGGCCCGACGTCCTGCCGGCAGCCGCGGAAGCGTTCCTCGATAGCGCCACCCTTCGCGACGTCGTTCCCGACGTCGAACATGACGTCCTCAACCAAACCACCGCTTGGGCCCACCAGCGTGTCGACGAGATCAAACGCCTCATCTTCCCTCTCCACGGCCTCGCCACCTAGCTCGGGCAGGACACGCCCTGCACCCACTCCCTGCCGCTGGGCGCAGCTCAAGAGATTCGGGAGCGAGTGCCGACCTGCTATACACCCGAACCTCCATCGAGCCCGGGGGAGTCCCCGCGCCGAAGCTAAATCGGGCCATTTGAGGTCACCCGATCGCCGGCTCCTGGCATGTACTAGAGGCGATCAGCGGCCCGCAGCCGGCGCTCCAGAGGCAAAACTGTGTGTTCATTTCCTCTCGTTCCAGATCCCTCTCGCGCAGCTAGGGTCCCGGGACCCTCAAAACCGCTCGCGGCGGACCGATGTCGCAGCAGTTCGCCTCTCTCGGAGCGTACAATCCCGCACGAGAGCCAACAGCAACACACCAGGAGAACCCATGACGACTGGTTCCGTGGTCAACGAAACATTCCCCGCAGCCGCACTGCCGTCCCTGGACGGTGTGATGGTGGACTTTGCCTCGTACCGTGGCAAGAAACTCATCGTCTTCATGTGGGCCTCGTGGTGAAACTGCCGCCAGCAGCTGCCAGTTTGGCAGCAGGTGGTCGAGCAGTACGCCGGTAGTGGATTCGAGCTGGTGGCGGTGGCTGTCGACGCGCAGGGTGCCAAGATGCCTCGCCCGTTCATGGAGCAGGCCGGTGCCACGTTCACGTGCCTGGTGGATTCTGACAACCTCCTCTCCAAGACGTTTGGGTTCAAGGCAGTGCCGAACGGCATCCTGATTGACGAAAGCGGGGAGGTCGTTTACCAAAAGTTCGGTGGGTTTGACATCCGTAAGCAGGAGACCCGCGACCTCGTCGACGCGTGGCTCACGTCAGGTGCGACGGCGGGCGCGGAGTCGAGCGAACGGACCGAGGTTGATTCCCGGGTTCACGTGCTATTCGGCCAGGGACTAGCGCTGCTGCGGAGCGGCGACACGATCGGTGCGCGCGCCAAGTGGCGTGAAGTGTCCATCTTCGACCCTGACAATTACGTCGTCCATAAGCAACTCTGGTCCATCGAGAATCCTGAGCGCTTCTACGGCGAAAACGTGGATATGGATTGGCAGAAGCAGCAATTGGCACAGGGTCTTTAGCCAGATGAAGATCGTAAGCTACACAACACAAGCCGTTCGGGTCCCTCGCGAGCATGCGCCCTTCGCCAAGGGCGGCGACGAGATCGACTTCGTCACACTCACGCTACGTACGGACGATGGTATCGAGGGCATCGGCTACGCGGGCTTCGCCCCGCCGGCCATGACCGCTGCATTGCACGCGGCCGTCGATGGGTTGTGCGCGTTGGCCGTAGGCATGGACCCCATGAACACCGAGGAGATAGGCTCGCGGCTGTTTCGCGTCGGGGGTAGTGGATCGCCCGCCGGGCTGGTGACCCGCGCCATCTCGTCCATCGATGTGGCGTTGTGGGACATCAAGGGCAAGGCACTCGGCCAGCCGGTGTACAAGCTGCTCGGCGGCTATCGCGACAGCGTGCCCACCTACGCCAGCGGATTCCTGTGGCGGTCGTTTGATCTGGACATGCTGACCTCCCACGGCAAGCGCCTGGTGGATGAGGGCTTCATGTCGATGAAGTTCAGGCTGGGCGCCGAGAAGACCATTGCCGCGGAGGTCGCGCGCTTGCGCACCATGCGCGACGCCGTTGGGCCGGACGTCGAACTGATGATAGACATCAACCAGCTGTGGGACGTGAATCGCGCAATCACTATCGGCCGGGAGATGCGCGACTACGGCATCACTTGGCTAGAGGACCCCACCAGGTTCGATGACTTCCGCGGCCTGGCGAAAATTGCCGATGCTCTCGACACCCCGATAGCGGCGGGCGAGTACGTCTACGGCATCGCACCCTTCCGCCAGCTCATCGAGCAGAAGTCCATAGACATCGTCATGGTCGATCTACTGCGAGTCGGCGGCATTACCCAATGGATGAAGGTTGCCCACATGGCGGAAGCATACAACCTGCCTGTCGTGACCCATTTGGCGCCCGAGGTTCTCGTCCACGCACTGGCTGCCGTGCCCAATGGTATGACCGTTGAGTACATGCCGTGGTCGTTCCCCTTATTCAAGTCGGTGCCCCTCGCCGTGGATGGTCACATCGATCTGCCCCAGACACCTGGCCTCGGTCTCGAGTTCGACGAGGATGTCCTCTCCAGAGGTGCGTTGGCCCTCTAGCCCTGTAGCCCATCAACCTGGTAGGGCTACGGGTTAGGGCTGAAGGGTTGGCTCTTGCCCGTACCCCATCGCGCGTGGCACGACGCACCGGCTCAAGGCCATCGCGGATCAAGGAGGCCTCATCATTGAGGTGGGCACGCCTGAGCTGGATGACGTTGTCCGCGTCGAAGACGACTACGGGCGGACGGGCCCCTAGCCAACCGGCGGGAGGCCCGTTATGCGCAAGCAAAGGGCCGGATGGGAAATCCCACA
>CAUZFB010000048.1:0-17654 GCA_963579135.1 Dehalococcoidia bacterium | reverse complement strand
TTGAGGTGGGCACGCCTGAGCTGGATGACGTTGTCCGCGTCGAAGACGACTACGGGCGGACGGGCCCCTAGCCAACCGGCGGGAGGCCCGTTATGCGCAAGCAAAGGGCCGGATGGGAAATCCCACACGGCCCTTTCTCTATCATCATTCGGCGTCGCGTCGGCGGCGTAAATCGGCCATCCTAGACTTCGCGGTATTCGCCCTCGACCGTGTCGTCACCTTCGTCGCCGCTGCTGCCGTCGGGTGTCGCTTCGCCCGCTTCCCCATCCGTGGGCGGCGCGTCAGCATTCGCCTCGGCCTGTTGCTGTTCGTAGACCTGCTGGCCGATTTGGGTGAGCGTCGCCGTGAGTGACTCGACCGCTGCCCGCATAGCAGCAGCGTCATCATTCGGTGGCTCCTGGGCCAGTAGCGCGCGAACACTGGCGATTTGGTCTGTAATCTCTTGTTTGAGGTCCGGGGTGATCTTGTCACCGTGCTCTGCCAAGGACTTGTCCGCCTGGTAGGCGGCGTTGTCAGCCCCGTTGCGCGCCTCGACAAGCTCGCGGCGCTTCGCGTCCTCGTCGGCGTGAGCCTCGGCCTCCTTGATGAGAAGCTCGACCTCGTCGTTGGACAGACCAGAGGACGCCGTGATGGTGATGCGTTGTTCCTTGTTGGTTGCCTTATCCTTGGCCGACACGCTCAAGATCCCGTTGGCGTCGATGTCGAACTCGACATCGATCTGGGGCACGCCACGGGGAGACGGCGCCAGGCCATCCAGGTTGAATCGCCCGATTGACTTGTTCTCGTTGGCCATACCTCGTTCACCCTGAATCACGTGAATTTCAACGCTCGTCTGGTTGTCTGCAGCCGTCGTGAACGTTTCGGTGTGCGATGTGGGGATCGTGGTGTTTCGCTTGATGAGGGGTGTTGCGACGCTGCCGAGGGTTTCGATCCCAAGAGACAACGGAGTGACATCTAACAGGAGGATGTCGGTGACCTCACCCTGGAGCACTCCGGCCTGGATGGCTGCTCCAACGGCTACCACCTCGTCGGGGTTCACTCCCTTGTGTGGCTCCTTGCCGAATAGCTCTTTGACCTTGTCGGCAACTGCAGGCATGCGCGTCATGCCGCCGACCATGACGATTTGGCCGATATCCGCTTGCGTGATGCCCGCGTCCTTGATCGCCTGGCGGCATGGGTTCGCGGTGCGCTCGATGAGGTCCGCAGTGAGCTGCTCCAACTTCGCGCGGGTTAGGCTCATGGCCATGTGTTTGGGGCCGGACGCGTCGGCGGTCACGAACGGGAGGTTGATCTCAGTCTGGGCAACTGTGGAGAGCTCGATCTTGGCACGCTCGGCAGCCTCCTTTAGGCGCTGGAGCGCCATGCGGTCCTGCTTCAAATCGATGCCTTGATCCTTCTTGAACTCGTCGGCCATCCACTCGATAATCCGTTGGTCGAAGTCGTCACCCCCGAGCTGAGTGTCTCCGTTGGTGGATTTGACCTCGAACACGCCGTCACCAATATGGAGGATGGAGACGTCGAATGTCCCCCCACCTAGATCGAATACAGCGATGAGCTCGTCCTCGTTCTTGTCGAGGCCATAGGCGAGCGAAGCCGCAGTGGGCTCGTTGATGATGCGAAGCACCTCGAGGCCTGCGATCTGTCCCGCGTCCTTGGTGGCCTGACGTTGGCTGTCGTTGAAGTACGCAGGAACGGTGATGACTGCCTGGGTGATCGTCTCACCCAGCTTGATCTCGGCGTCAGATTTGAGTTTCTGCAGCACCATTGCCGCGACTTCCGGTGGCGTGTAGTCGCGGTCGCCCATGCGGACGACCGCGTCGCCTGCGGCGCTGGCCTTGATCTCGTACCCGATGGTCTCGATCTCATGCTGGACCTCGGCGAACTTGCGGCCGATGAATCGCTTCACTGAGTACACGGTGTTTTCAGGGTTGGTCACTGCCTGTCGCTTGGCAACCATGCCGACGTATCGCTCCCCCGATTTGGGGTTGAGGGCAACGACAGACGGGGTCGTACGCCCTCCTTCTGAGTTTTCAAGGATGGACGGTTCGCCCGCCTCCATTACAGCCACCGCCGAGTTGGTGGTACCTAGGTCTATCCCAATCACTTTCGCCATACGAGCCTCCTCGCCCTACCTTCAGGAAGGACGGACATTGTCATTGATTCAGTTGCCGCTGGTCTCAGCGTTATCTTCGGGTGCTTTCGCCACCACCACCTGGGCGGGCCGGAGCACACGGTCTGCGGTGCGGTACCCGGGGCTGATCACCGAGAGCACCGCACCGGGGAATTGATCAGTCGTCGGCTGGTAGTAGAGAGCCTCTTGTTCGGCGGGATTGAAAATGTCTCCGGGAGTCGGTTCATACTTGGTCAGGCCTTCGGCTTCTCCGATGGCCTGGAGGTTCTGGAGAACCATCTTGATGCCATCTTTCCAGGAGTCGGGGGCATTTTCGGGCAGCGCTCCGACGGCACGTTCGAGGTCGTCCTGGATCGGGATCAGACGGCTGAGTACATGGCTCGAAGCGTTGCGCACTAGCATTCCACGTTCCTGGTCGGTGCGCCGCTTGTAGTTGAGAAAATCGGCTTGCGTGCGTTGGGCGATCGCTTTGAGCTGGTCTCGCTCCTGCTCCAAGGCAGTCATTGGATCGGTCGGCTCTTCGGTCTTGTCTGGAGCCTCGTCCGGGATCTCGGATGAGATTTCTGGTTCTTGGGTCGTCATCGAGCAAGTGTCCTCTGTGGTGTGATCGCTGGGCCTGGTTGTCTACTGTCGTTGGGGTCCGGCGAAGAGCTCCATAATCTGATCGAACATGCGATCGAACGCCTGGGCGGTGGCTCTTCGGTTGGCTTGATCTTGGTTCATCTGGTCTCGGGCGGCGGATAGACGGTCGAATACGGCGATGGCCATCTCGACGCCAGCCAAGTTCAGCCGAAGTTCATCTACAAGCCTTTTTATCACGCGGAGCTTGGTGATGTCCTCCTCTGAGTAGAGGCGGAGCATGCCGACAGTTCGGGATGGCCGAACGAGGCCCACGCGTTCGTACTTGCGCAGTGTCTGGGGGTGCATAGAAAGGATGCGGGCAGCGACACTGATGATGTAGAGGCCTTCGGCCGGTTGCTGCGCTTCCTGCTCTTGTCGACGAGCGGGAGGGGGACTAGCCCCGGCCATCTGACCAAAGAGCATGTCTTCGAATACCCCGCGTGTATGGCGGACTTGAACTCGTCGTCTGTTTTCTTGCATCGGGTTGAATCCCCTGGGCCGATTCAGGAGACGTTTCTTGCGGAACGCCGTACCGCTTAATCATAACACAGTTGATACGAAGAGTATCATTTGCTCTGATATGATATTTGCTGAGTGAAGCGTGATTTCGTTAAGATTTATGAACAAATGTCGAACGAAATCCTGGCACCATGATCAGTTCTACGTCATCTAATGTAACGAAGCGGCGAAGCAACGCTCACCGCGGACTTATAGCAGAGTGATGAGATCGGATAGAAAAGAGACAACGATGATGATGTGCAAGGCGTGCTCATGCTGCTGCGGCGACCTTCGCGAGTCGGCCGACATCTACGGCAGTTACGTGTCTTGCATCCAGTGTGGGCATAGGGCTGATATCCCGGATGCGGCGCCGGTAGCGCGTCAGGTCGTCGAGCAGCAAGACGTTGCCTGAGACGCAGGGTGGAACCGATCGAGCAGAGCGTTCCTGCAGTACGTCGGGACGCTTATTTGTTAACCGGCGTTAAGTGAACCACCACCGATCCGGGTTGCGGTGATGTGAGCCACGGCGCTAGCCCATCCCGTAGCTGCGCGATGTCGATTCCGGCGTACGCGGGAGGCAGCGGTGCGAGGCAGCGCTGGGCGTCACGGACGATCTTGGTGGCGGTGGTGAGATTGCCACGCTGTGCGTGGGCGAACGCGGCGCCGAGCTTGGAGAGCGCGAGGCTGAGGAGCCGCTCCGGGTAAGGCGTTTCACGCCACGCACGTTCGAACGACTCATGTGCGTCGAAGAATCTTCCTTGATTGAATTCCGAAACCCCGTTGTGGAACGAGACTAGCCCCGCGAGTTGCTGGCCGTCGCCGGGGTCGCCTCCTGCTGTTAGATGTTCAAGCCAGCGGACGTCGAGCGTTTGTCGCCGGCCTTTGGTGTGCTCCTGGGGTGGTGGCTGGGAGGCCAGGAGGGCGGCTTAGCTTTCCAGCGCGCTGGGAATCGGCTGCATCGGGTTTTCGACTTCCAGTGCCTCGTACTTCGACGGGCACTTGATCAGCACGCTGTCACGGTCGACGACCAAGACACCATCTGCACCGTATTCGCCGCCAAGGACGATCTCCGAGTGCGGGTTGAAGAACAGGTCAGGCAGAACACCGTTGTAGGTGGCGTCGACGACCGCGCCGCCTTCTTCAAGCTGGAAATGGGCGACCAATGAGGTGTCGCTTTCCCGCTTGAACGTGTAGGGCTTGAGGGCGCCTTTGACCTGGACGTAAGTCTCTCCTACGACGGGGCCACGCTCTACCAACTCGTCGACACTGAGGTAGAAGGAGGTGGCTGCCTGGAACGCGGTGAAGGCGAAGTAGCCAAACGCAAGGAGTGCGATGGAGCCGAGGATGATGGCCTTGCGGCGTCCAGTGAGGACGGAGGCGATCCCGGTGGTTTCTTCCGCGTGTTCCGGGGGCTCGGCCGGGGTGTAGTTCATGCTTGTTGCCATATCTGTTCATTCTACGGGCAGGGGGGGGAGCTGAACAACGCGCCCGATCCGTGTGCCGACACGAGAACTACGTGTGGTCGGCTCACATCGGATCGGGCGCGCTGTTCGTGACTGCTGGACGCTGTTGCATGGGGCTTTAGCGAGAGTCGAGGTTGGGGATGAAGTCGCCCATGCGGGAAGTGATCCCACGCTTGGTTAGTTCTTCTGCGAAGAGTTCGTGAATGCGTGGGTCTTCGTCTTCGTACTCGACCTGCATCCCGCCTTCTGCCTGTGACTTGTCCATGTTCTCGTACGACCACATCTTAGAGTCGAGGACGGGGTAGCGGGAGCCGCCGAAGTCGAACACGAGGTAGCGTGATTGGCCTTCGGAGACGTTGAAGTGCTGGTGGTAGGTGGGGCCGTCGGGCGGCGCGTAGAGCGTGCCCGGCTTCCAGTCGACGCGCACGGTGTCCACGGGGTTCTCGCCTTCCTTCCACAGGAGTGAGTAGCCCTCGCCGGTGGCGCAGAAGATGTGGGCGCCTGCGTTGTGCTTGTGGGCCTTCTTGTAAGTGCCCTGGAAGAACTGCGAGATGTGGCAGTGCATGGAGGAGTCGCCGAGGAGGAACTGGATGTTGTTGCCTGCGGCTCCTCGGGCGATCCAGGGAGGGAGCTCGAAGTTGACGAGGTCGGGGACGAAGTTGGTTTCCCACTGGTGGCGGCCAGGTTTGATCTCGCGGAACTCACCTTCGCCGTTGTAGTAGCGCTCCACGGCGGCCCGCTCGTCGAAAACGACGGGGTTGTCGTAGATGAACTCTTTCTTGTGGAAGATGTTGAAGATTATGGGGAGATCGGTGACGGCGGCGAGGCGTGCAGGCTCGGTGCCCGAGCCGTTGAAGATCTGGTGTTTGGCGTTCATGGGGATGGCGAAAATGGCGGATGGTCCCCATTCGAACGAGTGCTTGGTGCCATCGCTCTCTTCAATGACAGTTGCGCCGCGCCCCGAGATGACGTGGATGAGCTCGTCGTGCATGTGCTGCTCAGGGTTGAGCTGTCCGCCCGCGGGAATTTCGACGACGTAGGCTGAGAGATAGTCGGATCGTCCGACCAAGTGGACGTAGGCGCCTAGGCCGCCCATCCGCTCCCAAGGCTCAAGCTGCAGCGTGTTGCAGTCGACGGCATACGCCTCGTGAACGGGGATGCCTTCTTCTTTCACGAAGTCGTGGTAAGGGAATACGCCGTAATACGGATTGAATTCGATCTCGTCGCCCATGGTTTATCTCCGGTGAGTTGATAGGCAGAGGCTACCCGTACTGGCACGCGGGTGCAACGGTTGCGCGGCCGTAGTGTCCTGCGGTGAGAACCGTCTGCGGCCGTGTCGTGGGCGGCCTACGTTCCAGGCCGAACGAACTGGCGCATCTTGGAGGCGAGGCCTCGGGCCTTGAGCTCGCGTTCGTAGAGGTCGAGAATCGCGGGATTTTCGTCTTGGTACTCGATCTGGTGGCCGCCATCTTTGGCGGAGATATCCATGACTTCGAGACCGTTGAAGGTTGTTTCAAGCACAGGGTAGCGGGCGCCACCGAATGCGAAGACGAGGTAGCGCGAGGGGCCGTCAGCGACGTTGAAGTGCTGGTGGTAGGTGGGGCCGTCGGGCGGCGCGTAGAGAGTGCCTGGCTTCCAGTCGACACGGATGGTGTTCACGGGGTCCTCGCCCTCGAGCCACAATAGCGAGTAGCCCTCGCCGGTGGCGCACCAAATGTGATAGCCGGCGTTGTGGCGGTGGGCCTTCTTGTAGGTGCCTTGATGGAATTCCGAGATATGGCAGTGCATGGAGGAGTCAGCGAGTAGGTACTGGATATTGTTGCCTGCCGCACCGCGGGCGGCCCACGGCGGCAGCTCAAAGCTGGTCACGTCGGGGACGAAGTTGGTCTCCCACTGGTGGCGTCCGGGTTTGACCTCGCGGAACTCGCCCTCTCCGTTGTAGTAGCGCTCTACGTCGGAGCGCTCGGGGAATGTCATGGGGTTGTCGAAGACGAACTCGGGCTTGTGGAAGATGTTCAGGATGATGGGGAGGTCGGTGAGGGCTGCCAGGCGGGCAGGCTCGGTGCCTGAGCCGTTGAATATCTGGTGCTTGGCGTTCATGGGGATGCCGAAGATACTGTTCCGGCCCCACTCGAACGACTGCTTCTTGCCGCTGGCGTCTTCAATGACCGTGGCGCCACGACCGGATACGACGTACATGAGCTCGTCGTATAGGTGCTGCTCAGGCTTGAGCTGACCTCCAGCGGGAATTTCGACAACGTAGGCTGAGGCGTGGTCGCCACGCCCTGTGAGGTGGACGTAGGTGCCAAGCCCACCCAGCCGCTCCCAAGGCTCAACGGGCACGGTCGTGCAATCGACGGCGTACGCTTCTACGACGGGGATGCCTTCGCTCTTCACGAAGTCGTGGTAGGGGAATACGCCGTAGTACGGATTGAATTCGATCTCGTCGCCCATGGGTGTGGAGTCTCCTGTGTTTCGTGTGGTGATGAGTTTACCTGGGTGCGGTCATAGGCGGAACAGTGAGCCATCCCTTGAGCAGTCGCTACTGCGCTTGAATCAACTTTGCCTCGTCTTTGAGGAAAGGGATGATGTGCTCGGCGATCTCTTCGCCCGCGTCCTCTTGCAAGAAGTGCCAGGGGCCTTCAATGAGATGGAATCGCCCGTTGGGGACCATCGCGGCGATGGCCCGCCCCACGTCTGGCTTGAATGCGAGGTCTTTGCCTGAGAAGCAAACGAGCACGGGAATGTCCCAGGTTTTGAGTGTCTGTGAGATCTCGGAGATGTAGGCGGCGTTTTCGTGCTGCTCGTTCATCGGGCTGAGCTTGGGCAACGTGGCGATACCCCCGAGGACGGACGCATCGGGGTGAGGCATCTTGTACATCGTCATTACATTATTCGCTATGGGGCACCTGAAGATCGCTTTGAACGCTCCTTTGCGCAAGTCGGTTTCCTACACCTCAAGCGCGGCCAGCGCTGCGATCATGATGGGTAGCGACAGCATTCCTGCTCCGGCGCAGACCCTGACCCGGTCGTTCGTATTCATGACACTTCTCTCACGTATGGATATTTACGTCTTGGGTCTGTCATGGGTTTCGTAGCTCGCCCATTCCCTGGCGGATGCGATCGACAATCAACGTGGGCTTGTCGCGGGGGGACTGGGCCCCCCGCGATCATGTGGGTGCAGGGCGCCGCCCTGCTAGCTGCGGGGGCCGACGAACTCGCGCATCTTGGAGTTGAGGCTACGCTTGGACAGCTCGCGCTCGTAGAGGTCCAGGATCTTGGGGTCCTCGTCGGGGTACTCGATCTGGTTCCCACCTTCCTTGGTGGTCTTGTCCATGTTCTCGTAGCTGGTCATCTTGGTGTCCAACACGGGATAGCGCGCTCCGCCGAATCCGAAAACAAGATAACGCGAGGGGCCATCGGCGACGTTGAAGTGTTGGTGATAGGTGGGGCCGTCGGGGGGCGCGTAGAGGGTGCCGGGCTTCCATTCCACTCGGACTGTGTCGATGGGATCCTCACCCTCGCGCCAGAGGAGGGAGTACCCCTCGCCGGTGACGCACCAGATGTGCGCGCCTGCGTTGTGGCGGTGGGCCTTCTTGTACGTGCCCTGCTGGAACTCGGACAGGTGACAGTGCATGGAGGAATCGCCGAGCAGGAACTGGATGTTGTTACCGCCAGCGCCCCGTGCTGCCCAAGGGGGAAGCTCGAAGCTACGCACGTCAGGGACGAAGTTGGTCTCCCACTGGTGTCGTCCGGGCTTGACCTCGCGGAACTCGCCCTCGCCGTTGTAGTAGCGCTCGACTTCAGAGCGCTCGCCGAAAGTGAAGGGGTTGTCGTAGATGAAGTCTTTCTTGTGGAAGATGTTGAAAATGATCGGCAGATCGGTGACTGCCGCGAGGCGCGCAGGCTCGGTGCCAGAACCGTTGAAGATCTGGTGCTTGGCGTTCATGGGGATGCCGAAGATCGAGCCTGGACCCCACTCGAACGAGTGCTTCCTGCCGTCGGGCTCCTCGATGGAGGTGGCGCCGCGCCCAGAAACGACGTGGATGAGCTCGTCATGCATGTGTTGCTCGGGGTTGAGCTGGCTGCCAGCTGGGATTTCGGCGACGTAGGCCGAGAGGTAGTCTGAGCGGCCTACCAGGTGGATGTAGGCGCCGAGGCCGCCCAGTCGCTCCCATGGCTCGACCTGCACGGTGTTGCAGTCGACGGCATAGGCCTCATGAACAGGGATGCCTTCTTCCTTCACGAAGTCGTGGTAAGGGAACACGCCGTAATACGGATTGAATTCGATCTCGTCGCCCATAGTGGTGCCTCCTCCTGAATGGTTGCGCCATTCTACCCCGGGCTCGTTGGTAGGCAAGGCGCGTGTGCCATGGGCTCGCTGGACTGAAGGTCGCTCGGCGCTCTGGGGAGAGAGAGGTACTTCGACTTTGCTGCGCTCAGGAAACAGGGGGCTTGTTGAGCTGGGCGCGGAGATCGTCAATCTCGCGGCGCATTTCGTTGGTCTTGCGGCTCATGTAGAAGGCGTAGGCGAAGAATCCGGCCCAGACAATGAGCTCGCCAACGAGAAGGAACCCGAGCTTGCTTTCGCCAGGAGGGGCGTCCTGAGCGGACGCGGCGGCGAGGGCGGTGCCAGGCAGGGCGAGGATGGCGAGGATGGCGATGCCAATGCCGATGCGCGCGCGTTTGCTGATGTGGGAGATCTTCACGAGGCCACCTCTCTGCGGAGCTCTTCGATGCTTTCCTCGATCCCGAGCTGAGCGGTGCGTTCGGCGACGAGGGCGATGAATAGAACGAGGAACGTGAGGAGGGAGAACATCAAAGTGAAGAACATCTCACCCTCTAGCGAGCCTTGGGCGGCAGGGCCCGTAATCCGCTCGGTGTGGAGGCCCTCCCACCAGTCGGCGGCCATGTAGACGAAGGGGACGGACGCGGCGCCGAAGATGGCGACGACTGCTGCCCAGCGGCTCCCGCGTTCGACGGTGGGTGCGTAGGAGCGGACGATGAGGTAGCCGATGAAGACGAGCCACAGCATGAAGGTGAGGGTGCCGTTGACATCCCACACCCACCATTTCTGCCATACGGGTTTTGCCCAGATGGCGCCGGTGGCGATGGCGACGGTAAAGAAAACGGTGCCAACCTCGGCTGAGGCCCAGGCGACACGGTCCCACTTGCGGCCGCGCTTGGTCAGGTAGACCACGCTGGCGACGGCTGCCACGGCGAATGAAATCATGCCGAGCAATGCGCTAGGGACGTGGAAGTAGAAGATGCGCTGGACCTGGACGCCGAGCGCTTCAGATGCGGTGGGGGCGTACTGGAAGATGAGGTAAAGATCAATGAGGAAAAGGAGTGCTGCGACGCCCAAGAGGGCCTGTCTAACACCCATTCCACCGCTCCCCATCGCTACTCCTCCAGGACGAAATCGAACGCCCAGGATGATAGCACAAGGAACACCAGATCAAAGGCCACGATGAACTGCAGCCACTTGCCGACACCGTCCCAACCTGCCCCTCCCAACGCTGCCGATGTGCTGGCGACGGCACCGATGATGACAGGGAGAATGATGGGGAGAAACAGCAACGGTAGCAGCACTTCGCGGGCGCGGGTGTGCGCGGCAATCGCGGCGAAGAGCGTGCCGACTGCGGCGAAACCCACAGTGGCTGCGATGGTGACCAAAGCGAACCAGATGTTGAAGAGGTCGAGATCGAATAGTACCAGGAATACGGGATAGAGGAGCACTTCCACCAACAGCATGATCGTTGTGGTACTAGCGAGCTTGCCAGCGTAGATCGCCTCGCGTCCGACGGGTGCGAGGAGCAGTCCCTCCAGTGTCCCCCGGTCGCGCTCTACTGCGAAGGTGCGGTTCATGCCGAGTATCCCGGTGAATACGTAGGCGACCCACACGATGCCGGGGCCGACCAGCGCTACGACGCTGGGGCTGGGGTCGAACGCGAAGCCGAATACGAATGCGACGATCACGGCGAAGGCGAGGACAGCGCTGAACGTCTCCTTGGTGCGCGCTTCGAGGCGCATGTCCTTCGCGTAGACGGCGATGGCGGAACGCAAGTAGCCCGTCATTCGGAGGCCTTTGGCGTGGTCTGGCCCTCCAGCGTGGGCTGCGCCTCTGGTTTGCGGAGCACGGCGTGCTGGATTGCGTTCACGCTCGTTTCGGGCGACGCACAGGTCATCGTAACTCGTCCGTTCGACAGCACGAGGGCCTGCTCGGCGAGGGCGAGGCCGAACTCGATCCCGTGGGTTGCCATTACGACGGACGCGCCGCCCTGTTTCACGGCGGTGACGACGGCGCCGAGGAGCTCAAGGCCACCTTGGTCGAGGCCGGTTTCCGGCTCGTCGAGCAGGAGCACTCGCGGCCGGTGGAGCAGCGCTCTGGCGATGGCAACGCGCTTCTGCATGCCGTTGGACAATACACGCACCCGACGACCGGCGTAGGATGTCGCACCGACCTCGGCCAGTGAGTGCTCGACGAGGTCGTGGGCATCAGGTAGTCCGTACATCCTGGCGTAGAACCGCAGGTTTTCTCGTGGGGTTAGGTCGTCGTATAGCAGCGATTGGTGGCCGACGTAGCCAATCACCGAGCGTATTTGTGAGGCCTGGGAGTTGCAGTCGAAACCGGCGATGCGCACCGTGCCGTCGTCAGGCCGGATCAACGTTGTGAGAGTACGGATCAGCGTGCTTTTGCCGGCGCCGTTGTGACCGAAGAGCGCCAGGCTTTCGCCGTACGTGAGTTGGAGGTTGACCTGTCTCAGTGCGGCCGTGCGGCCGAAGGACTTCGATAGGCCTTGGACGTCGATGGCGAGAGATGGCGCAGCTGGGGTGGAGTTGGTAGTCATGGCTGTCGGGCTGGTGACAGCCCGCCCGGGAATGATAGCGTAGCCGGGCCGAAGAGCTCCCAGAGAGGACAGGCATGGAGATTTTCAGGCGGATGAGCAGCATGTTTGGGTACCGGGGTATCCCAGAAGAGATGCGCGAGCGCGTGCCCGCAGGTCAGTACGTCACGCCCAAGATGCCCGTGATGAACCTGCGGTCCGCGCCACGGGTGTCGACGGCCGATTGGAAGCTGCGAGTTACAGGACTCGTGGAGCGTGAAGTGGAGCTTGACTGGGACGCCTTCCTGGCGCTCGCGGGGACGTCGGAGGTGGTTGATTTCCACTGTGTCACGCAATGGTCGCGGCTCAACGTGGCGTGGGAAGGACTGGCGGTGTCGACTGTCCTCGATCTGGCGTCGCCGAAGCCGGAGGCGCGTTACGTCATGGTGCATAGCTCCGATGGATACACGACGAACTTGGACCTGGAGGCACTGCGCGCGCCTGAGGTGCTATTCGCGCGCAGGATGGATGGCGGCCCTTTGGAGCCGAACCACGGCTATCCGGTGCGCTTGGTAGTGCCTGCACGCTACGGCTGGAAGAGCGCCAAGTGGGTGACAGGGATGGAGCTAATGGCCGAGAACCGCCCCGGCTTCTGGGAAACGAACGGCTATCACATGCGTGGCGACCCGTGGCGCGAGGAGCGTTTTTCCTACGCGTAGGGGCTACTCGTGAATGATAAGTCGCGCCGAAGGCTGCTGCCGTGAAGCTTTCATGAAGGGACGCTTGGGGGACTGGAGGTGGCCAAGGAGGGCTTGCCCATCCTGGTCGAGCCCTACAAAGATCGAGGAATCATGACTCTAGCTAGCGCAGCGCTTGTGAGTAGAGGACGATACCGACGGCGACGGCGAGGTTGACGCTGCTGACGCCCGCTTTCATGGGAAGTCTTACACGCATATCGGCCATCTGTTTGAGTGGATCGCTGAGGCCTTCACGTTCCGTGCCAAACGCGAGGACTGGATGGGCCGGTATGGTGGCGGTTGTGATGTCGTCGCCTTCCGGGTCGACGGCGATGATGGGGCGTTTAAGGCCAGCGATGGTGTCTAGATTGGCGACGGGGATGGCGAACTGGAGTCCGGCTGCTCCTCGGATGACAGCGGGCTCCCACGGGTTGGCGTCGCCGGTCAGCAACACGCCTCCCGCGCCGGCCGCGGCTGTGACGCGAATGCAGGCGCCTATGTTCCCGCTGTTCTGTGGGTTCTCCAGCAGCACGACAGGGTCAGGCGATGCGAGGATGTCCTCTACCGTGTAGCGCGGGCGTCGCGCGACGCCCCAGACGCCGGTCCAGTGCGAGCGCATCTCGCCGATTTTCTTGACGTCTTTTTTGTCGATGGATTTCGCCATGCTCGTGAGTTCGCCTGCGACGTCGGGTGCGAGGGAGTCGGCGAGTTCTTGGAGTTTGGCTTCGCTGGCGCACGCCACGAGGCCGATGTCGGCGCCGAAGCGCGCAGCGTGCTTGACGGCGTGGAAGCCGTCAAGGAAAACCAGGTCGGCGTTAGTCAGAGACGACCTGAGGAGATCCAGGTCGTCTGGAGTTATGGGTTGCATGTGATCTAGTCCTTGGATGCGAGCGCGGAGGCCTTGAGCGCGGCCAAGACCTTCTCTGCGGTGATGGGTAGGTCCTTGATGCGGACGCCGACGGCGTCCGCGACTGCGTTGGCGATGGCAGCGGCGACGGGTGTGATGGGGTTTTCACCAATGCCTTTGACATTGTAGGGGCCTACGCCACCGGATGGTTCTAGGAGGACGGTTTTGAGTTCAGGCAAATCACCGGTGGTTGGGAATTTCACGTCGGCGAAGTTGGTGGTCGTTACCTGGCCGCCCTCGACGCATATCTCCTCCATCAGCGCGTAGCCTACGCCCTGCATGACGCCACCGTTGATTTGACCCTGGTGGCCGATCGGGTTAATGATGGTCCCGATGTCGTGGGCGGTCGTGAATTTTAGCAGCTCCACTCTGCCGGTTTCGGGGTCGACCTTGACCTCCGCGACCTGCGCGGCGAAGCCCGTCACGTCGGGGCGGGCGGTGGCGTCGGCGTAGGCGTCGGCGCGAATCTCTAGGCCAGCCTCGTCGAGCATGTCACCCCAGAACCGACGTTCGCCGGTGTCGTCGCGGATCAGCTCCTTGCCATCGAGGAGTACGTGGCCTGCGGGCCATTCGAGGAGCGAAGCGGCGAGCGTGAGCAGCTGCTCCTTGGCGTCCGTGGCGGCCATGTGGCCGGATGTGGTGGTTATGCGGGTGCCGCGGCTGCCACCGATGCCGGAGTCTGGCCCCGTGACGTCGGTGCCCATGACCTGGATCTCGATGTCTTCCGGTGGGTAGTTGAGGGTTTCGGCCACGACGACACGGAGGGTGGTGTAGGTGCCGGTACCTGGTTCGTATACAGGGGTTCCGATGACCACCTCGCCGCCGGGCTTGAGGAACACGGTGACGGACGATTCACCCGTGCCTGGCGCACGGTAGCCCATGGCGACGCCACGTCCCACGTTGGCTGGCTTGGCTGTGCAGTAGCCAGCGCCGTCGACAGCTGCTTGCAGTGTCTCGCTGGCGCGGACGTCGCGGTACGCCGCGCCTGAGACCAGCAGTTCGCCGTCCTTGACCATATTTTGCATACGGAAGGCGACGGGGTTCATGCCGATAGCGCGGGCGACAGAGTCAATGTGGGATTCGCCTGCGAAGAAACCCTGGGGCTCGCCGGGAGCGCGGGCTTGCCCACCGGGGATGTTGTTGGTGTAGACGCGCCGCACGCGGAGCTTGGTGTTCTCCATGCGGTAGCAGCCGCCACCGTGGGCTGCGCCACCGAGCTGTGGGCCGGGCCGCACTCCACCGTAGGCACCGCCGTCGAACACCGCATCCAGTTCGTGAGCGACGATAGTGCCGTCGTTCATGACGCCTGTCTTGAACCGCAGCGAGCCCGCGTGGCGGGGCGCGGCGACGGTGAACTCGTCGTAGTAGCTGAAGACGTGCTTCACGGGCCGAGCAGACTTGATGGCCAGCAGACAGGTCAGGGGTTCTTCGAGGGTCGCACCCTTGCCACCGAAATCACCGCCGACAGTGATCGGGTTGAGCTTCACCTTGTCGGGATCCATGTCTACGGCGATGGCGATGGCGCCCTTCACTCCATGGGGGTTCTTGTTGGGCGCCCAAACCTGGAGGATGCCGTTGTTGTCCAGCCAGGCGACGCAGCAGTGGGGTTCCATGTAGCCCTGGTGTTGGCGCGAGACGGTGAATGTGTTCTCGATGATCTTGTCGGCCTTGGCGAAACCCGCGTGCACGTCTCCACGCCCGTGGAGCTCGTCGACGAACACGTTGGATACGGGATCGAGGATCTCAGGGACGCCTTCGTAGGTGTTGACGTCCGGGTGGATGAGCGGGGCGTCGCCCTCGGCCGCAGCGAAGGGGTCGAAGACGCCCTGGAGTTCGTCGTATTCCACCACGATAAGCTCGGCGGCAGCCTCTGCAATCTCCTTGGTCTCGGCGGCGACGGCCGCGATACGGTCGCCGATGAACCGGATGCGTCCATCGGACAAAACGTTGAGGTCGCGGTAGCGGCGGCCGTAGCGAACGCCTGCGACATCGGCGCCGGTGACGACGGCGTGTACACCGGGCAGAGCGATCGCCTTGGAGGTGTCGATACACGTGATGATGGCGTGGGGAACCGGGCTGCGGAGAACCTTGGCCCACAGCATGCCGGGCAGGTTAACGTCAGGGGTGTACTCGGCCGAGCCGGTGGTCTTGCCGTATGACTCTGTGCGGGACGTGAACCGACCGATCGCTTGGTACTGGACCATCGTTCTCTCCATGAGGGCGCCGTTGTATCGTCCGCGTAGTGGCCGGAAGTATAGGGTGTTAGCGCGCTGGCGTGTTCAGTTGACGAGAGCTAGCACGAAGTCGTCGTAGCCTTTGCCGCCGACGGTTTGGATGGCGGTGGCGTCGAGGCGTGGGTTCTAGGCGAGGAGCTGGATGAACCCACGGGCGCCCTGCACTTTGGGATCGTCGCTTGTGGAGTTAGGCACAGCGCCGTCTCGAACGATGTTGTCGCCGACGATCAAGGTCCCAGGCCGCGCGAGCTTCCGCATGATCGCTCACGAACGGAAGGATTACGGAAGGCGGTGAGAGATCCTTCGCGGGCTTCGCCTTGTGTCAGAATGACGGAAGAGGAGCCTCCCCGCTCGCGTCAGAATGAGGCTAATTAGAACCGGGCCAGGCTGACCAGCCTGGCCCGGTTCTAATGCAGTTGTGAGGTCGGGTGCTAGAGGTCGAAGGTAGCGAGCTGGGCGTCGGTGGCCTTCTGGACGTTGTTGGCCCGGATGGACACGAACTGCTCGTCGAAGGACGGGCGAGAGTTGTCTTGGTAGACGACGCCAATGGGGACTCCGCCTTCGGCGATGACCGCCTGCGCCGCGCTGCGGTCGGCGGGGTTGTGGTCGGCTGGGATGGACCATGCAGTGGGAGAGATGCCAAGCTTGGCGCTGCCCTTGAGCTGCGTATAGGTGTCGTTGTAGGTAGTGCAGGGGGAGGCCACGTGCACGATGGAGAACCCCGGGTGCTCCATGCCGCGGAGGATGAGGTTTGCCAGATCCTTGGGCTTGGATGAGTAGCCGGATGCGATGTACGTGACGCCGAGCGTCAGGTAGAGCTCCAGCGGGTTGACGGGAGCCTCGACTTTGCCGAACGGCGTCGAGCTGGTGACCGTGTCGTGGGTGGTCGTGGGTGAGGCCTGGCCCTTGGTGAGGCCGTAGACGCCGTTGTCCATGATGATGGCGCAGATGTTGAGGTTGCGCGCGGCTTGCGGGGCGATGTGCTCCATGCCTATGCTCAGGAAGTCACCATCGCCAGCAACGGTGACGACGTTGAGCTCGGGGTTGCTCATCTTGACCCCCATGGCGACGGGGAGCGATCGCCCGTGGATGCCGTGGAACCCGTAGGGCTGCTCGCCTTCCAGGAGATGGACGGTGTTGCCCGAGCATCCGATACCGGCTACGACAACGTTGCTGGTCATGGCCCGCTCGGTCTTGATGTTCAGGTCTTCCATCGCGAACTCGAGGGCTCTGCGGACGCCGAAATCACCGCATCCCGGGCACCATAGGAAATCGTATTCGGGGTTCTTCTCGCTCATACGTTGACCACTCCAGTGGGCTGGCCGATGCCAGCTAGCAACAGCTTGATGCGCCCGGCGAGGTCGCTGGGGCCGAAAGGCAGACCGGTGTACTGCGTGATGGCTTCTGCTTTGATCCCTTGGGATCGGAGGTTCAGCGCCATCTGGCCCTGGAAGTTGAGTTCCGGGACGATGACGAGATCTTTATTCTTTAACTCTTGGAGCATCTTGGCCGGGAGGGGACTGACGTACATGGTGTAGTACCAGCCGAGGTCGACGCCTTCCGCGAGCAGCAGGTCGAGGGCCTCGCGGACAGATCCCTTGGAGCCGCCCCAGGGCATGACCGCGATGCTGGCGGTGACGTTCTCCGCTTCGTAGTCGCCGTCTTCCAAGAGCTTGAGCTTGCCGAATCGGCGCTCTGTCATGTGGATGTGGTATTTGGCGAGGTGAGTGGTGTCGCCGAACACATCGTGCTCGGAGCCGTTGGCTATGTAGGAGCCGGGACCGCCGGGCGAGGAGAACGGGGAGACTTCGTGGGCCTCGTAGCGGAGGTAGCCGTTGCTCCCGGTGTAACGGATGCGCTCTTCGACCGGCACGTTTGCTAGGTCGGGTTTGCGGATGTTTTGGGCGCGCTCGGCAAGGGAGTGCTCGGTGAGCAGCATCACGGGGCCCTGGTAGCGCTCAGCCCAGTTGAAGGCCATGACCGAGCCGTAGAAGCACTCCTCGACTGTGCCGGGTGCAATCACCGGCATGCGAGAGTCGCCGTGGGCGGGGTAGATGGCGGTGAGCAGGTCGGACTGCTCAGTCTTCGTGGGCAGGCCGGTTGCGGGGCCACCGCGCTGGACATCGACGACAACTATCGGAATCTCGGCCATCCAGCCCAGGCCGATGCCTTCCTGCATCAGCGTGAAGCCGGGGCCGGAGGTGGCGGTCATGGCCTTCTTGCCGGCGAACCCGGC
>CAUZFB010000047.1:0-17801 GCA_963579135.1 Dehalococcoidia bacterium | reverse complement strand
ACTACATCGAGAGCCCTGTCGAAGTTCCCAGAGAGAGCCAGCGCCCAAGCGAGCGGCTGCAACTGCTCCCACAGGCCCGGCGATAGCGCCATCACCAGCTCTGCGTCGCGGACCGCTTGTGCCCAGGATGAGGCGTCGATCAACGCAATTTCCTGGCTGATTGTGCCTGCCCACTGTCGCGCACGCAGATCGAGTGGGTTGCGGTCCAGCACTCCTTGGATCACCGCTCGCGCTTGCTCCAACGACGCCAGCGATTCGGCGGCGTTCGCCTCGGAGCGCGCGCTATTGAGCAGGCCCTGCGCCAGAAGTAGTCGAGGAATCGATGCATGAGGTGCCACGTTGATCGCTTGCTTGTACAGTGCGCCCGCAGTCGCAGCGTCCCCGTCGGTCCCCGCTTGCTGTGCCCGCCCGGATAGAGAGAGCGCGCGAATGTCCGCCAATGACGTCTGCCACCAAATGGCTAGGGCCAAGAGGGCAACGAGGGTTGAGGCATAAGTGGACGTGCCGCCTCGAAAGCCTGATCGCTGTGGCGTTCCCCGGCGCTGACCAGGGGGCACCGGGGCTCCTGCCCCGACGGTGAGACGGGGCATTGCCCCATGGTTGGCCAGCGCTGCAACGACGCCAATAAGCACCCACATGAGCATCAGATCGGACAATTGCGCTTTCCCGGCCATCTGCTCAAGCAATCGACCCATGAACGCTGCCCCGAGTCCGACGGCTACCAAAGGGACTATCCCTTCCGACTCTGTGCGCCGCGCTTGGCGGACGATAGTCCATAGGACGTAGAAAAGCGTAGTGGCCATCCAAGCGTAGGCCAGAACGCCTAGGAGGCCAAGTTCTACCAACGTATGAACCACGAAATTGTGGGCGTTTCGTTCCAGTGGGCCGAGCTTGAAGTCACTACTTACCATCCGGTATGCAACACCGAAAAGATCAGGGCCGAACCCGATCACTCGACGCAGCGGTCGTAGGCCAAGACCGGGCAACTCGGGGTTCTGATCCTCATCGACCCAGGGTGTCGTCAGGTAGGCGTCGACCGCTGTGGACCAGATGGAGTAGCGGCCCGATAATCCACCGCCGTCGGGAGTAAACGCCTCGTTGATGGATCCGATCCGGTCTCCCAGTTGAGAAGCCCCCGCGGTATTCCCAGGGGTCGGCAACAGCCCTGCGAGTAGGACCAGGACGAGCGAGACCGCGAGGACGGTAATCGTTCTGCGCGGGAACCGAAGACCGAAGGAGAATGCCCCAAGTGAGATGTAAACCAGTAGAGCAAAGGCCAGGCTGATCAATGCTCCTCTGCTCAGAGAATAAGCAACCCCGAAGAGTGGTAGCACGATCAGTCCCACGCCAAGGGCCGAGTGCAAAGCCGGGCTCCAACGGGTACGCAACGTTTCCCACAATACGAGACTGAGGGGAATGGTCATGAGCAGATATGCTGCTCCGAAGATCGGGTTACCAAACGTGAACGTTAGCCGTACCCGTGAGCTGGGTTCATCCTGGAACGGGTCGAAGCCAAAGTGCTGGGCGAGGCCGTGCGCGCCGATAACCACCCCCGTGAGGGCTACGACCCAGAGCAAACGGCGTAATTGGGCCTCTGTCCTCAGATAGCTCACCAGCGCAACGAACATCACCAAGAAAGAAAGGATGGTCAGCAGCCCATAGCTATCGAATCCCGGGTCAACGCCGCCCCAGCTAACACTGTGTACGGGCGATAAGATGAACGCGATAATATTCGCGCCCATAACGCCCGCGACCGCTAACGCGACAGGATTTGATCGCAGCGTCGAGAGCGCTTTGCGAGCCGAATCATCTATGGGCTGACGCCGCAATTCAGCGGCCCCTGGCCCCGTCGTATAGCTGATGGTCAAACTCGCCACGAGAATCAGCACGATGCTGCGAAAGACAAAGACCTTCGGCCCTTGGATCGCGCCGGCGATCAAACCTTCTGGGACGACGGCTAGTGGGACCAGGGCCAGCAACGTCAACCAGCATCCCTCTATGAGACGCTCGATGGCCGAGACTCGCTTGCCTAACCGGTTTCCCGATATCTCCATGCACTGCCTTCCATTTCGACCTGATCTATTGCGGGAGTGATTGCGGGAGTAGCTGATAGCCCGAGGAGTCACCATGGACTGTGCTGGCCAACCGTGAGGCGAGTATCTGACCTCGGGGTTTTATCCCGCTTCTTGAGTGTCCGGAGGTCTCTTGCTCGCTTGAACCGCCGCCGAGGGTAGCGGAACGCGAAAGGAAGGATCCCTGAATGTTCAATGCCGGAACTGGCGGCCACGATAGCGCTACGGCCATCCGTGAGCAACCGTTGTGCTGAATGGTTCGTCTGTGCAGTCGGCCGGGATACCATTCATTTATGCCGCAGCTAAAGTCATTTGTTAATCCGAGGAAGGTCGCGGGACGTATTCGTCGACAGCTCGACCGTCGGTCAGTGCGCGACATTGACGTTCGAGGCGTCCTCGTGCGTATGGAAACACGGGCGCGCCGTGAGCGTGAGCGGGTCGACGCCTACTTGACGAAGGAGCCCGGAACGCTCGATTGGATCGACGGTGTGGTCAAGTCGGGCGATGTCTTCTTCGATGTTGGCGCGAACATCGGTCAGTATGGCCTCTACGCCGCACTCAAGACCGGCGGCATGCTGACGGTGCGCTGCTTCGAGCCGGAGGCTGCGAATTACGAGGCGCTGAACCGAAATATCACGTTGAACGCCCTGTCCGGTAGCACTACGGCGTACCTCGTAGCGTTGAGCGATGAGATGAAGTTGGGAGCGATGCATCTGAGCGGCGCAGCGGAAGCCGGCGGCGCGTTACATCAGTTGGACCGTATGGCGGAGAACGATAGCGGGCGGACCCAGGGTGTGGTGGCCATTGCGCTGGACATGTTGATTTACGAGCTGGGCCTGCCATGCCCAACGCACATGAAAGTGGACGTCGACGGCCATGAGGAATCGATCGTTCGCGGCGCTGGGCGATTGTTGGCAGACGTGCGGCTGCAGAGTGTGTTGATCGAAGTCAATGAGGGTGATGACGCGATCAGGCAGGCATTCCTGAGCAACGGTTTCACGGTTGAGGACGAGCGTAGTTCTGCGGTGGGCTCGGCGTCGGTGAACGTTGTGTTTCAGCGTCTGTAGGTGGGGTGGCGGACGCCGGAATGGGACACAAAGAAAGAGGGCTCCGCAGCAGCGGAGCCCTCTTGGCGTTCCGGGTTATCCGTCGTTAGACGGAGGCTTGCGCCGCCCAGGAGTCGAGGACCATCTGGATTTGCTCGACCTGAGTTGGAGGCTCATCGGCTTGGGCACTCATGTAGGTGGTAAAGCGCTCCGATCCCTGCATCGTTGGCCACCGCTCTAACGGCAATTCCACGTAGGATGCCTCCTTGGCATCCCTGAACGTGTTCATGGGATCGCCACCGTCCGCGACAATGTCCATCTGATCGCGAAGGAGCTTGCGGTAGAGGATGATCCCACGGTCAGACTCGCCGAGCTTTTCCAAGCTACGATCGGCGTTCTTACCTTGCGTGATCCATGCCACGAAGTCCTGGTGGTTGACGAGATCGGGAATGATTTGGCCATCCTTGTCGAACAGCGGGACGTGCCAGTAGGGAACCTTCTCCTGTTTCGCCTGCGTCACGTCTGGCGCGCCCTTGTAGAAGAACCAAGTGATGTGCAACGTCGTTTCGTCGTCTATCGGCACGCGGTATTGGAAGTTGCATTTCACCATGTCTCCAACATAAAGAATGTTCGGAAACACGGCTGGGTGGCCCATCGTCCAGTCGTGGTCGTCTTCCGTGCCATCGTCGGTCACGCGCCGCTTGATAACGCCGTGGTCGAACTGGGTGAACCCAATCTTCTTGTGCTTGCGTGGCACCGTCATTACCAGCTCGGGTGCATCGCTGCTCTTCTGCATCGCTTCCTGACGTTGCATCTCGCCCCAATACCCGTGCAGCCACTCCAGATGGACCGGGTCTAGCGAATTCTCTTGGCACTGGAGCCAGTTGCAGGGAAGCTCGGCGATACCGATGGCCGCGAAGCCATTCTCATAGGCGTAGGGCTCCCAGGTGGGATTCAGTGGGGCGGGTAGCGGTCCCATGTAAGCCCAAAGCATCCCGAATCGATCTTCCACCGGGTAGCCCTGAATCTTGACCTTCTCCTTGAAGCGTCCGTCCGGGTGGACGGTCTCTTCGAACGGCTGTTCGATGCACTGACCACTCTCGTCATACATCCAGCCGTGGTACATGCAGCGAAGGCCATTTTCTTCGGGGATGCCGTAGGAGAGGTCGACGCGACGGTGGGCGCAAAGGCGCTCGATCAGGCCGTAGGTGCCGGAGCGATCCTTGTAGAGGACCAGGTCCTCGCCGAGGAGCCGAACTGCCTTGGTGGCGTGCGCATCGAGCTCACCGGTAGCGGCGATCGGGTGCCAATAGCGGCGCATCAACTCGCCCATGGGCGTACCCGGCCCGACCTTGGTAAGGGCGTCGTTCTCTTGCACTGAAAGCATCGTTCAAAACCTCCGCCTGAGGGGAAAAGAGTGGACAAAAAAGGAACCGACGGGCGTCATTGTACACCTCTGGACTAGACAATTGATGGGCCTCTTTACGAGTTCCGGGCTTCCGATATCAACGTGACACCCCGATAAACTCCATGTCTCTGCGAGAGGAGCCCCTCAAGCGCGGTGCTGGATTCCGCGTTCCGCCCTAAGGAGGACCTGAGGAAATCCGGCGGAAGCGGGGGCGGCTCGATCTAGAGCGCTACACAGCCGGCCGGTAGACGCCGAACGCGTCACGTAACGTGTTGCAGATTTCGCCAAGCGTGGCGTACGTCTCGACGCATTCGAGTAGCGCTGGCATGGTGTTTACGGTGGCGTCAGCTGCTGCGGCCACCAGCCGCTCCAGCGCGCGGTCGACCGCGGTGGTGTCACGTTCTGCCCGCACCCGTTGTACGCGTGCCACCTGGCGGCGCTCCGCATCGGGATCCAGGCGTAGTACCTCAACGGGCGCCGCCGTGTCGGAGACGTTGGCGTTGACTCCCACGATGATGCGCTCGCCCGATTCGACGAGCCCCAGGTGCCGGTAGGCGGCGTCTTCTATCCGCTGTTGCTGGAAGCCACGCTCGATGGCGGCGGGCGCGCCGCCCATGGCGTCGATGGCCGTGATCAGTTCGTTCGCCAGACGCTCCAACTCGTTGGTGAGGTGCTCAACGTAATGAGAGCCCGCAAGCGGATCGACCGTCTCTGTCACGCCAGACTCACTCGCCAAAACCTGCTGCGTGCGCAGGGCGAGGGTCGCTGAATCCTCCGTGGGTAGGCCGAGTGCTTCGTCTTTGGAGTTCACGTGCAGTGACTGCGTACCGCCGAGAACGGCGGCGAGGCCCTGGATCGTGGTGCGCACGACGTTGACGTCGGGCTGCTGTGCCTGGAGGGTTACTCCCGCAGTCTGCGTGTGGAACCGCAGCATCCACGACCGAGGGTCTTTGGCGTGGAACCTTTCGCGCATAATCTTGGCCCACATACGCCGCGCCGCGCGGAACTTCGCCGCTTCTTCGAAGAGATTGTTGTGCGACGCGAAGAAGAACGAGATTCGCCCTGCGAACGAGTCAACGTCCAGCCCGGCGTCCACCGCAGCTTGGACGTACGTGATGCCGTTGGCGAGGGTGAACGCGATCTCCTGCGGCGCGGTCGATCCGGCCTCTCGCATGTGGTAACCGCTGATGCTGATGGTGTTCCACTGAGGAACTTGCTCCGCGCAGAAGGCGAACATGTCCGTGATCAGACGTAGCGAGGGACCTGGCGGGTAGATGTACGTGCCCCTCGCGATGTACTCCTTCAGAACATCGTTCTGAGTGGTACCACCGAGCTTTTCAAAGGCCACGCCCTGCTTACGGGCGACAGCGAGGTACAGCGCTAGCAGGATCGGGGCGGTCGAATTGATGGTCATGGACGTCGTGACCTTGTCCAACGGGATCCCGTCGAACAGCGCTTCCATGTCGGCGAGGCTGGCTATGGATACACCGACCTTGCCCACCTCGGATCGGGCCATGTCGTCGTCAGGGTCATAGCCGGTTTGGGTGGGGAGATCGAAGGCGACGGACAGCCCGTTCTGCCCCTGGGACATGAGGTACCGGTACCTGGCGTTGGATTCCTCTGGCGTGGAGAACCCCGCGTATTGGCGCATGGTCCACAAACGGCCGCGGTACATGGAGGGCTGGGTACCACGGGTGAATGGGTATTCGCCGGGTAACTCGGCGGGTGATTCGGAGGCAGCAGGCTCTGGTGCGTAGATTGGCTCGATGGTGAGGTCGGATTCGGAGTGGAACTCTGGCTGCCGCTCGGGTGTGCGTTTGATAGCGGGACTGTAGGTCTCTTTGCTCCAACGTTCGTGTTCGTCTGACATCGGTGGCCCCTGAGCGTTGTGATTCATGAGCAATGGTATCTGAGGCACGTGTGGCGCGCGTGGGCGGGTGGGATGTGGGCGGGTGGGATTTCGTACGCGCGAAGATGTGCTTCTGGATACGACGAAGCAGAGTGTCGCGGATCGGGCCTAAAAATCTTGGCTGCTAAACTTGGCGACGACATTGGGGCGCCGTCCTCGGCGGAGTAATCAGATGATTGTGATACGGCGATTATTCGCGTTACTTTTGATCCCAGTGTTCCTAGGTCTTTTCCTGGCCACGCTGCTGGTGTTCCGAGTGAACCATACGGTTCTAGAGCCAGCGTTCTACACTGACACGTTTCGAGAGTTGGACCTTTTCAATTTCATCTATGAGGAGGGTATTCCGTTCGCCGTGGCTGAAGCCCAGAAGACGGGCACCTTCTCCCTCGATCAGGTCCCACCAGGCATTGATGTTTCACCTGGAGGCATCTCTTCAAATCTCAAACGCGTACTCCCGCCGGCGTGGCTGGAGGAGAACGTAGCGACCGTGGTCAACGCGGCCGTGCCTTATATCACGGGTGCCGAGGAGCATTTCGACGTCACGATCGCAGTGGACGACCGGATTGAGGCCGCCACAGACGTATTCAAAGAACTCTTGCTGGACGCCGATATTCACGGGTATCTGGTGAATCGCGTTGTCACTGACCGGATCGACGAGTCCGGCGTCCTCAATCAGCTCCCGCTGGGCATGACGCTCACCTCGCGGCAGGTGGTGGACGGTGTCGTGGAGATCGTGCCGGATGTCTGGCTCAAAAAACAGGTCGTGGGGGTGATCGATGAGGTCATGCCTTACCTGCTGGGCCGCACCGACACATTCTCGATAACCATTCCGGTGCATGAGCGCGCCGCGACAGGGATCGACGTTGTTGAAGGCTGGGTGCTTACCAGTCTCGAGGGGCAAGGCGCTTACGAGTTCCTGCTTGAAGAGCAGATCGCGCCAGTGGTGCAGAGTTCGCTGGGGTCGGTCGTCGAGCTTCCATACGGTGTCACGTTCACCAACGCGGAGATCGTCGACGCCATCAGCCAAGTGCTGCCGGCGGACTGGATCGCCGATCGTGTACGGGAGACCGTGGATGGCGTTGGCCCTTATATCATCGGTCGCACCGACAGCTTCGTCATCGTGGTCCCGCTCGCGGATCGCGCAACGCTCGCGGCATCCGTGCTCCTTGACGTGGCCGACGCGAAGTTCGCAGAGATCTACACTTCCCTCCCGGTCTGCTCGATCCAAGATCTCCTCAGCCTCACTCTCACCCTGGATTCGCTGCCTCCGTGCCGCCCTCCGGCGGTGTCCTACGAGCAGTTGAAAGTCGTCGTCGGCTTGGACGTGCGCGAGCAGCTTGTTACGGCGATCGTGGCGCCGCTGCCTGACACCATCGCGCTCACCGAGGAGCTGGTGTTTGCCCAGCTTGGCGACGACTCACCGATCGCCGTCGAGGATCTCCGCGAGATACTCAGAGACGGTTATACGTTCACCGAAAAGAATCTCGAAATCCTCATTCGTTCCCAGGCGGCCGACGCCGCTACCGCTGAAAACAATATCGAATTGCTTGGCAAAGCCCGTGGGTGGTTACGCGACGGTTTCGCGGTCGACGAATCCCAGCTGCGGGAGCTGGTGGGCAGCGACGCGGACGTTGATGTGTTCAATAACATTCGTGGGTACATCGACTTCGGCAGGAGCATCATCGCGGTCCTCGTGATATTGTCTGGGTTGTTTGCGCTCATGATCGGATTTCTGGGTGGTCGTAGCTGGGGCTCGCGGTTGGCCTGGGCAGGGGTGCCGTTGCTGGTTTCCGGTGGTCTTGCTGTAGTCCTGTTCGGCCCGGTCGCTGCGTACGGTTTCGAGACCGTTGACGAGTTCATCCGGGGCCTGGAGATCAACCATATATTCATCGACAAGCTCATCGATGTACGGGTCTCGATGAAGGAATCTTTCGTTTCCCCATTGGCCTTCCAAAGTGGATCAACCGCCATCGTTGGCGCTGGCATGATCATAGCGGGTGTGGTACTCGGGAAGCGTCGGGGCCCCTAGGCTGTGGACGCGCCAAAACCGGGTTGGGGTTGAGGTATATTCATGCTCCGAGTGGTCGATTCGCTTAGCATTGAGCTGTATTCCCATGCGTAGAACGCTAACGGTTCATTGCGGGCGTACAGCGCCCGTCGCTAGAATCGCGATGCTCGAATCTTAGAGATGCGGGTAGACCTCTGGGGCGTGGTGCATGACTGACCGCATCGTTGCTGGTGACCCGCTGGACGATGATATTTCGTCTGAAGGTGGGCTGCGTCCGCGCCGACTTTCCGAGTACGTGGGACAGCAGAAGGTCAAGGAGAACTTGACCATAGGCATGACTGCCGCTCAACAGCGTGGTGAACCCCTCGATCACGTGCTGCTCTACGGCCCACCAGGTCTTGGGAAAACAACCCTAGCGAACATCATTGCCTCTGAGATGGGCGCAAATATCCGCGTCACCGCCGGGCCTGCGATCGAGCGCCCCGGCGATATGGCATCGCTGCTGACTCAGCTCAAAGCGGGTGATGTGCTTTTCATTGACGAGATTCACCGGCTGGGCAAAGTCGTCGAAGAGATTCTTTATCCCGCGATGGAGGACTTCTCGCTGTCTTGGGTGATGGGCAAGGGGCTGAGCGCCCAAAGCATCAATCTCAAGATCGAGCCCTTCACCCTGGTGGGCGCGACCACACGGTACGCGATGCTCAGCGCGCCACTTCGCGACCGCTTTGGGTCGACCTACCGGCTCGACTTCTACGACCTGGCTGCGATGGAGCAAATCGTGGCACGCTCCGCAGAGATACTGAACGTACAGATTGTTCCTACGGGGGTGCACGAGGTCGCACTGCGGGCACGGGGTACTCCGCGGGTTGCAAATCGACTCTTGCGCCGCGTTCGTGACTACGCGCAAGTGCGGGCAGATGGCGTGGTCACCGCAGAGGTCGCCGCACAGGGGTTAGCGCTGCTTGAGGTCGATAGCATCGGCCTCGACGAGATTGATCACCGAGTGCTTCGCGCGATTGCTGAGAAGTTCGACGGTGGCCCTGTGGGACTTGAGACTATCGCTGCGTCCATCGGCGAGGAGTCGGACACCATCATGGATGTGTATGAGCCCTACCTCTTGCAGTTGGGGTTCCTGAGCCGCACTCCTCGTGGACGGGTGGCGACCAAAGCCGCCTACTCCCATCTCGGGTTGCCGTTCCCCGCGAAGCTAGAGCAACGCCAGTCGACGTTCTGGACCGGCCAATCCCAGTGATGTGGGCTTTGTCGCTGCTGGCGGTGAGCACCGCCGCAGTGTTGGCAGCATGTGAGCCTGACTCCACCAACTCCCCTCCGTCTCCGACCCCCAGCCCGACGTCGGTGCCTACGCCAACGCCGGTTGCGACGGCGGCCACCGACGTGTTGGTCCTCCGCGTCGGCGCCGGGAAGTTCATCGTTGAAGTCGCTGACGATACTATCGAGCGTGCTGCTGGTCTGTCTGGGCGCGATTCCCTCGCCCAGGGCACCGGTATGTGGTTCGCGTATCCTACGGTTGGCCACCCGAGCTTCTGGATGCGCGGCATGCGGTTCCCGATTGATCTCGTATGGGTCGACGCCTCGCTTCGGGTCGTCGCGGTCACCCACCAGGTACCTTCCCCACTGGCCGGAGCGACCGTGGACGACCTTCCCTTGTATAGTCCCGGTGCGCCGATCATGTACGTGCTCGAGATCAATGCGGGCCAGGCTGTCGATCTGGGAATTGCGGCCGGGGAGTTGGTGTCGTTGGAGTCACCATGAGTAAAGAAACAACACAGCTAGGAGGATAGTTTTGATTTACGAAATGAGGACATATGAAGCGGCGCCAGGCAAGCTTCGACCGCTGATAGACCGGTTCGCCAAAACAACGGACCGTCTGTTCAAAAAGTACGGTTTCAGGCCGATCGGCTATTGGACGGAGAACATCGGTGACAACACCAAGCTGCACTACATGCTCGCGTGGGAAAACGACGCGGAGCGGCTGGCGAAGTGGGCAGAGTTCCGCGATGACCCCGAGCGGGCAACCGCCTTCGCTGCCTCTGAGGCCGATGGTCAACTGGTGACCAGGATCAACAATCGAATCTGGGTGCCAACCGCTTTCTCCGAGCTGCACTAGCGCTCGACCGTGATAGTCGGGGTGCTGGCACCCCGACTATCACCCCGACTGTCACGGAGATTCGGCCTCGGCCTCCTGGCGCGATGAGCTCGTTGGTCTGTCCCGCGACGCGCGGTCCGACGTGTTGGTGAGGGGTCGCCAAACGAAGGATCGCCGCCGCGCCCGCCGCCTTGCCTGGGCGTGCCCAGGACACCTAGAATCGTGTGGCTGCGTACTTCCTACGCTGCCCCGTGGTGCAGTGGTAGCACAGCAGACTTTGAATCTGTTAACCCTGGTTCGAACCCAGGCGGGGCAGCCAGTCGACCATCATGAAAAGCCCTCTGACGAAATTCGCTCAGAGGGCTTTTCATAGCCAATTTGACAGCCACTCAATTCAGGGACTATCCCGCAGCGTCAAAGAACTCGTCGAGTTGCTTCTTGGCGTCAGGAAGGAGACTGGGCATCAAATGCCTGTATGTCCTTGAGCGTCGTGCTGATCTGAGTGTGCTATCGGGCCACTATCGACGCCTCCGTGGAAGCTACCGCCGCTGGCGTGGAATTCACAAATCGGGGCGTGGGCAGGTCGTGAAAAAAGTTCGCCATGCAGATGCCTACGGGTTCGCCTTGCTAAGAGAAAAAGACAAAGTGACCCCTTGGGATCTCAAGCAATGGGAGTTCTATCCCATTTCCACTGAGATCCTTGATCGTGAGATGGCAAAGGCAAAATCGATCTCGCTGACTGGGCTCAAAACGTACGCAACATCAGTAGGTGCAACGATTTGGCCACCGTGGTTACAGGTAGGTAAGACAGGCGAATCGTGAGCTGTTGTGCGACCTGCAACGACTAGCACGGGATCAGGTCAGGGTTTCAAGAAGCTTCTGGAGACCGGGACTGATGCGTTGATAGTAATCAACGTGTCGCCGGCGAAAGGCTGGGTGATACATGTCGGCGAACACTGGAACGGAGTCTGGTCTAGCCAACGAACCGAAACGGACTCCCGCCCAACGCCAGGTGTGCTTGAATCCGATGGTATGAGCAACATCGTCAAAGGTGCCGCCGCAGAGGACGATATCGGGATTCATTAGTTCGATTTCTTGCCACCACAGGTTCACATCGCGACGGGCATAGGCCCTGATTTCGTTCCTCTTGGCTGTGCCACCGCCAGGAATCTTCTTGAGATTGGTGACTCCGAGGGTTTGCAGCCCTTCGGCTGCATCCTGCCAAGATGCTACGTCTATTGACATTGGCAGCCCGTGGTGCAGTGCCTGGACGAGCAATCCGCCGAATCTCCACGTTGTCCACACGCCAGCCTTGGAAAATTGGCGTCCACTCAGGACTCTTTTCGCCGCGTTGCTAAGCAAGAGAGGGAGCTTCCAATCCTTGTCAGCCGAATTCACCTCTCTAAGGAGCCCAACCACCCGCGGCGAACTGCTCAGAGATTGCTCTTCATTGACCAGTCCGCAAGGGATGAAGCAATCGTCCTGGCGTTGGTGCCACGAGTACAACTGCGCTAGTTGCTCGGTGATCGATGGGCTACGTTGCGGCACGAATGATCCTTGTGTGGGGCCTGGACGCTGGGTGCGTGGTGACGTCGGCCTGCCTCCCGTCCAGCCACACCTCGCGACCATCCTTGAGACTGTCGATTTATCGGGCGCCGGTCATCGCCCCTTGGGTTTTCGTCACATCCAAGACCCTAACACTCCTCTGTGGCGAGCGGCTTGCAAGCTTTCCGCCAGTGGCTAATGCATTGCCTGATGACTAATCAACGTGAGTCGCCCAGGGACGGGGCGTGTTGTAGTCGACCCCGTGGGACCGGAACCAGATTCCAATACCTGCCCAGAACTTCTCCGGGTCCATGTCCGTGATATCTCCGGTGATGCCACGGGACATGATCAACGACCCCCAGGATTCGGGACTTAGCCTGTCGCCTTCGACCGGGTGATCGCCTTCCCATCCGGCGACGTTCGGTAGTTGCACTGCGAGAAAGTCATGTAGGACTTCGGCGTCAGCGGTCAGCGCTTCCTTGACGACGCCGTCCTCTAAGATGAGGACAACGTCAAACTCTCCGTATGATCTCCACTCTGCAGTTATTGCCACGCCAGCCTGGCTCCTTGATCCTCATCTAGCTCGCACCGCCTGAGACAAACGTAGACTCCAGGGCAGTGCCGCGGGAGTCTACTGTATCGCGCGTGTCGACTGGGTGTCCGGTCGGGAACCGGGACGTACCGCTGCCTAGAAGAACGTGGTGATCACCTTGGACAGCAGGACGTTCTGGTCCAGGAGGATCAAGCGTTTGGTAATTTTCCATCCCGTGTCGGGGTCTCGGCGCAACACGTCCTGCCGGGTGCCAACGAACATATTGACCTCGTCACGCAGGCGGTTGGTCCAGCAGTAGAAGTTGCTGCGCACGGGGACTTCGTCGCCATCCAGTTCGCCAACCTGGATGTTGGTGATTAAGTGGCGAATGCGGGAGAAGGGCTCCTCGGCCCAGTGAAGGCCAGTGTTGATCTGGCGAACACGCCCGGCGAGCGTGCGTTTGCCTTCGTCGAACCAGGAGATCTCGGACTCAGAGTCAGTGTTCTCGCGATGCTGCTCGCCAAACTTCACGTTGCGGCGGACCGGCATGTGGTAATGGATGTCCTCGGCGATGAGCTCGATCCAGTCGTTATACCGGCGGTCGTCCAGCAGTTCGGCCTCACGGTACAGGAACTTTTCGATCTCCCGCTCAAAGAGCAGTCGTTCAATCGCCGCGTTCGTAGCGTTGGTGGTCATGATGTGTTCTCCCGCTGCTAGTCGCCGAGCCCGACCACGTCAGTGGCGAAGACCATGTCTTCTGTGCCTACCAGCGAGGGATCCTCTGACGACTCTAAGAACTTGATGAATAGCCACGCCCCATCCCTGGGGTTGGCCGTGACCTCGGCGAGGGACCCGTCGCGCAATCTGATCTTCTGTCCCTCCGGTAGGTTCGTGATGATCACCGTGTTGTTCACGTTGATCAGGTCGTCGGCGTTTGAGCCTTCACGCCCGGTTGTCATCGGTAACTCCTCGTCCCCGCTGCCGGTTACTTGTCGGTGTTCTTCTTGGGGTTGACGGGGTAGATCTCGTCCCAGCTACCGGCCTCCATGAACTCCACCCAACGGCGCAGACGCGCACGCTGATTCTCCTCAGCGATGCGGTAATTGAAGGTCATGCCTGGCAGGCGGTCGTCCTTGAAGTCGTGGCCGATGCCCATCTGGAAGTTGTACGGCAGGCGCTGGGCCACCGTCCCCAGGCTGGCGGGGAAGGCGTAGTTCCAGTTCTCCATATCGTCGGACTCAGTGACGCCCGTGGGGCCGCCATAGCGCATCATGTAGCGGCGCTGAGCGTCCTTGACGACCTTGGGCGCGTTCTTGTCGACAGGGTACTGTCTCCAGCTCTCCGTCACTCCGACGCCGTGGGGGTGCCAGATGAGGATGCGGTGGGGTTGGATATTCACGTTGGGCCAGATCAGCGCTGTTCCGCCATCGCCTCCGTGCAGATAGACGTCCTTGTACTTGGCCTGCTTCTTCACTCGCGTGCCACGGTAGTACTCGTCGACCTCTTTGGGCTCGGTCTGCCAGGTGTCGGCGTAGTCGGATACGCCTGGTTGGTCGAACATGTAGTTGTGACCACCGTGACCGAGCTCCGGGAGCATCATCTCGTAGGAGGTCTTGGAGAACGGTGCCTTCACGCCAGAGCGGCTACCACCTTCCATATCGCCTTGCGGGCCGATGGCCGCGACATTCACTGAACGGTGTGTCATGGCTGCGTGGGCGCTGTCGCCGTCGAAGCTGAAGCCGGGGAACTTCCAATTGGTGGGTATACGCCACTTGGTGGCGGGGTTGAATAACTCAACGCCGTTGTCTTCGCCATCCGTGCTTTGGAAGCACCACTGGATGGTCGGCGCGAATGCACCCATGTAGTCCTCGAACGAAGGAGCTTTCGCATCCCACGTGGCCCAGATGGAGCCGTGGTAGTTGGACATCTGCGCGACTTCGTGGAGGCCCCAGTCGTCCTTGATCAACTCTTCGTGGAACGCTGCCTTGTGGTGCGGCACGCCAACCAACTTGCCATCCGTGTCATAGCTCCACCCGTGGAAAGGGCAGGTAAAGATCAGCGTGTTGCCGTCGTCGTAACGGCATACCTTCATGCCGCGATGCCGGCAGGTGTTGAGAAAAACGTGGAGCTTCTTCTGGCGGTCTCGAACCAGGAGGACCTCCTCTTCACCCATACGCGACATCACGAAGTCGCCTGGGTTGGGCACCTGCGATTCATGCCCGATAAAGAGCCACGCTCGCGTGTAGATCTGCTCAAGCTCTTGCTGGTAGATTGCTTCGTTGACGTAGATTTCTCTCGCGACGATTCCTTTGTCGAGATCCACTAGATCCCTGAGCGATCGGTCCCCTCGCGAGTGAATAATCGAAACCATTTGTCGTCCTCCTACCCACACTTGTTGCTGAACCACGCTGACACGCAGGGCCACCCCAGGCGTGCCAGCCGTCACGCTGACATGAAGCTACTGCTCTTGATACACCCGACGCACGCCCAAATCAACACCGGGGAGGTGACCATTCGTAGGTATCCCTCTTGCTTGTCGTCGCAAATCCGCTGGCGCGGAGGGGGACGGAGTTACAGGCTTGGCAGGCTGTACCCCGTTTGCCGAGCGGCGGCCTGGGGTATGCGAGAGGCCCCCGCCGGTCGGCGGGGGCCTCTTCTCTCGCTGTCAGTGTCTGCTCTGGTGCTGTTACTCAGCGCCAGCGAGGGTTGCGAACAGCTTTGCGAGCGAGGGGTCGACCAAAGCGGTACGTCCCAACTCCAAGGCTTTGATGATGTCCTCTGGACCGCCGTACTTCACCGGGCGCCCGAGCAGGTTGGCTGCCGCAACGAAGTCAGGGTCACCGATGGTGTCGGCGAAGCCCTTGACCCAAACGTCAACGATGTCCTGGGGGACACCTGCGGGCAGGACGAAGGTTCGGCTGAGGTTGTCGTTCACGGTCTCCGTGAGGTTGAAAACAGCTTTCTGGCCCTCAGTCACAGTGATTCCCACCGTTGCAAGAGCATCGAACACATGTGGCGGCACGGTGGCATTCAAATCTTTGGTTACGTACTCGACGAACCGGGGGTCGTCGGCCGGGTCAGCCCCCCAGGTGAACAGGGGAACAATTTTCTGGTCCTCGATCCACTCGGGGAACAGAGTGACTGCGGCGGTGTAGTTGCCTCGGGATGTGCCCGTAATCTCACCCCGGTCGAATGCGGCCGCTATTTCAGACGTACCACCGTATCCGGAAATCTGCTTGAACGGGCCACCGAGCGCTTCGGCGAACGCAACACCAACGCCTCCGGTGTCACCGATGGCCGTGTTGCCAGCGGTCATTGTCTGGCCGGTGGCCAAGGCCTCCTCCCACGTGGTAGCGAAATCGCGGAAGACGTAGTACCCGGTCGTCACTGACGAGGCGTCCGGCGTCCCGAGGATGTTGACCTTCGCGAGGTCGAAGAATTCGACGTCGTCGCCAAGGAGCTCACGCTTGTAGAAGCGAGGGTGGGAGACGGCGACGCTGTACCCGTCGGTCTCGCCGTCGATCGCCTTGAAGACACGCTCACCGCCCGCCCCATCCAGGTTCCGGACGATGAAGTTGGGCGTGCCTGGGAAATGCCGGGGAGCGAACTTACCGAACAATCGGGCGAAGGCATCGTAACCGCCGCCGGGAGAGAACCCGACAACCACCTTGACGTTCATGCCGTCGAAGTAGGCGACCATGTCACGTGAAGGCGTGGGCGTCGGGGGCCTGGGCGTCGCGGTCGGCGCAGGCGTCGGAGTTGGTACACCGGGAGCCAGGGTCGCCGTTGGCGTAGCCGGTGGCGCGGGCGTGTTGGTCGGCGCGGGCGTGTTGGTCGGTCGCGGGGTGGCTGTTGGGTCACTGCCGCATGCCGCCAGGAGCAGCGTCGCGACGGCGAGCGCTGCCACTATCAAAGTTGGGCGGAATAGCTTCATAGCGAGACTCCTTGGTTCCTGTAAGTCACGAACAACCGACAATACCAATGCCATGGAAGGGTATCGAAGTTGGGCGAACATTAGAGGGGCGTCAGGCGTATGTCAATCGTAGCGTGGCGAAGCACCCTACAGCAGAGCTACCTGGCTGCCGTGTCACCGGTTTTGATAGCATGCGTTGGCAACCCTGATGCCTAGCTCGGCTAGGCACGGTTGCCAGAGAAGATGGTCCGGATGAGTTAGACGAAAGGAGCGTGCGATGACTCAAGCTTTTCGAGCGTTGGAAGCAGGCCCAAAGGGCCTCGATGACCACTTAGCGTTCATGGAGAACACTCCGAAGCGCGTACGTGTGATGTTCGGTGGCGAAGCCATCGCAGATAGCACCAACGTTCAGATTATGTTCGAGACCAACCATCAGCCTGTGTACTACTTCCCGATGGAAGACGTACGTATGGATCTGATGTTTGCGACCGAGCGGAGCACCACCTGACAGATCAAAGGAGACGCCCGGTACTGGAGCGTCCAGGTTGGTGACAAGGTGGCCGAGGACGTGCTTTGGAATTACCCCGAGCCGTTCGTCGAATGCGTTGAGGTTACGGAGTTGGTGGCGTTCTACTGGGACAAGGTTGATGCGTGGCTCGAGGAGGACGAGCAGGTGTTCATCGGGCCTAAGGACCCGTACACCCGCGTCGACACCCGAGAGACCTCCCGCCGTGTTGAGGTGGTCGTCAATGGTGTGAAGATTGCGGACACGAAGAAGGCTGTCATGCTGCTAGAGACGGGCCAACCGCACCGATACTACATACCAAAAGCCGATGTGCAGATGGGCCTGCTCCGGGAGACGGGCCGTACGATGGAGTCAACGTACAAGGGTACCGCCAGCTACTACGATATCGAGGCTGGCGGTGAGACGGCGGAGCTTGTTGCGTGGATCTACGAAGATCCGATCGCAGAGAGTGGCAGGATCGCCGGGTACATCTGCTTCCCTCAGGGGAAGGTGGAGATGTGCGTGGACGGTGTTCCCCAGGAGAACCCGAAGTCTCGCTGGGACTGATTTACCTGGACGCGGAAGCAAGTTAATAAGGAAAGGGCAGCGATGAGTGTCGCTGCCCTTTCTTTGTCGCGTGTCCCGGTGCTAGCGAGGGCCTACCAGCACATCGTCACCGTCGATCTGCACAGCGTAGATGGTGATCGGTTCCGTCGCCGGTGGGTTCATCACCGAGCCGTCGAGCACATTGAAGTG
>CAUZFB010000046.1:0-17870 GCA_963579135.1 Dehalococcoidia bacterium | reverse complement strand
TGTTAGAGCGCCCTTGAGGCCGTCCGACGCTCTGGGGTTCTACTCCGTTCGGCGCAGCCTATAGGCGCGCCCCGTGTTCTCCCAGCCCAGATGTGCGTAGAAGGGATCACCCTCCTCGCTGGATGTCAGCACCAAAGTGGCCTGGGGCGTCGCGACCTCACGGGCGATGCGTAGCATCTCTTTGCCTACGCCTTGCCCCTTGTGAGATGGCGCCACGGCGACCTCCGTCACCAAACCGTAGTACACGTAATCCGTGAGCACTCGGGTCCAGCCGACCAGCGCGTAGCCGTCCCGCACTGTGATGTAGAAGCTACCGTTCTCCAGCATCTTTCGCGTGCGTGCGGGGTCGTCCAAGGGACGCGGGAAACCGCCATTGCCGAGGAGGGCGAGTATCTCCTCAGGTTCCACCGGACCGTCGGTCAGGTAGCGGAGCGCCATGGTGCAAATACCTCTCTTGATCGTCTGAACCGATTCTATACAACCGAACTACCGGAGAACTCGCGACTGAGCAGGGGCTCCGCGGCACACGGCAGTGGGCGGATGTCGGTTACTGCCTGGTGCTACTCGCTGAGGTAGGCGCCGCGCCATTCCTTGTAGGACGCGTTGCCTGTGGCGATACCCATGAGATCCGCGTCGGCGTGGGTCTCTGCGACCGTGGACGGCATGCCGCCTTCCGCCTGGTGCTTGAGCGAATCGTAGATCGCCTTGACCGCAGCGTTGAAGGTCCCGTGGCCACGAAGCACCATCTTCACGCCGTACGGTGCCAAGATGGCGTTGTCCAAAGCTTCCGCGACAGTGCCCAGCATGAACGGCAGTGCCGTCACCTTGCGGATGGCTTCAAGCTGATCGACCTCTTTGATGCCCAGTAGGAAAATGACATCGACTCCGGTAGCCTCGAACGCCTTGACCCGTTCGATAGCGTCGGCTTGGTTCGTGGCATTCAGCGAGTGCGTGCGGCCGATGATGACGGTGGTGGGGTCCTGTCTTGCAGTGACCGCCGCCTTGAGCTTTCCGATCATTTCACCGATGGGGATCAACTCTTCCTGGCCCTGGTGACCGAATCGTTGAGGGAGAATGGTGTCCTCGATCGTCATGGCTGCGACGCCCGCCGTTTCCAGCTCGTCGATGGTGCGCATGACGCTCAAAGCGTTGCCGTAGCCGTGGTCGGCGTCGACCAATAGCGAGATGTCGCTGGCGCGCGTGATACGGCGGCATTGTTCAGCCAGCTCAGTGAGCGTGATGACCGCGAGGTCCGGCGCGCCAAGGACGGTGTGGCTGGCGATCGATCCACCGAGCATCCCAAACGGGAATCCAAGATCGTAGGCGATCCGGGACGAAACCGGATCGAAGATTGAGGCAGGCCTCACGCATTCGTCCCCGGCCAAATGATTCCTAACTCGCTGTCGTCGCTCGGAGACTTGCATGGGCACCTCGTGTTACTCGTGGTTCGTCCCGTGTGGACGCTGGCCGATGATACCTGAGGATTCGTGCCAAGGCTCGGTGATATCCTCTGCCCACCCCCGGAGGCTGTGTCCGTGCCCGAATACGCTGTTGTAACCGAAAAGCTGCGTCGCTCATTTGGCGATGTGGTCGCGGTCGATAGTATCGACCTGCTAGTCGACGCTGGCGAGATATACGGTTTCCTTGGACCGAATGGGGCGGGGAAGTCCACGGCAGTCCGCATGCTGACGACGCTACTCATGCCAACGTCGGGCACCGCGTTCGTTGCCGGGCACGATGTCGTTCGTGAGCCGGTGGAGGTTCGCCTGCGCATCGGTGCGGCGTTACAGGATGCGGCGTTGGATCCGAAGCAGACTGGCCTCGAGCTACTCAGGCTTCAAGGTCGACTCTATGGCCTATCTGGACGCGACACCGCCATGCGCATCGGCGAACTGGAGTCATTGATCGAGATCGGCGACGCGATCAAACGTCAGGTGGGCACGTACTCGGGTGGCATGAAGCGCAGGTTGGACCTGGCGGCGTCGCTGATGCACAACCCAGAGGTACTGTTCTTGGACGAGCCGACCACGGGTCTCGACCCCATCAGCCGATCGCGGGTGTGGGATGAGATACGGCGGATCAACCGCGAGCTTGGCGTGACGATCTTCCTGACCACGCAGTATCTCGAAGAGGCTGACGCGCTCGCGGAACGCATCGGCATCATCACGCATGGAAAGCTAGCGGCGGAGGGCACTCCCGCTGCGCTGAAGCGCCAACTGGGCTCCGACGTTATTGTGGCGCGCGTCGACGGTGATGCGCAGCAGGCCAAGCGAGCAGTCGAGAACATCGAGGCGGTCGAAGCAGTGGATGCTTACGAGGAGGAGGTTTCGATCCGTGTGGCCAACGGTGCGGGGTACATCAGCGCAGTGGCGCTTGCGCTCAATGAGGCGTCGATCCGTGTGCGTGACCTGACGTTGCGTACGCCGACGTTGGACGATGTGTTCCTGCACGTGACGGGCGGTCGGTTGCAGCAGGATGAAGCGGTGGATGAGGAGGCAGAGCGATGAGGGCTGCACGGGACACGGCTCAGGGTACGCAGCCGCGCAGCGCGGTGAAGGCGCGCCGCGCAGGTTTCATCCGCGATGTGATCAGCCTAGGCGGGCGCGCCCTGAGGTCGATCCCCCGCGACCCGGAGTCGATCATTCCGGCGCTGGTGGTGCCGATGTTCTTCTTCGCAGTGAACGTTGGCGCTCTGCAGGACGTTGCGGAACGGATGCCCGGGCTGGACTACAAGGCGTTCCAGTTGCCGGTGGCGATCCTGTTCGCGGTGACGGGTGTTACGAGGGCGAATGTCCTGGTGCTGGACATCCAAGGTGGCTACTTCGATCGCCTGGCACTGACGCCCGTGAATCGGTACGCGATGCTGCTCGGCTTTATGGTGGCGGACCTAGTGCTGGTGATGGCCTTGTCCATCCCTGTAATCGCCTTGGGATTGATTGTGGGAGTTCGCTTTGAAACCGGCCTCTTGGGAATCATCGCGTTCTTGGGTATCGCCGGAATCTGGGCGTTGGCTTACAACGGTTTGCCCTATGCGGTTGCGCTTAAAACGGGCAATCCTGCCGCCGTTAATTCGAGTTTCCTGCTATTCCTGCCGGTGACCTTTCTTACGACAGTCTTCGTCCCCGAGGAAGCGCTGACAGGTTGGATGTCGCAGGTGGTGAAGTTCAACCCGGTGACTTACCTTCTGCAGGGCATGCGCTCATTGGTTAGTGAGGGCTGGGTTGTCGAGGACCTGCTGGCGGCGTTCGCCGGCATCGGTTCGGTGGCGCTCCTGAGTGTCCCGCTGGCGATGTGGTCGCTATTGGGTCGTGTGCGGCGCAGGTGAACTAGCGGAGCATCGTGTTCAGGGCGCTGATGTAATCAGGACCAAGCCCACAGCACGTACCGAATATCTGTGCGCCTTGCGCTTGCCATTGAGACGCTGCGCCAGTGATGAGGGCCGGGCGTATCGCTTGATTGAATTCCCAGTTTGGCCTCGTAAAGTTTCCCACGTGTGGGTACGCACCGGTCGGCCCGTTCCAGTGCGTGCCGAGCACCGCCAGCGCGGGCGTCACGTCCTCGACGGTCGTGTGCATGATGAGTGCGGCGTCGACCTGTAGCTCGCCGATTGCAGAGAGCGCTTCATGGAACGTCGGTGCGAGAGCGCCTTCCCGGTTGCCTTCGAGAACCCGAAGAACTCCCTCTTCGTCGGTGCGGCAGGAGAATCCTGCCCATACGGGGAGACCGGTCTCTGCGGCGGCGGCGAGCGCTGCTTGCGTCTGATGAATATCCTTCAGCATCTCCAGTAAGATTAGGTCAGCGCCTGCATCCGCGAGGAGCTTCGCCTGCTCGACGTAGGCATCGTAGCCTTCATGGGGCTCCTCTAACTCGCGCACACTCGCCGTCGAGATAGCGCCCGCGATGGCGACGCGATCCACCGCTGCGCCAGCGCGCGATAGTGCTTCGATGGCCAGGGCCACAGAGCGTTGGTTGAGCGAGGCTAGCTCGGCCTCAAGACCGTTGGCGCGAAGGCGTGGGCGGGAGCCGCGAAAGGTGTTGGTCGTGATGACGTCGGCACCCGCGCTGATGTAGTCGGCGTGGATTCCCCGAACCATGTCAGGGCTCTCGATGCTCGCTGGGCCACCCCATGCGACTCGCAGCAGGTTGGATCCGCGCGCCTGAATCTCCGTACCCATGGCACCGTCAAGGATTACAGTCTTCCCGCCCTTGAGCAGCTGCCGGACGTGGTCGTACGCCAAGGATGACCTCCCCGGAATCTGGGGGGGCAGCGTAGCAGACCAAGGGGGGGTAGCGTATGCTGAGCGCGCATGCATGCCTCTGACACTCCTCACCCAGGCATTCCGCGCCTCTGGCCCTTCAAACGTGGGTACTACGGTTGGGGGATTGTAGCGACGTCCGTCCTTGTCTCGTTCGCGCAGGTACCTATGTACGGGCCGGTGCTCTCCGTGTTCGTCAAGCCGATTGGCGACGACACCGGGTGGTCGCGAGGCGATATCTCGCTTGCGTTCACCATCGGCAGTCTCCTGGGTTCTGTAGCTTCGTCCATCGTCGGCCAGTACATAGATCGCTATGGCGCTCGAATGCTGGTGGTTATCTCCGGCATGGTCATCACCGGCGTACTGATCGGGCTCGCCATGATGCAGGAGGTCTGGCAGTTCTGGATCCTGTTTGGTGCAGGCCGAACTGCAGCACTCGCCGGGGTTAATATGGGGACATCCGTTGCGATAGCGAACTGGTTCATTCGCAAGCGCGGCCGTGCGGTGTCATTCCTAGGCATCGGTTTGCGTTCCGGTCAGGCGATATTCCCACTGTTCATCGCGCCCATCATCCTATGGCTGAGCTGGCGGCACGCCTATGCCATGCTGGCCGTGGTCACGTTCTCTTTGATCGTGGTGCCGGGCTGGATCTTCCTACGCCGCCGGCCAGAGGATCTCGCCATGCTGCCCGACGGCGATGTTGTTCCACCAGCGGGAGAGGCCGCCGCGGGCGCCTCAGCCGATGGCGCCAAAGACGCGTCTTGGACACTGCACGACGCGACGCGGACTCTGGCGTTTTGGATGATTGTTATAGCGATAACCACTGTGGTGTTCGCACAGACGGCGGTGAATCTGCATGCCGTCGCGAGCTTCCAGGATAGAGGCGTCGCTGACGCGTTCGCCGGTGTATTCGTCTTCATCTTCGCAGGCACAGCAGCATTGTCTGCATACGGCTGGGGTGCGCTGATGGACAGTTTCCCCGTGCGCTGGGTGACCGTGTTCGCCACTTTGTTACTTGCGGCGGCGATGCTGGTCCTGATCTTTGCGGACAACATGGCAATGGCGCTGTTCTTTTCCGTGCTGTTCGGCCTGGGCATCGGCGGTTGGACGGTCGCGCAGGTGGTGTTGTTCGCGAACTACTTCGGTCGCGCTCACGCAGGAGCGATCCGTGGTTTTGGCCAATTGGCCGCGGGGCCGATCGGCGCGGCAGGCCCACTCTTGGCGGGCTATCTATACGACGCTACGGGTGACTACACCGTGCCGTTCAAGATATTCTTCGCGTCACTGGGACTTGTGGTGTTGGCACTGCTGCTCGCGCGTCCCCCGGGCGACCCGCCATCAGTTCCTGCGGTTGAAAACCGTTAGAGTATCTTCAGTGCTCGGTGCGCTCGGGATCGGCAGCTAGGAGGATTGGCATGGCGGCAGAGAGTGAAGAGCGGAGCGCACAACAAGACGTGATTGCCTCGTTCGAACGGGCGGCGACGCGATTGGGTATCTCCCAGGGCATGCGCAGCCTGTTCGTCGAGCCGTGGCGTGAATTGCGCGTCGCCTTGCCGGTGCGTATGGATGATGGCAACGTTGAGGTGTTCATCGGCTACCGCGTTCAGCACAACGCGGCGCGAGGCCCATACAAGGGAGGCATTCGCTTCCACCCACGGGCTAACGAGGATGAGGTGCGTGCGCTCGCCATGCTAATGACGTGGAAGACTGCATTGGTGGACATCCCGTTCGGAGGAGCCAAAGGCGGAATCATGGTCGATCCGCTTGAGTTAAGCTCGGGCGAGCTCAACCGCCTGACCCGGCGTTACACCAGCAGCATCCAGCACCTGATCGGCCCACACCGGGACATCGTGGCGCCGGATCTTGGCACCAACGCCCAGACCATGGCATGGATCATGGACGCCTACGGCCAGGCGAACGGGTATACGCCGGCTGTGGCCACCGGCAAGCCACTCGAAGTTGGTGGCTCCGCGGGCCGAGAGGCGGCGACAGGCCGTGGGGCGATGTATGTGCTGCAGGCCGCCGCCACCGACATGGGAATAGACCTCCGCGATTGCCGCGTTGTTCTGCAAGGTTTCGGTAACGTCGGCTCATGGTTCGCGCAGATCGCTCACGGTGAGGGCGCCCGTTTCGTAGCGGTCGCGGATCATCTGGGCGGCGTATACAACGATCGGCTGCTGGATATACCCGAACTCGTGAAGTATAGGAACGAGCACGGGTCGGTAGCGGGCTTCCCTGGAGGTACTCCGCTCCCTCGCGAGGACATCTTCAAGGTGGAGTCGGATATCGTCGTTCCTGCGGCCGTCGAGAACGTCATCAATGCGTCCAACGCGGGTAGTATCCAGACACGGCTCGTGTTGGAGGCTGCGAACCAGCCGGTGACGCCCGACGCCGACGCCATCTTCAAAGAGCGTGGTATCCCTGTGCTGCCGGACATCCTGGTCAACGCAGGCGGCGTCGTGGTCTCGTATTTCGAGTGGACGCAGAACCTTCAGCAGTACAACTGGGACGAAGGCCGGGTCAACGAGGCGCTGAAAGAGCGCATGCTTCGCGCGTACAACGCTGTGACGTCGTTGGTGAAAAATAGCGACCTCACTTTCCGCGAGGCGGCCTACGAGATAGGAGTGGAACGGGTGGCGAAGGCTTCTGAGCTCCGCGGGTTCGTCATCTGATTACCACCTGGAACGCCACTGTCACGGGGGTGCTATGCTCCGCAGGTTGCACGCTGTTCTGGCGCGCGCGGCGAGGAGCACTTTATTGACCGACCCTGATCAGAAGCGCATTTTCAGCCCCACGAGTGCGCCGATTTTTTTCTCGTTCTTCACGTGGGGATTTGGCACAGGTGCGCAACACCTGGCGCGACCCCTATTTGCGTATGCTCTGACCGGCAATACCTTCCTGGTCGCGGTCGTTATTGGGATGAACGCCATCCCTCGAATTTTCACCGGACCCATCACGGGCTACCTCGCAGATCGTGTGGGCCGCAAACCGTTGGTCATGTTTGGCGCCGGGTTACGGGGAGTTTCTAACGTCGGGCAGTTCATGGCTGGGGATTTCACGACGTTCCTCGTGCTCGAGTTCGTAGGCCAGATAGGCGTGTCCATGTGGAACACGTCGGCGAACGTCCTGCTTTCGGACGTGACGTCCACCGGCAATCGAGGGCGAGTGTTGGCGCTACGGCAGATGTCGACGCGTTTGGGGTTTGTCGCGGGACCTGCGCTTGCGGGTGTGGTCGCCGCGACCATCAGCCTACCCGCTGTATTTCTCATCAACGGCGCGTCGAAGGTTGTAATCGTGCTCACCGTGCTCTTCATGGTCAAAGAGACGAAGCCTGAACCTCTCGCACCTGTTGCGCGGCACTCGAGCGACGCTCCTGTCTTCGCTGCGGAATCCCCACGTACTGTGGTTTGGCGGGCGATGCGCAACCGATCATTCGTAGCGTTGGCGCTCACGATCATCGGTTTTTCCATGACGCAGACTGCCGTACTGCAAGCGCTGCTACCTATTTACGCCTCGCAAGAGCTGGGCGTGGGCGAGAGCGGAGTGGGTCTGCTGGTGGGTTTGGCGGCGTTCCTTGCGTTCCTGGTTGCGTTCCCCAACGGCATGCTGGCAGATAGGTTTGGGCGCAAAGTGAGCATCGTGCCGGGATTGCTGCTGCTCGCAGCAGCGTCGACGCTGCTGACGATGAGTGATACGTTCGTGTTGGTCCTGTTGGCAGTGTCGATCCAAGGCTCCGGCGAGGGGATGACCATGGGTACGACCCACACCTACGCCATGGACATCGCACCATCTGAGCATCGAGGATCGTTCTTGGGAGTGGTGATGATGTTCCAGGCGATCGGAGCATTCTTGGGGCCGATGGTGATAGGGGCCGTTTACCACAGCGTGGGTCACGCATTCGCCTTCGGGAGTCTCGCCGTGTGGCTCTCCATAGCGGCGCTGGTGATGGCATTTCTCGGCCGCGAGACGGCAGGGCCACGAGCGGTGCCGACGGCGGAACATATTTCAATCCAAGGTGGTCAGTGACCACGGCTGGAGGTGGTCGATGACCACAGGGTTCGATGCTAACAAGGTGATCCTCACGGGCGAGAACCCGTTCATGAGATTGTCCGCTTCTCCAGACGGACCAGTGACCACGAACGCAAGTTTCTGGCGCGTGATTCTGAGCCCCAAGGGATACGGGCACGTGCTGTTCCTGAAAAGCGAATTGACAGACGGGCAGTGGCGCGCTTACTCCGACAACATCGCGTTGACGCGGTGGCTCCAAGACACCGTGCAAGGCGTGCTGAGCGAAGAACTTCGCGACACGACACTTCCGGTGACCGACGCTGATTTTGAGAGTTCGGGGGATCTGCGCTCGTTCTGGACCGAGCACGTCAATGCGGACGACGAAGACATCTCGCTCACGTGGTACGACATCGGTGAGCCGCTTCTGCGCCACACACAACCGTTCAGTCAACCGGATAGGCCCTACGGCGTGTCGACGGTACTGATCCCCTGTATGGGTGCCCGTCTCACGCTGAATGGTGACCACGCGACGGGACAACCGCAGCAACGTGATTGGGACGGGCGTGAGTTCAGTTCGTGCGCGCTCGCGTTCGCGGAATCCTGGACGGAATGGCCCTAGTTTCGACTATCGAGCAGCAGGATAGCGGTTGACCTGCTGAGGGGTACTGCTTCATCATCCCCCGCAGACCGGGAAGAGAGTCAGGTTCAGATTCCATTGCCAGAACGCGAAGTTTCATACGTATGGGTGGATGATCCTAAAGGCCTGCGCGCTGCCGTGACGTCGATTTCATCGTCGGCGCGGTTGGGCGTGGACACCGAGGCGGACTCCCGGCATCACTACCCTGAGAAGACTTGCCTGATTCAAGTCGTCGCGGACGACCGCGTGTTCATCATCGATCCATTGGTGGCCATCGACATTGGCGAGTTGCGGGAGGTGTTCGAGAGCCCCCGCGTGGAGAAGATTTTCCATGGCGCGGACTTTGACCTGCGTGGACTCAACCGCGATTGGGGCTTCGAGTTGCAGGCTGTTTATGACACGAACACCGGAGCACGCTTCGCCGGGCTCGATCGTTTCGGTTACGCCGCGCTCATCGAGGATCTGTTAGGACACGTCATCGCCAAAGATCAGCGCTTGCAGCGGTCTGACTGGTCTAAGCGCCCGTTGCCTGAAGCGGCGTTGGAGTATGCCGCCGCTGACGTCATCTACCTCGGAGAAGTGCGCGATGCCATTGACGAGCGCGTGGCTAAGCTAGGGCGTAGCGCCTGGGTCGCTGAGGAGTTGCAGCGGCTTGAGCAGATTCGCTACACACCACCAGACCCTGATTCTGCCTATCTTGCTGTGCGCGGCTCACACAAGTTGAACGGCCGCGGGCTTGCCGTGCTGAAGGCGCTTTGGATCCTGCGCGAGGGCGAGGCCCGTAGACTCGACCGGCCCACTGCGTTCGTCATCTCGGCAGAGGCGCTGGTCGCCATTGCGACCGAGCCGGAGATTGACCTGGCTGAGGTGAAAGGCCTCGGTGAGCAGACACGGCGCCGACTTGGATTAGCCATCGCCCGCGCCGTTAAGGAAGGTCTCGCGGCGGGACCCCTGAAACGGCCTCCGGGACGCACACCTTTCCGGCCCCGGCCCTCCGCATCGGAAGCCGCAGTGTTAGCGCGCCTCAAGGAATGGCGGGTTGCTGAAGGCGAAAAGCTGGCTATGGACCCGTCGCTGTTGTGGCCTATGCGAAGCCTCGAGCGATTGGCGCGCGCGCCACAGACGGTGGATGAAGAGCTAGTGTCGCCAGATATTCGCCGCTGGCAGCGCACTCAATTCGAAGCGGCGGTGCGTGCCACGCTCGCGTCATTCGCGCCGTAGTTGGTATGCTCCCTGTCGCCGACCCCCACTCATAAACGAAGGAGACCTCCAGTATGACCAGCGCAGGAAAAGGGCTTATCGGAAAGTCGATCCCTCGGATTGACGGCCCCGCAAAGACCACCGGTCGAGCTGAATACACCGCCGACGTTCAGTTGGAGGGAATGCTGTCCGGCCGGATCCTCCGTAGCCCCTACGCCCACGCCCGCATCAAGTCCATCGACACGTCGAAGGCCAAGGCCGTCCCTGGCGTTCACGCTGTGGTTACGAGCGCTGACACCTTCGATGGCGCACGTTATGGACGGGCGATTGTGGATATCCCAGTGCTCGCAGGAGACGTCGTGCGCTACGTTGGTGAGCAGGTCGCGGCGGTCGCGGCGGACGACGAGGACATCGCTGATCGGGCATTGCAGCTGATCGAGGTGGAGTACGAGGAGCTTGATTCTGTACATGACCCCGAGGAGGCCATGGAGGCTGAATCGCCGTTGCTCCACCCGAACCTCCTCGAGTACCAGGGTTTGCCCAAACCGCTAGAGGCGCCAAGTAACACCTATACGACGTTTGATTGGGCGAAGGGCGACGTCGAAGCTGGGCTCGCGGAGGCGGATCTGGTCGTTGAGAACACGTTCACGACGCCACGCCAGCATCAGGGCTACATGGAACCGCATTCTTGTGTCGTCAACATCGATGGTGACGGTCGGCTCCACGTTTGGGCTGGCAACAAGTCGCCATACCCGGTTAGGAGATTCCTTGCGATCGCGACGGGACTCGAGCAGGACCAGATTGTGCTGCACCCCGTAACCATAGGGGGTGACTTCGGTGGCAAGGGATCGCCGCTGCCGATCCCTATCGCGCACCTGCTCGCCAGGGCGACAGGGCGCCCCGTGAAAATGGTGTTCGATTACAGCGAAGACCTCATCGCCGCGAATCCCCGTCATCCTGCCGTGATCCACATGCGCACCGGAGTCAATCGTGACGGTACGATTGTTGCGCACGACTCCATCGTGATCTTCGACAGCGGAGCGTACGCGGGGTACAAGCCAGGTGGGCACCTTGGGGGCGCTAGCGCGGCTGCGGGGCCGTACAAGATTGCGAACGGTCGAGTGATCGAGCATCAGGTGTACACCAACAACGTACCTTGTGGGTACATGCGTGGCCCGGGTGAGCCCCAGACCATGTTCGCGGTGGAGTCCCAGATCGACTGCGTGGCTCACGCGATCGGCATGGACCCAGCGGAGATCAGGCGAAAGAACCTGATCCGGGGTCAGGATGAGGACACCATCGGACGGTCGTATAACGAGGCGCGGTCTATCGAAACGATGGACGCCGCGGTTGGCGCGGCGGGCTACACCCCTGAAGTTCGCGTTGAAGGTAGAGTCCGCATTGCCCACGGCCTGGCCACGGGCGAGCGCGCGCAGGCCGGCGGCGAGACGCATGCGGCGATCACCCTAAACGAGGATGGCTCAGCGGTCGTTCATACCACGGTGTTCGAGCAGGGTACGGGTTCCTACACTGTGTTCCAGCAGCTGGCGGCCGACGGGCTGGGATTGCCTCTTGATCAGGTGACGGTCGAGGTTTGGGACACAGACAGTGCACCATTCGACTCAGGCATCGGTGGAGCCCGGGTGACGCGCATGGGCAGCATCGCGATTCACGATGCGGTCGAGCACACCAAGGAAGAGTTGTTCAAGATGACGTCAGAGTTGCTCGGCTGGCCCGACGACAAGCTCGTGGTGGACGGTCACCAGGTGACGCGTTCGGACACGGGTGAGTCTGAGGACTGGCGGGCGATCATCAAGCGCACAGGCGATCCGATTGTGGGTCAGGGTGAGACGAAGGACAATTCGGCCAACCCATGGACATCGTTCACGACACAGATCGCAGAGGTCTCAGTTGACACCGAGACGGGCCAGGTGCGCCTGCTCAAGTTGACCACGGCCCATGACATCGGCACAGTGCTTAACCCCGTCGGCTTCCATGGACAGATTAACGGTGGCGCGGTCCAGGGCATCGGCTACGGGCTCACCGAAGAGTTGGTCCTCGAAAATGGGCACGTACAGACTTCTTCCTTTGCTGATTACAAGTTGCCGTCCATCGCTGACATCCCCGAGTTGCAAGCGGTGCTCTTGGAGCCGAGCCACGGTATCGGTCCATACAATGTGAAGGGCATCGGTGAGCACTCCAATGCGCAGACGGCACCCGCCATCGCCAACGCCGTCGAGGCGGCGGTTGGCGTGCGGATTAGGGACCTGCCGGTGACGGCGGAGAAAGTCTTTCGCGCCCTCCAGAGATAGACCGCCGCGTTCTTCGCAGAGGGGACTCCCTCCGTTGCACCGGCAATGCGCGCCCACAGTTTTGTTGTGTACAAGGCCGTGCGGTCGCACACCATTTTCGTTGCCTGGCATCACAGCCGTTAGTTAGACTATAAGCAGCACATTATCTAAGTACTCGAGGTGGTCAAAGTGGGCATGGATGAGCGAATGCGGGAGCGAGTGGAAGCTGCCATCAATAGCGTTGATGCCCAGTACGTCGAAGTACACGTAGAAGAGGCTTCATCCTCTGGGATCCGCTACCGAGGGCGCGAGTTGGAGGAGATTGGTCGTGGTAATGCGCTGGGTGGAAGCGTTCGAGCGCTCGCCGGTGGGGGCTGGGGATTCACCTCGTTCAACGACCTCGATGACCTTCAGTCGAAGGTACGTATGGCGGTCGATCAAGCGCGGATCGTCGGCGGCGAGCACATCGAGCTCGCGGAGGTTCCGACGGTCGTAGACCACGTTCCGGCCCGTATCGCGATGGATCCTATGGGCGTATCGCTGCCTGACAAGAAAGCGCTGCTAGACCAGTATGTAGACATCATGATGGGAACGGCGGGGGTTCAGAGCTCAAGCGTGAGCTACAACGACTCTAAGCGCCGCATGGTGTTCGCTAACTCTGAAGGGTCATATATCGACCAAGAGCGCGTGGACGTGAATATGCGCCTCGCCGCGATGGCACGCGATGGCTCAGAGGTCCAGCAGTCCGGCACGAGCCTGGGCAGCCTCGGTGACTACGCCTTCGTCCAGACCTTGCACGAGGACGCCAAGGAGGTCGCCGAAAAAGCCGTTGCGCTGTTGAACGCGCCGACGGTGAAAGGTGGCGAGTACACCGTCATTCTCGATCCGATACTTGCGGGTGTGTTCATCCACGAGGCATTTGGTCATCTGAGTGAGGCGGATCACATCTATGCAGAGCCCCGGCTTCAGGAACTGATGCTCCCCGGCAAGTTGTTCGGGGGCAAGCACCTGAACGTGAAGGACGGAGCAACAGTTCCGCAGCCAACGCTGCGTGGCTCCTACCTCTACGACGATGAAGGTGTTCAGGGCCAGGAAACCGATCTCATCCGCGAGGGCGTGTTGGTTGGCCGTCTCCATTCACGTGAGACGGCCGCGAAGCTTGGGGAGCGCCCTACTGGCAACGCACGCGCGCTCAACTACCGCTTCGCACCCATCGTGCGCATGACCAATACGTTCATCGTTCCCGGCACCAACTCGGTAGAGGACCTGTTCGAGGGCGTCGAGGATGGTCTGTACGTCAAGAACTGGTATGGCGGAATGACCAGCATGGAGATGTTCACCTTTTCTGCTGGTGAGGCCTATCGGATCCGCAACGGGAAAATTGAGGAGCTCTGCCGCCCGGTGATGCTTTCCGGCAACGTTTTCTCCACGTTGCACAACCTGGACATGGTCGGCAATGACCTGGGTATGAACGAGGGGGGCGGTTGTGGCAAGGCAGGGCAGGGCCCATTGCCGGTCTCCAACGGCAGCCCACACATTCGAATTCAGAAATGCTTGATCGGGGGGGCCTAGCCATCGCTACTCAAGCATCAACCGAGTCGATTGCCGAGCAGATACTGGCGGCTGCTGCGAGCCAAGGCGAGGAGGCTGAGGTTTTCTACGTACGCTCCTCTAGCACGCCGGTGCATTTCGAGGCGAACCAGATCAAGGCCGTGGACTCTAACGAATCATCAGGCGCGGCTTTGCGCTTGATCAAGAATGGTCGTGTTGGGTTCGGGTCGTCGAGCGATCTGGGTGACATCGATTCTTTGATCTCATCAGCGGTCGAGACTTCGCCGTTCGGTGCGGAGGCTAAATTCCAGTTTCCGGGCAAGTCCGACTTCCCGGACGTACCCGTATTTGACCCGTCCGTGAGTGACGTTTCACTCGAAGAGATGGTCGCGCTCGGACAACGCGTCGTTGATGAGCTGCGAGCGCACTCCGACGAGGTGCAGGTTGAGGGAGGAGTGTCGCGCTCGACGTCCACCATCACGCTGCTGAACAGTCGTGGTGGGCAGGTCTCGTACGCTCGCTCAGGCTTTCGCGTGGGGTTCGAGGGTACTGTTATCCGAGGCGAGGACATGCTCTTCACCTCCGACGGCCAATCGAGTGTCCGGCCGATCACGGATCCGTCGGAGATGATCGCGTCGATCATCCGTCAGCTTGGCTGGGCCAAGGAGACGGCGACGGTCGAGACCAAGAGCATGCCGGTGATCCTGATGCCGTCGGCTGTGCCCAGCATCCTGCTGAGCCCTCTGCTCGCGGGCTTGAGTGGCAAGTCGGTGCTTCAGGGCACATCGCCGCTGGCGGAGAAGATGGGTGAGAAGATCGTCGATGAACGTTTCAGCATAATCGACGATTCGACGTTGCCGTGGATCCCTGCTAGCAGCCCTAGCGATGACGAGGGTATCGCAAGCCGGCGTCTGCCATTGATCGACAGAGGCGTTGTTGGGACGTACCTGTACGACCTCCAGACCGCGGGCCTGGCTGGCACGCAGAGCACAGGTAGTGGCGAGCGTGGACTCGGTTCGCTCCCGGGACCATCGGCGGGCGTCCTTGTGGTCGGTGAGGGTGACACCTCGCTGGACGACATGATTACCGGCATCAGCGAAGGGCTTATCATTGAGGGGCTCTTGGGTGCGGGGCAAAGCAACGTGCTCGGTGGTGATTTCAACGCCAATATTCTGCTGGGTTACAAAGTCGAAAATGGCACCGTCGTCGGTCGAGTGAAGAACACGATGATCTCAGGCAACGCTTATAAAGCGTTGAACAATCTCATTGCCGTGGGCAGCAACGGACGGTGGGTGCGTGGCGGGTTGTTTGCTCCCGCGATCGCGCTCGCCGACGTGTCCGTCTCGACGAACGGGTAAACGCATCAAAGTCACTTTCGGATTACATGGAAGAGCTATGCGACCCTGATTATGAGATTACGTCGGCAGGTTTGGAGCAGTTGAGCGGCTTGGCCGGTGAACTGGAAGATCTGTTCAAAAGGGGCTGGCAAACCATCCCTGAGGCTCGTCGTGTCGAGATCATCGGTCGCCTTGTCGAGATCGCTGACGACAACCCCGAGCTCGACTGCCACGCAGTGTTCTGCCATGCGCTCAGCGACGACGAGCCGGTGGTGCGTGAGCGTGCCACTGCGGGGCTCTGGGAGACCGAAGACCGTCGAACGATCCCACTTCTGATTGATCGGTTGGAGAAGGATTCTGTCGATGAGGTGCGCGCCGGTGCCGCCCAGGCGCTTGGGCACTTCGCCGTCCTCGCCGACAGCGGGAAGCTCGTACCGCGTGACGTGACTCGTGTCTGGGAGGCGCTCAAGGCCTCTGTGGATGACGAGGACGAGCCGCTCATGGTGCGGCGCCGGTCGTTGGAGTCGGTCGCAGCCTTTCGGGCTCCTGAGGTGAGATCGTGGATTCAGTGGGGTTTCGACCATCCCGAGTCGATGCTGCGCCAGAGCGCGCTATTCGCCATGGCTCGCAGCGGCGACTGGGCCTGGCTTGAGATCGTCATCGGTGAGATGGAAAGCGATGACCCCGCCATGCGGTACGAAGCAGCGAACGCTGCTCGCGAGTTCGCTGCGGAGGAGGCCCTGCCTGCCCTGGCCGAACTGACCCACGACATCGACGCGCAGGTCTCGCTGTCGGCGCTCCACGCCATCGCCGGTATCGGCGGTGCGAAGGCTCGCGGACTGCTGCGCGCTTACTCGAATTCTGAAGACGACCCAGTGGTGCAGGAGGCGGCAGCAGAGGCCCTTGAGATCTTGGAGGCCGACGCCGCGGATTTCTCCACAATGCAACTCAAAGGCGAGCCAGGTCTTGACTACGACGAGGATGACGACGGCGATGACTTCTAGAGCACCAGCCCGTGAAGCTATGTCGGCCGGTGGCGTGGTCTACCGAGAGAATGCCGGAACGTTGTTGATTGCCCTTTGCGGCCGTATGCGAACCGCTACCTGGAATCTGCCCAAAGGCACTCCGGACGGGGGCGAAACGGTTGAGCAAACGGCACTTCGCGAGGTTCAGGAAGAAACGGGGCTAGAAGTAGAGATCGAGAGTCAACTGGGCCACATCGAATACTGGTTCACCCGCGATTTGCAACGCTTCCACAAGAAAGTGCACTTCTTTTTGATGGGGGAGCGAGGCGGTAGCTTCGACCTGCATGATCCTGAGTTCGATGTGGTCGAGTGGTTCCCTGCCCCAGAGGCGGTACGATCTTTGACATTCAGGACCGAGTCCGGCGTCGTTGGCCGCGCCATCAGGGCTTTGGCGAGTAGGAGTTCGGATCATGGTTGAAGAAGGCGAATTCCTAATGGGTCTGAAAGTGATACTCCGCCCCAAACGAGTCGAAGACGCCCCGGATGATCACCACTGGAGGCAAGACCCTGAGCTTGCCGAGCTCGACGCCGCGTCTGTGCTGCGCCAGGGCCTCAGCGACTTCACGCGTGATCTAACGAACGAGATAAAGTTCCCCACCCCCTGGGTCAGGCGGTACGCCATCGACACTATGGAAGGTCATCACATCGGCAATTGCATGGCCTATGATATCGATAGCATCAACGGACAGTGCGAGCTTGGCATTCTTGTGGGCGAACGCGACTACTGGGACGGTGGGTATGGGCGCGAGGCGTTCAAGATGCTCATCGACGACCTGTTCAAGGCAGAATCGATGAACCGACTCTTCCTACACACGCTGCGATGGAATGCACGGGCGCGTCGTGCCTTCGCGGGTTGCGGGATGCGCGAGGTGGGCCCTGACCCACGTGGGGGCCACGACTTTATCCTGATGGAGATCACTAGGTCAGAGTGGGGTGCGCGGCGGCAGCAGGAGTTTTTCCGACCGCAGGAGGCCAACAGCGCCGACTAGCAGACCCTCGTCAGCGCGTCGGTAATCCAACCACCGCTTCGCCTGTGGTCGTTACACTGCCCTCACCGTTAGCGAGTTCAATCTCACATCGCACCGTTCCCGCCGCCTCGTCCTTGCCCACGACCTTTGCCGTGCACGTGAGCGTGTCGCCAGGGACATCCATCGCGCGATACCTGACCGAAAACGATTGCAGCGAGCCAGCCGCACCCATCCAATCGGTGACCACCTGCGCGATCCAGCCACTTTTGAGCGCGCCGTGGATGATTACGCCAGGCAGTCCCTGCGCGATTGCAAAGTCCTTGTCATAGTGGATCTCGTAGAAGTCGCCGGAAGCCCCAGCGTATTGCACCAGCTGACGGGGCGTCGGTTTCTTTACGAGCGCCGGCAATGCGAATCCAACGTTTATATCGTCGATGAACGGTTGTTCGCTCATGCCAGAACTCCCATGCGAATCACCGTATTGCGTTGGGTCGCGACCGTTTCGCCGTGCTGGTTCACGTAGCGGGTGGCGTAGTCCGCTATCACCATTGCGCCGAGCTTGCCCTGCGCCTCTTTGATAGAGTCGAGGGTCGTGGT
>CAUZFB010000045.1:0-18255 GCA_963579135.1 Dehalococcoidia bacterium | reverse complement strand
CAGCATGCTCCATCTCTTCGTTGGCGGAGTGGGCCATTATCGCTTTTACCTCGAACTCGGGCGTCGAGCGCAGCCACCCGCCATAGAGATCGGCGGCCTGCAACTCGTTGTGGAGGCGGCTCTTCATAACCATGGCCCGTTGCGCATCCGTCGTGCAAGGGATATAGGTGTAGGCGGGCGGGTGAGCGTCGAAATCACGACAAAATGCCCCGACCTGCTCCATGAGCTCCGCTACGAACGTCTTGCTGTTCACTTGGGTGCTCCTTTGGCCTGGGTCTAGCCAAGGTCTCGCCACGTTTACGGGCCGACTCTGAGGAAGTTCGGCTATGATACCGGCCTCGCGCAGTCATTTTCGAGGCGAGCACAGCATGGGTGAGGAGGCAGACATGGTTACCGATACGGATACGAAGGTCCGCGAGGGCGTGGCGAACCTGATCAGGAACTGCGTCGGCGTAGAGAAGGGCGAGTCCATTTTGCTGCTCAACGAGCACGGCGGCGTCGATCATTCGCTCGTCGCGCTGATGGAGGAGGCCGTACGCGCCGAAGGTGGCAGTGCCTTCTCGTTGTGGGTCGAGCCCCTACCGGGCAGCGCGATGCCGGGTGTACTCGGAGCCGCCGTGCTCGCCGCGGACAAGCTGATAATGAACGCCAACCTCAACCGGATGGTGCTGCTGGAGCACCTACGAACGAACGATAAAGCAGGGCAGGTACGCATCAACAATCGGGCGCGCACCGCTGATGCGTTCACGTCGGAACACGCGTTGTTCAACTGGAAGCTGGTGATGGCGCTGACGGGCAAGATCGAAGAGGTTGCCGGCGCGGCCACGGAGTGGAAGGTCACGAGCCCCCACGGCACGGATATCAGTGGACGCGTTGCGAAGGGCAGCGAGGTTGCAGGGGCGTTCTTCGCACAGGACGCTGAAGCCTCTCGCACTGAGCGCGTGTTCCCAGGTGAGGTTTACGCCCCCGTGGGGTCGGCAGGCGCCAGCGGGGTGATCGCCTTTGATCACCCGGGCTTCTCGGACAAGAACCTGTTCGTGAATCCGATGATGTTGACGGTGGACCACGGCCAGGTCACGAACGTCGAGTGGCGCGAGGAGCCCGCCCGCGAAGGCCAGAGTGACGACACTACGGGAAACACGGTCTGGACGAGCGAACAACTGATGAACCTTCTGGAAAGCAACGCTGCGAAGTTCGGCCACGACGCGGCGTACGCCCTGGACTCATGGCACGGGGGGATGCACCCGCGCGCGGTCCGCAAAGGCGGCCAGCAGTCCAACCCGGACACGATGCACTTCCACATCGGCAATGTACCGGCGGCCCGCTCAGCCTACGTGTCCGATCAGACCATCACGCTGGATGGTCAGCCGTTCTGGGTGGAGGGCAGGCCCGCACTACTCGAAGACCAGTTCATCAAGGACGTGGCCGCCGAGCACGGCGTCGCGCTCGATTAGGTCGTTCCAATATTTCAATAGCCCAATCAAATAGGAGAGTCCACGATGAGCAGCGAAGAGCGATTGATAGCAAACGTTGAAGCCGCGTTCGCTGCGGGCGACGATTCCCGGTCGCAGGCGCAGGCCATCGCCGATGCGATGCGCGGTGCGTTCGCGGAGGGGTGGCCGGAGACGAGTGGGAATATGGGCAGCGACGATGGCACGTATCTGATCCACGCAAACGATGAGCTTGGCCACCCACACGGTGGGTTCCGCATCTACGCGTACCGCCAGCCACCGCAGCCAGAGTCTCCGCCATCGCCGCACGACCACGGCCCATGCTTCGTTGTCTACGGCGTGGCTCGCGGAGGTAACGTCCACACGCGCTGGGCGTGGCAGTACGCCGACGACACTAGGCAGGCGCCAGAGCTGGCGCCCACGCAGACCGTCGAGCAGGGGCCGGGAGAGGCGGCGTACTTCCTACCAGGCGAGATCCACTCGACGCAGGGGTCGCCCACAAGCGAGACCGTGTACGTCCGCATCACGAGCCAGAATCTCGAGGAGGTCTGGCGGCATCGCTACAACCCAGCGCACCACTCCAGCCGTGCGTTCAGGGCGACTGGCTCACCCGTGCGGGCTAGCTAGAGCCGGATGGGCCTGCGCCTGAAGGCGCGGGCCCCGGCACGGCTTCGGGCTTAGGTTCCTTCTTGAGTGTCTCCGGGATGCCGAAGAACACCACCATCGCGGCCGCGACGGCAGCGAAAGAGAGGAACGAGAAGGCCACCGTGTAGCTGAATGCCGAGACAAGAAAGGCAAAGCTGACGGGAGAAGACAGGGATCCGGTCTGTGCGATCTGGCGCGACACGCCGAAGAACGACCCTCGCGCGTGAGCCGGTGCTACGTCAGTGCCTAGCGTTTGCATGTTGCCTGAGATCAGGCTGACGGCGAAGTGCACGGCGATGAATCCGACGACGAAAACGCTTACGGGGACGGCCAGCGCATCGGTAAGCGCCAAGAACGCCATCGCCAGCCCAGACAGCAATAGGCCGGGCACAATCGTGAACTTACGGCCGAACCGGTCCATCACGTAGCCAGCGCCGAACGTGACCGGTATGCCGACGAAAGACATGGCGCTGCGCAGGCCACCGATCTCCAATTCCGACAAGCCAAAACCGTACGATGCGTACACGACGATGACTCCACCGCCGAAGATCCCGCCGCGGGTGACGTTCGCTAGGAACTGGGCCGCGAACACTTGCGGAACTGGTGGAACCCGAAGGTCGGCCCAACTGAGGCCCCGGCGCTCGCCACCACCCGGTGCTCCACCAACTGCGCCCGCCCGCGGGCCGGAAGGAGCAGTCTTGGTCATGGTTTCCTTGACGATGAAGAAGCTGGGCAGCACCCCCAGGATGACAATCGCCGCGTGAATGGCGAAAGGCAACCATAGGCCGATGGTCACGGATGCTATGCCACCAACCACGGGGCCGGTGAGGTTCCCGACCTGCTGCACGCCGAACATGCTCGTGATCTGCTTGCCACGTTGTTGCGCACTGGACGTGTCAGCAATGACGGTGAGTCGGCTCAGCATCCACATCTGCTCACCGATCCCGCCGAAGAACCTGTACAGCAGAATCTCCATGAACGAGCCGTCCTGGACGATCACGCGAACGATCAGGAGGGAGGAGAGGGCGATGAGTATCGGCCCTGCCAGGAGCATCTTTCGTCGACCGATGCGGTCGATCAGGTACCCCGTTGGCAGGGGCGCGACCGCAGTGCCCAACTGCTGAAGGATGAACACCATCATCGCGGCGACCATGCCTTCGCCCAAGTCCTGAGTGAGCTGCGGGATCACCACTACCGTGGCACCGAGGCCAAACCCGATCGAGATCGCAGGGAGGTGCATGGACAGGAGCATGTCCCTGCTAAGCCATCCTTGCTTCTTAAAGAACCGTCCGACCATTGAGCCTAGGCCAAAGGGCAATAACATCCGTGTCCTTCTTCCGAGCCATGCCAGGGGCTTGGGGAGGAGTTGATGGGTTAGCCGGTGTCGTCATGGTGTGCCTCCCTGGCTCCTCATCCGCGTGGCGAGCATCAACTCATCCCGCTCACGCAACCCACGATACACGCGCTCAGCCGTTAGGGGCAGTCCCAACGCCCGCAAACCGCAGGCATCGTCGATGGCGTTGGCTATGGCTGCGGCGGCGGGAGTACTGGCATTCTCGGCGATTCCCTTTACCCCCAAGGGGCCAGTACCGTCCTCAGATTCGAGCAGCACCGTCTGCAACTCAAAAAGATCCGCCGATGTGGGAATCTTGTAATCCGCGAAGGACAGCGTCGTCACATGCCCATCATTGGGCTCCGAGAGGAGCTCCTCCATGAGGGCGTAACCCATCCCCTGGACGGCCGCGCCGTTGATCTGCCCCTGATGGCCCTGCGGATTCAGGATCCGGCCGGTGTCGTGGACCGTCGTCAGCTTCAGCAATCGGACCTGACCCGTCTCCACATCCACGCTCACCTCGGCGACCTGTGTGGTAAACGCCGTAACGCCGGGTGCGGCATCGTCGTTGAGGCTGGCCGAGCCCACGACCGGCCCACCCGTGCGCTGCACTAATGCCGCCCATGGCGCGGTCGCGTCCGTATCTGTCCGGCGTAGCTCATCGCCAGAGATTGTGATTTTGTCTTCGGGCCAGCCCAGAAGGTCCGCTGCAAGCTTCGCCATCTCCCGCTCCACAGCCGACGCGGCCGCGTGCGCAACGTGGCTCCCCACGCGGGTTCCACGTTGAGCCGACATCCCGCTATCGAAGTCGAACCCATCGGTATCCAATACCCGCACCCTCACGCGGCTCGGCAATAGGCCAAGGCGCTCTGCCACCACCTGCTGAAGAATCGTGTACGTGCCCGTGCCCTGCTCGAAGATCGGCGTGGACAGCACGACCGAGCCATCTGGATTCAGCGCGACGGTGCCTCGGGTCTCTCCCCCTGACGCCTCTTGGTGCGCCAACGAGATGCCACGCCCCACGTGGCGAGACTTGGGTCCACCGTAGCCAGATGCCACGATCGCGGCATCCAGGGTATCGATTGCCTTGATGTCCCGGAAGCGTTCGCCGACGCTCGTCTCCTCGCCATCGCGCACGACATTGGCACGCCGTAGGTCGGCGGGGTCCATGGCGATTGAGTGCGCCACGCAGTCCATCTGGGACTCCATAGCGAACGTCGCCTGCTGCCTGCCGGGGCCACGCATGTAGCCACGCGGCACCTTGTTCGTATAGACGTGCGAGGAGGTCACACGAACGTTGGGGATGTGGTACGTGCCTCCAGCGTTGGTTCCCGCCGGCACGAAGCCTGAGGGGATGAAACCCGCATACGCCCCGCTGTCGAACAGCATTTTCGCTTCATGGGCGACGATCGTGCCGTCGTTCTTCACGCCGGTACGCATACGGATGATGGAAGAGTGTCGCGGGTTGGCGGCCGCGAACTCCTCTGCGTAGTCGAACACCATGCGCACGGGTCGGCCCGCAGCTTTCGCAAGGTGATAGCACAACGGGATGTTGCGAGGCTGGCCTTTACCCCCGAAATCCCCACCGATGGTCACGGGATTGAAGCGCATATCCTCAGGCTCAAGGCCCATTGCGCCGGCAATCTGGCGACGGCTGGGGTACGGGGTCTTGTTCGAGGCCCACACCTGCGCGCGGCCGACGTCGTCCACAAGCACGATCCACGCGTTAGGCTCCATGTAAGCCTGGTGCATCATCGATGTGGTGAATACGTTCTCCACAATCACATGCGCTTCAGCGAATCCCACGTCGAGATCGCCCTTGCCCCACTCGTTTGCCACGAAATGGTTGGTGGGGCCGTCCAGCGGCTTCGGGAGTCCTCCGTAGTTATGGATGTCAGGATGGACCAGTGGAGCGCCGGCTGCCATGGCCTCCAACGGGTCAAGCACGGCTGGGAGCCGCTCGTAGTCAACCTCGATCAACTCCAGCGCTCGCTCCGCTGTTTCCTCGTCGTCGGCAGCGACTGCCGCGACCTGTTCACCAACGAAGCGCACCACATCCTGGGCGATGATCGGCAGATCCCTGATGCGGCGTCCCGAAAGTACCCGGGGGACGTCGTCTCCCGTGATCACCGCATGTACGCCGGGGAACGCTCGCGCCTTTGAGGCGTCGATTCGCTTGATGCGGGCGTGGGCGTGCGGGCTGCGCAAGGCCTTCGCCCACAGCGCCCCGTTTACCACGACGTCCGCCGTGTACTCGGCGGCGCCGGTTACCTTCCCCAGGCCGTCAGCGCGTGGAACCGAAACACCCACGGCTTTCCCAGAACTCGCCATCCACGCACCTCGTCGCTCATCTGGATCGCTGCTTCGGCGACGGGCCAACCCTACCACCTAACGCCGATTCGCGTTGACACGCCGTTGGCTCGCAGCTATAACCGCCTCGACCCAGGATGTAAGAGCGAGGGACCATGCAAACGATTGCCGTCGACACCGGAGGAACCTTCACCGACATCGTCGTGCTCGACAGCGATACGGGCGACCTCCGCGTACTGAAGCTTCCCTCGACACCCTCCGACCCAGGCCAAGCCATCAACGATGGGGTTGCCGAGTTGTTGAGCGACGGCATCGCTCCCAACGAGGTCGCGTCGCTTTCCCACGGGACCACCGTCGGCACTAACGCACTGCTCACCGGGCGTGGCGCCAAGGTTGGACTGTTCATCACCGAGGGATTCAGCGCAATCAACGATGTGTGGCACCTGGCGCCGCCCGAGGACACCAGCCGAGCGCCAAGCCTCTACGAAGCCAAGAACCCACCGGTGCAGCCACGGCTGCGGCGCGAGGCCAAGGAGCGAATAAACCATCGTGGCGACGTCGTCGTTCCCCTGGACGAAGCGAGTGTGGTCGAATCCGTCCGCTCCTTAGTCAGCGCGGGAGTGGAGTCGATATCCGTGGTACTGCTCTTCTCGTTCCTGAATCCCACGCACGAGCAGCAGATCGCCCGGATCGTGGCACGGGAGGCGCCGGGAGTAAGAGTCTCTCTGTCCTCACGCGTACTGCCACAGATGCGCGAGTTTCCTCGGCTGAGCACGACTGTGGCCAACGCACGTATCGCCCCGATGATGGGGCGCTACCTGGAAGCGCTGGAGCAACGGATCCGGGAGCAAGGCGTGGACAGCGAGGCACTGTATGTGATGCAAAGCAACGGCGGGGTAGCGCGTATCAACAGCGTCACGCCCATCACCACCGTGCTCTCTGGCCCCTGCGCCGGAGCCATAGCAGGTATCCAGGTGGCGGAGGCTGCGGGCTTCCGCAATGTGCTGTCGCTGGACATGGGTGGCACCAGTACCGACATCGCCATCGGACAGCAAGGGAGGGTGCTTGAGACCACGTCAGGCCGCGTAGGCGACTGGGAGCTGGCAGTGCCGATGCTGATGATCAACACAATCGGTGCGGGTGGCGGCACCATGGCCAGCATCGACGGCGGAGGCGGCCTGCGCGTGGGGCCAGAGAGCGCCGGCGCTGACCCAGGCCCAGTTTGCTACGGCCAGGGTGGCACGCAACCAACGGTGACAGACGCCAATCTGGTGCTCGGCTTCTTGAACTCTGAAGCGAAACTCGCTGGCCGCGTGAGCATGGACCGAGCCAAAGCGTTCGAGGCCATCGAAGACTTAGGCAACCGGCTCGGGCTTGGCCCACTGGAAACGGCCGAAGGCATCGTCCGAATCACGAACGCGAAGATGGAGGAGGGGATACGGGCTGTCTCGACCGAGCAGGGCTACGACCTTCGTGAGTTCGCTCTCGTGGCCTTCGGGGGCGGTGGACCCGTACCGGCTGGCTGCCTCGCTGCTGACCTGCGCATGGCGAACATCGTGATACCGCCGAACCCTGGCGTGACATCGGCTCTCGGGCTGCTCATGGCGGACCCCCGCCGCGACTACGTGACCTCCCGATTGCGCCTCGTTTCGGAACTCAGCGCGACGGAGCTCAGCGCGTTGCTCGACGAGCTACGACAGCGCGCGGAAGCGGAATTCACGGCCGAGGGCTACTCGCTCAGCCAATTGATCCTCGAGTTCGCGGTAGACATCCGCTACCTCGGACAGGGCTACGAGCTAACCGTGCCGGTTGGAGCCAGCAGCGCGGTCACGGACGATGAACTCGTGACGCTCCGCCGGACGTTCGACGAACTGCACGAGAGGTCATTCGGGCACAGCGCGCCCGACGAAGACGCGGAGGCCGTGAACTATCGCCTCCGCGCCTCCGCACTGGTGACCAAGGCGACGTTGCGCAAGCATCCCCGGGCGACCACCGCACTCAGCATGGCCCAGATTGGCCGGCGTGACGTCTGCTTTGACGCGCACGCGAGCTTGGCCTCAACTCCGATCTACGACCGTAGCCTCCTGGGCCCTGGCCACACGATTCAAGGCCCAGCCATCATCGAGCAGGTGGACTCGACGACGGTCGTCTACCCTCAGCAGCAGGCAGTGGTGGACGACTACATGAACCTGGTAATCAAGTGCATTTGAGACGAGCGGCATGACTAGCTGGGGATCAAGCAACTATGGCGACCCTTGCCGCGAATGCGGCTACGACGGGGCGATTACGTTGGCTGAGACATTAGCGTTGATCGCCGATCTGCCGCGTCGATTCGGGGATTTGCTCAACGGGCAGGATGCAACGGTCCGCCACCCTGAGCTGACCTGGTCGGCAGCCGCATACGTTTCCCACGTCGCCGACGACCTGCGCATCTTCGCCAAGCGCTTCGCCGGGCAGGCGCTGGGGGCCACGGGCCCCGTATCCGCTTGCGACCAAGACCTGCTTGCCGACGCTGGCAATTACAGCCTGGTTCTCGTTGAAGACGCCCTGTGGTCAATGGAGCATGCGGTCCGAGACCGGCGAGAAGCCGTCGGCATGGCCACCGCGAAGAATGTGACGCAGGATCACTCAGAGCGTGGACCACTCAGCGTGCTGGACGCCATGCGGATTAATACCCACGACGCGCATCACCACCTGTGGGACGTCCAACAAACCGTCGCGTCAGCGAAGATATAGGAGTAGCAAATGGTGAACGTAGACCCCATAACCTACCAGGTTCTGCGAGCCAGGCTCGACGGAATCGTCCGTGAGATGGAGAAGGCGGTGTTCCGCACCGGATTTTCGACGATCGTTCGTGAGTCCCACGACTTCAGCTGCGGGGTTCTCGATGCGCAGGGTCGACTCGTTGGGCAGTCGAGCCACCCAACGCACATGGCCGCGTATCCGGAATCGATAGCCGGGCTGCTTCAGTTCTACTCGGTTGACGACATGCGGGAGGGAGACGCCTTCCTCTGCAACCACCCCTACTACAGCGGCTGTCCCCACGCCAATGACATGGTGGTGATGGCGCCCATCTTCCACGAGGGCAAGCACGTCGCGTACGCCGCCAGCATGGGGCATACGCCGGACATCGGCGGCGTGGCCGCTGGCAGTCGCAACGCGACCTCTCGCGATATCTTCGGCGAGGGCCTGCAGATCGCGCCGGTGCGTTTCATGCGCGACTACCGGCTGGTGCAGGACACCGTGACGTTCGTGCGTGCCAACAGCCGGACGCCGGACATGATGATCGGCGACCTCAACGCCAAAGCTGGCGTTTGCTTCAGCATCGGAGAGGTCCGTGTGAAAGACGCGATCGCGTCGTATGGGATTGACACGATGCTCCAGATGTTCGAGGACCTTGTCGAGCACACCGGGCAACAGGCGCACACACTCATCGCGACGTGGAAGGACGGCGTCTCAGAATCCGAGACGTGGGTCGACGACCCAACCAACCCGGACAACCCCATCCGACTACACGTTGCGGTTATAAAGGAGGGCGACCGGCTGGTGCTCGATTTCACGCAGACGGGCGACCAGGCTGCCGCACCGATTAACGTTCGTCCGCCATTCGTCCGGGGGTTGGCGTACCACGGCATGATCACGTTGACTGATCCCTATCTGCCCATCAACCACGGACTCTTCGAGGCAATCGAGTGCCGCTTCCGCCCCGGGAGCCTGATCGACCCGGAATTTCCGGCCCCCGTAGGCTTCTACTCCAAGACCGTCTCCATCATCGAGAGCGTCATCATGTCGGCGCTCGCCAAGGCGGCCGGGCAGCCTGTCATCGCCCACAACTCGACGCAAAGCTCCATTGTCATCGGCTATCAGGGCGACGGCGACCGGCAGTACGTGCAGTACGAGCTAATGTATGCGGGCGCCCGGGCATGGGACGGCGGTGACGGACACAGTGGCGTGGGGTCTCGCGCCACCGGGGGCCGCTTCACCAGCGTTGAAATCATCGAGTCCGAGTTCCCCGTCGAGATGACCAAATTCGAGGTGCTGCCGGACACAGGCGGAGATGGCAGATCACGAGGTGGCCCAGGCTACGTCCGCGAGTACAAGGTGAGATCGAACAGCAGGCTCTCGGGCGGCGCTGCCAAGCGCGAGGCGTCAGGCGTCGAAGGCGGTGAGGCCGGGAGCAACGCCTACGTAGTGGTTCACCCCGGCGACGATCGTGAAGCGTCCCACCCCGGAATCACTTCGAACATCGGTCTGCAACCCGGCGAGATTTTCCGCATCGAAACAGGTGGCGGAGGCGGCGTCGGCGACCCGAAGGAGCGTGACCGAGCGCTGGTGGTCGGCGATCTCCTGGATGGCTTCATCACGCGGGCGAAGGCACGTGACATCTACGGGATGACTGACGCTGAGATCGACACGGCGTGACCGATCCCCTCACCTGAGTGCGAGGGCTAACCAACGGAGGAGCATCATGACCATGCAAGCTGGGTACGTGGATGAGAGCAACAGGCTAATCGCGGCGTCAGCCCCGCACTGGATGCAAAGCCCTAAGCGGATCCGAGTTTTCTTCAGCGGCGTGCCGGTGGCGGACAGCACCAATGCGTACCTGCTGCGCCAAGGTGGCATACCCATCTACTACTTCCCCGAAGCTGACGTTCGCCTGGACCTGCTAACGCGAACCTCCACGGTCAAGAATTCGCCGCTGAGGGGCGACGCGTCCTACTGCTCGCTGACCGTCGAAGGGAGGACGGCAGAGGACGCCGTCTGGACGTACAAGGAGCCGGTCGAGTCGGCGGACTTCCTGAAGGGCTACGTGGCGTTCGACTGGCCCAAAATGGACTCGTGGTTCGAGGAGAGAGAAGAGGTATTCGTCCACGCACGTGACCCGTTCAAGCGGATTGACACGGTCAAAACGGATCGCAAGATCCAGGTCCTTGTTGGTGGAGAGACAGTCGCTGAGACGACGGAGTCGGTGATGCTGCTGGAGCCTGGCCATCCAGTGCGCTACTACCTCCCGATGGACAACGTTCGCCTCGATCTCCTGCGCCCCAGCGCAACGGAGAGCCGTTGCCCCTACAAGGGCACGGCGGACTATCACTCAGTGGAGGTGGGCGGGGAGACGCTGGTCGATGCGGCGTGGATGTACCGCTACCCGACGCTTGAGGCGTCGAGGGTTGCCGGGATGCTGTGCTTCTTCAACGAGCGAGTGGACACGATCTACGTGGACGGTGAGGAATTGCCTAAGCCGGTCACCAACTGGCGCCGCTAGGCAGGCACGGCTCGCCCAACACTCAGCAGGGGACGCCCTGCACCTACTTGCTGCCGCTCGCAAAGGCAGCGGGTGGCTTGCGGGGAGTGGAGATGCGACGAGGCGTTCCTGTCTTGTGCGGCACGGGGACACCGAATGGACCCGCGAAGAGCGATTCCAAGGCGAGACCGACGTGCCGCTGTCTCGGAAGCGGCGTGATCAGGCGCGCGTTGCAGCGAGGCACCTCACCTCAACGCGGTTCGGCGCAGCCTATAGCAGCGATCTTTCAAGAGCGTTGGGGATCGCGCACCTAACCACCTGGCATTGAGGGGTGCCGCGCGTAGCTGGTGCCAGCGGCGCCACAGAAATCCTCTTGCCCGCTGCCACGGAGCGGATAATGGAGTACTTTCGCGGCCGGGTGGAGGCCATCCTCAGTGAGCGGGAGCCCGGGAAATCACCTCCCGCTCACCGGTAGACGCCGTTGAGTTGGCTAGGCGAACCGCTCCTCGGTGACTCCCACCGTACCGGTGCAGTAGGGGATGAACGCCTTCATGTTGCACTGGACGCCCTTCTTGGCGAGCTCCGCCTCGAAGATTTCGTGGATCCCGCGATCCTCGTCCTCGTACTCCACCTGGATGCCACCATCCTTGAGGCTCACGTCGCCACCCATCGACCAGTTGGGAGCCATGAAGCCGCCAGGGCCGTCGCGGAGCGCCATGTAGCGGGCACGTGTGGATCCAGAGTTGAAGTGCTGGTGGAACGTCCCGTCTGCAGGCACGGTAACGATGGAGCCGACCTGCCAATCGCATTTGATCATGTCGGACCGGTCGGGCTTGGTCCACAACAGCGAGAACCCGGCGTCACCGCTCAACAACACCAGGTGGGCGCCAGGGCCGTGGCGGTGCGCTTTCTTGTAGGTACCGATGGGGAATTCAGAGATGTGGTTCCCCATGTCGTTCTTGCCCATCCTCAGGCTCACGTTGATACCGCCAGCGCCTCGTTCTCTCCAGCCGTAGAGGGCCATGTCAGGTGCGTTGGGGATGAAGTTCGTGTCCCAGACGCGCTTGTTGTAGAGCGTTCCGCCATTGAAGTGGTTCTCGTCGCCCGAGTAGCGCGTCTCGAACATGGTTGGGCAGTTGAACATGAAGTTCTCGTCGCGGAACAAACGCATCATCGGCGGAGCGTTGGTCGTCGCGATGTAGCGCACCTTCTCGCTGCCGGTGCCGTTGAAGTGCTGGTACCAAGCGTTGAGCGGTACCGTGAACAGGGCACCTGCACCCCACTCGAAAGTCTGCTTGTTACCCTCGTCCGTCCACACGGTTGTCGCGCCGCGCCCGGAGACGACGTAGAAATTGATCTCGTACATGTGGTGCTCGGGCTCGGACTTGCCACCGGGGTCGATATCCACGACGTGGAGGTCGTTGCGCAGGTGTGCGTTGTCGATGCGCACGACCGCGCCTTGGCCGCCCTTGCGCTCCCACGGACCAACCTCAATCTCCCACATATTGGGGACGTAGAAGGTCTTGTGAACGAGGACGTTTTCCTTCTCCAACCAATCCTCATAGGCGTCTGGAATGCGGAAATCGGTCAAGCCTTCTGACGGGGTGTCCGCCACCTTCATATCCGTGCCCTTCATAACCATGGTGCAATTCCCTCCTGCGGTATTGGCGGGAGCCTACTCCAGCCAAGGTCGGGGCGCAATCGTGCGTAGGACCGGGCGGGTCAGTGAAATAGCGAGCGCCGCCCAGTCCGTCGTCGTATCCTTCCACCATCACGTCCAGCGCGTTGCGGAAGAGGAGTGTTGCCCTTGGCCATCTGGAACTGGAAGCCGTCGCAGTGGGTGGGTCTAGCGCCCAACGGCATCGGGTCGGTAAAGCCGAACCACTACAAAGATCTGGCTGTCCACGCTTGGCGCAACAGGCGTCAGCTTCCATTCGCGTGGCGCATCCTCAAGAACGGCGTTTGCGACGGTTGCGCGCTTGGGACGACGGGCATCCGCGATTTCACGCTTGACGGGTTCCACCTCTGCACGGTGCGCACCGGCCTGCTGGAGCTGAACACGGCCAGCGCCCTCAACCCAAGCGTGCTGGAAGACGCGGGGGAGCTTTCGAAGTTAAGCTCGGGCAAGCTACGGGGGCTGGGCCGCCTGCCCTACCCGATGGTCCGCCGCAAGGGAGAGAAGGGATTTGCCCGCGTGCCGTGGGACGACGCCCTCGATCTGGTCGCCGGGCGCATCCGCGAGATCGATCCCAAGCGAATGTCCATCTACCTCACGTCGCGCGGACTAACGAACGAGGCGTACTACGTGGCCCAGAAAGCCGCGCGGTTCATGGGGACCAACAACGTCGACAACTCGTCGCGGGTCTGCCACGCGCCGAGCACCACCGGCCTGAAAGAGACGCTGGGGGTCGCGGCATCCACCTGCTCGTACATCGACTGGCTAGAGACGGATCTGCTGGTGTTCATCGGTAGCGACGTGCCCAACAATCAGCCAGTGACCACGAAGTACATCTACCACGCCAAGCGCAACGGAGCGAAGGTCGTCACGATCAACCCGTTCCGCGAGCCGGGGCTCGACCGCTACTGGATTCCGTCAATCCCCGAGAGTGCACTGTTCGGCACCAAGATCACCGATCGCTTCTTCCAGATCCACGCCGGCGGCGATATCGCCTTGCTGAACGGCACACTCAAGCACCTGTTCGCCAACAGCTGGGTAGACGACGATTTCATCAAGTCGCACACAGCGGACGTGGACGCGCTGAAGGCTGCACTGGACGCCCAGGACTGGGAGATGCTCGAGGCGTATTCGGGCTCGACGCGAGACGAGATGCTGGAGTTCGCGCGCATGCTGGCGAAAGCGAAGAAGGCGGTGTTCGTGTGGAGCATGGGCCTGACGCAGCATCGGTTCGGCGTACAGAACGTGGAGGCGCTGGTCAACATTGCGTTGGCGCGTGGGTTCGTGGGCCGCAGCGGCTGTGGGCTGATGGCGCTACGTGGACACTCGGGCGTTCAGGGCTCTGCGGAGGTGGGCGCCGTGCCGTGGCAGTTCCCAGGTGGGGCCACTGTCGATGCTCCTGGCGCTGCCGAGCATATGCGCGATCAGTGGGGGTTTGAGGTGCCAGCCGAGCGCGGTATGACCGCCGTCGAGAGCATCGATGCCGCCCACGCGGGCGAGATTGACGTGCTCTACTCGGTCGGCGGCAACTTCCTCGAGACGCTGCCCGAGCCAAGGTTTGTCCATGAGGCGCTGGAGCGCGTGCCGTTACGGGTACACCAAGACATTGTCGTGAGCTCACAGATGCTGGTGGAGCCTGCTGATACCGTGGTGCTGCTGCCAGCCGCGACCCGCTATGAGCAGCGCGGCGGTGGCACGGAGACATCCACAGAGCGCCGGATCTACTTCAGCCCTGAGATCCCTGGTCGCCGTGTTGGCGAAGCCCGCGCGGAGTTCGATATCTTCATGGAACTCGCCAAGCGCGTACGGCCCGACGACGCGCGCCTCATGCATTTCGACGATAGCCAGGCGATCCGGGACGAGATTGGGCGAGTTGTGCCTCTCTACGCAGGCATCCAGGACCTTCGGAAGAAGGGCGATGCCCTCCAATGGGGCGGGCGAACGCTATGCAAGGACGGGGTGTTCAGTACGGCCGACGGTTTGGCACATTTCGCGAGCCTCACGCCTCCGGAGGTGACGATCCCTGAAGGGGAGTTTCTGATGGGGTGTCGGCGCGGACGCCAGTTCAACAGTATGGTCCAGGCCGACCGCGACCCGCTCACAGGGGCGCGTCGGGCCGACGTTTTGATCAGCAAGGACGATGGTGACGCGCTGGGTCTCAGCGAAGGTGATGCAATCATTCTGCGCTCGGACGTCGGTGAGTTGGTGGGACGCTACAAATCAGCCTCGATCAAGCGCCGCAACATCCAGGTGCACTGGCCGGAGGGCAACGCCCTGCTTCGCCGCGGTGCGACGGACCCGGTGTGCGGCATTCCTGACTATCACACGACGGTGACGGTCGAGCGGGCGTAGCGAGACTGGCCGTCCAATCGCGCCCGGTGTTCGTGGCCATTCCCGAACTCAACCGCTTGCGCCAACATTGCCGGTGGGTAAACTATGCGCACCCGGGCGGGCTTTCGTCGGAAGCCACCGATACGCAGCGGTCCTAAGCGCGGAATCCGTCACTTTGCGGTGGCGGAATGGATGAAGGAGGTTTCTGATGCTGACCCAAGAGCAGAACGAGCGGTTGACCAAGGTGGGCCCTGGCACCCCCATGGGCGAGCTTATGCGCCGGTACTGGCACCCGATCGCCGCGGGCGCGGAGCTCAACGACGAGAACCCCACCAAAGAGGTCCGCCTGCTCGGCGAGAACCTTGTCCTATTCCGGTCAGCTGCCGGCAAGATTGGCCTGATCGAGCCTTCGTGCCCGCACCGGAAGGCCAATCTCTCCTATGGTGTGCCAGAGCAAGAAGGGATTCGCTGCGCCTACCACGGATGGCTTTTCGACGAGGCCGGCAATTGCGTTGACCAGCCTTCCGAGCCCGCTGGGAGCAAGTTCAAGGACAAGGTGAAGGTCAAGGCCTACAGGGCACAGGAACTTGGCGGCGCTATCTTCGCGTATATGGGTCCCGAGCCTGCACCGCTTCTGCCGAACGTCGACGTGCTCGTCTGGCCAGGCGCACGCAGGACTACCTCGATCTACCTGCCCTGCAACTGGCTCCAGTGCCACGAAAACTCCCTCGACCCGCTCCATTTCCAGTGGCTCCACCGCTACTGGGGTGGTTGGATCATGAACCGCTCCAAGCCCGCAGAGGAGCGCGACGCCTGGAACGCTCGCATCGCCGGTCGAGGTGCCGACCACCGCAAGATCGGCTTCGAAATCACCGATTACGGCATCATCAAACGACGCTTGGTGGGGGACGAGACCGAGGCGGACGACCATTGGAAGATGGGCCATCCGATCCTGTTCCCGCACGTCCTGCACATTACCGGCAACGTACAGTACCGTGTGCCGGTCGACGACACCCACACGCTGCACTTCGTCGTCGATTGGCGCCCGCTAGACGCCGGGGAGCAAGAGCCGATGGAGGTCCCCCACGAAGAGGTCCCCGCGTTCTTGCCTAACGGAAGGGTCAAGGCTGACTGGGTTCTTGGGCAGGACCAGGCCGCATGGATAATGCAAGGCCCCGTCACCGACCGTACCACCGAGCGCTTGGGCATCTCTGACGTCGGCATCATCATGTTCCGGCGGCTGCTGGATCAGCAGATGAAGCTCGTCGAGGACGGCCAGGACCCGATGAACGTTATACGTGACCCATCCGAGAACGAGATTCTCGTTTACCCGGTCGAACACTTCGAGTACCCGGGATACGAAGGTAGCTTCGGCGGACCATTCAAAGACAAGATCGTCGTGAAGAACGACGTCGAGGCCCAGCTATCTGGCGCTGGTGTCGCCCGCGAGGAGTGGGAAGGCGTCAAGGCGGCTGCGCCCGACTTCAACTGGCGGACGCGCGGACGCACTAACATCTAGCGTCCAATGTCAACGTTGAACACACAGAGGCCCGCTTACTCGGCGGGCCTCTGTTTCTGTTATGGGAGATCGCTGTTCGAGGCAAGCGCTCCGCACGCAATCCGCCAACTCCCGAAAGCGAAGCTGCGCGGGACTCGCATCCCCTATCATCGGATGCGGAGGAAACACGCATGAGAGACCGCAGTATGACCCCGGTGGCCATTCGGCGCTACGTGAACGGTGCGCCGTCGGACGAGCGCGATCTGGTGGCGTCCGAGGAGCCGATGGAGATCCGCGCCGTTACGCCCGACGCGACGCATAGCGTGGCGGTCACAATGCGCACGCCAGGCCACGATTTCGAATTGGCCGTGGGCTTCATGCTGGCGGAGGGGCTGATCGTCGGCCGCAATGACGTGGTGGACGTGTCGTACTGCCCCGATCCAGAGGACGTGCAGCAATTCAACATCGTGAATATCACGCTGGCGGAGGGAGCAGCGTTCGATCCGTCGATGCTGTCCCGCAACTTCTACGCAACGTCGTCGTGTGGAGTGTGCGGTAAAGCGTCGTTGGAGGCGCTCCGCACGTTCGGCGCGGCGACGGTGGGCATCTCGCCGCAGATCAGCGCAAGCGTGATTCAGCAGCTACCCGACCGCCTGCGCGCCGCACAGTCGGTGTTCCAGCAGACCGGTGGGCTGCACGCCTCGGGCCTCTTCACGCCTGACGGCGAACTGCTCACGATGCGGGAGGACGTGGGCCGTCACAACGCCCTCGACAAGGTCGTCGGCCACCACGCCATGGCAGGCGACCTGCCGCTCTCGCAGCAAGCGGTGGTGGTCAGCGGACGCGCGAGCTGGGAATTGATGCAGAAGGCGCTCGCCGCCGGGATCGCGGTCGTCGTAGCAGTTGGCGCGCCATCGAGTCTAGCCGTGGAGTTGGCGCAGGAGTTCGGGCTGACGCTGATTGGCTTCACCAAGCCGGACCGCTTCAACGTCTACGCGGGCTCCTACCGTATCGTCGGGTAGGTCTCCCTCCAGTGACACAACTCCTCCGGCACAACCACGACAACTGCCAGTAGCGCGGGTCGCCACACCTCTCTCTGTGCTGTCCCAAGAGCCCCACCACGCCCTCCTGGAACGCAAAGGCATGGCAGCCCGGGCATGGCCACTGTCTTCGGCATTGCGCAAGCAGCCTGTGCGGTATCCGGGCGGATGGGCACACCAGCGATCACCGAACGGGCATCAGATCGCTCCAGAGCTGCTAAGCCTCCGAGGCCAACGGAACAAAATGGAACAAAACGGAAACGGAAAGCTCCCGCCCGTACGACGTCCTAGTGCGCACTCACCCCTTTATCCGCCTACCTCGTCCACTCGGCCAATTCCTCAAAGTTTCCACGGCGAACCCTTTCGGCCAGCACCTTGACGCCAATTCCACGGGCACGGTTCCTAGTACGGTGGAGCCGTGTCCTCAGCCAGCGGGGCCTTGCCCATGGGAGCTTTCGGCGGACGGCTTAGGAATCCCAGAGTGGCGCCGATGGCCGCCGCGCTTGCGGCGAATGCCATGACGCCTACGTAGCTATCGGTTGAGTCGAAGAGCAGCGCTGCGGATAGCGGGGCGATGCCACTGGCGACCGCCATGAACGGTTGGTTGAAACCGCGTATGGCGCCGAGATTCCGGGCTCCGAAATAGTTGGCGAGCGTCAGCGGTTGCAACAACCAGAACCCGCCCGTGGACACGCCGTAGATCATCGACCACAGGTACAGCAGCGGC
>CAUZFB010000044.1:0-18589 GCA_963579135.1 Dehalococcoidia bacterium | reverse complement strand
CTGTCGATGACTCATGTGTGATTCTCCTTGTCGAGCGGCTGTTCAGTTGCAGTTCCCCCCTGGGAGAGCTCGCGCGTGTTTCTGGTCGGCGACATCCTATATCGAGTGATAGATACCGACAACGCCCTGCTTGACAGTGCCTCTCACACTGCGTAGCTTCATGAATAGGCTAGGCACTTTCGGACGATTTCACCGCGGTCGGATAAACGGCTAACGCGGTTGGGGTCACATAAGGAGCATGACATGGGTGAGGCCAACGAGATTAAGGCCTGGGATGGTGATGGGCACGTCGAGGAGTGGGAAGAGACCTTCTCCGACAAGTACCTGGAGCCTGAATTCCGTGACCGACGGCCCAGAGTGATTGAAACGGGCGACGCTGAGCACGATTACATTTGGGAGATCGACGGCCAGCGTAAGCGTGTTGGTGGCTCTCCCTCCAGCAGGGGAGGAGTGGTCTCGACTGAATACGAGATTATGGCGCCGTGGCGTGGGCCCCACGAGAGCGGGGAGTTCCACTCCGCCGAGGACCGCCTGGCGGTCATGGATGCTGAGCAAACCTGGCTCTCTGTCAACTACCCCACGCTCTTCCTTCACTGGCCAGTAGCTGGTGACCCCGCGCTCAACCGGGCCATCTCACGGTCGTACAACAACTGGGTTGCCGACATTTCCAACCAGTCGCCAGACCGTCTGAAGTGGGTCACGGTCATTGACCTCAGCGATCCTAAAGAAGCAGCGCGTGAGATGGAGCGGACATATGAGATGGGTTCGGTCGGCGTGATGGTGCTCGGCGATTACTCCACCAAATCCCTCGACCACGCTGACTTTGATCCCCTATGGGACACTGCCAATCAGCTGGGCATGCCAGTCAACGTCCATCCTGGTATGGGCGCGCTCGACGCCGCAAAGGCCTTTCCAAGCGTCGCCAGCGACCAATTCCTTATGTCCGTCGTACGTGGTTACAAGTCCATTTGCGGCTCCGGCCTCCTCGACCGCTACCCGAACGTCAAGGTGTCCTTCCTGGAGACCGGTTGCACCTGGGTGGACTTTGCTGGCGAGGTCATGGACTTCTCCCTCGACAACATCCGCGACCGTATCAAGCTGGGCTCCCTCCGCGCGGAGCACAAGCAGGTAGTGGAACGTGGCCTCCCGCAAATGAGTCCGCTCGAGTACATCCAAGACGGACGCATTTTCATCGGCTTTGAGATTGATGACCAACTCCTGCCCTACATGGTCGACAAGTACGGCACTGACTGCTGGGTCTACGCCAGTGACATCCCCCACGCCCACCGCAAGCCCGACTCTGCCAGATACGTACTAGACCGCAAGGATCTCTCGCAGGCCGCAAAGGACCGGATTCTCTGGGAGGGAACCGCTCGCCTATACGGCCTTGAGTCCCCGCTCTCAAACGGTGGCAAGTAGTGGGCCGGCTCGACGGTAAGGTCATCATTGTGACTGGGGCTGCAGGAGGCCTCGGTCGCGAGTACTCGTCGCGCATGGCGGAAGAGGGCGCCAAGCTTACCGTGGTGGATGTCCAGGACTGCACGGAGACTGTGGAGCGCATCCAGGCCGCAGGCGGCGAGGCATTGCCTTTGGTGATCGATGTCAGCTCAGAGGAGCAGACCAAGGAGATGGCGCACCGTACGTTCGAGAAGTACGGGCGCATCGATGGCCTGCTCAATAACGCGGCCATTATGCGCGGGCTGGCGGTCCGCTCTCTCATGGACGTCGACATGGATGTCTGGGATCGTGTCTACGCCGTTAACGCCCGAGGCACGTTCCTTGGGATCCGGGCGGTGTTCCCGTATATGAAAGAGCAAAAGAGCGGAACCATCGTGAACGTCTCGTCGGGCAGCACGCTGCGCATTGCGCGAGCGGCGGATGACTTGAACCCCCATTACGTGTCGTCAAAGTCTGCGATCGTTGGCATTACTCGCGGCGTGGCCCGCGAGCTGGGTGCACACAACATCAACGTAGTGACCATTGCTCCAGGCTCAACGACCTCGGACCGCGAGGAGGCGCTGACGGCAGACGAGGCGTTCGATGAACCGGAGGCGTCCCTCCTTCGGCGCGGTGTACCCTCTGATCTGACAGGGGTGATGGCGTTCTTGTTCAGCGACGACGCTCGCTTCATCTCTGGTCAGCTGATCACGGTCAACGGCGGCCGGGAAGTCCACTGATCACCTGTGCCGCCACGCCGTGCTCAGCACTCTTGGGTAAAGCGGTCGAGACCACAGTGTTTGAGGGCGGCAGCGGGACGCAAGGAATCTGCCTCTGCACGGATTGAGCCTAGGAGTGATGCCAGTGGTGGTGTGCTCGGCTGCGAACACCGATCTGTTCGAATAGACGAAGGGGCTTAGCTCCTCGTATCAGCCTTGTTCAAAGCAGCCCACCGTGAGGATCCAATTGATGCGATCCACCAGGCCGTCGACCTGAACATTGAGCGACGTATTCACGGGTAGTTCTTCTAGTGAGCGCTGCCACGTGGTGCCAGGAACGGGCTCCCACACGTCGCTGCTGGGCGCTTCGATGATGAAGCTGGAGATTGATGGCGATATGTCGTCGGCCTCGTCAGACGCCGTAGACCCGGCGAGGCTTATCAATTCAGCCGGCCCAGCCGCGAGCACGACCGACCGCCTCACGCCACGATGTGCGAACGTTTTGAAGATTGGCATGTCGTAGTGCCACACTGTGTTCCGGGCGGTTGAGAGAAGGTGCTCGCGGTCGACCGTCGATCCGCACGGAGAATCAGGTAACGACGGCCTAACTCCACCGCGCTGGGCCGGGCCTTCTATCCCAACGGCGTAGCCGGTTAGTCATCGAAGGCTTCGGACTGATGAGAGGGGACGCCGCGCTTGGCGAGCTCTGCGTCGAACGTCTCACGGACTCGCGGATCCTCGTGCTCGAAGTCGATGTTCGTGCCGCCCGTGTCCTTGGTTCGCTTGCCGGACGCCCCAGCGTAACGGGGATTACCGTACCGGAGCACGATGTAGCGGATGTTCTCCCCACTGCAGTTGAAGTGCTGGTGGTAGCCGGAGCCTGACGACATGACGCTGCCGCCTTTGTAGCCGATCTTTTCCCAGGGCACGTCGGCGCCTGGGGTGGTGCCCGCAGGCCACTGAAGGTCGTAGCCCTCACCACTGAGGAACAGGTACGCGACATCGGAGACGAGGCCATTGCGATTTCTGTTGTCCTCGTTGGTATGCGCTTTCTTGTAGCTGCCGGCGGGGAACTCGGAGAGATGGCAGATGTAATGTCCTCCCGCCATCGAAATCATCATGTTCGAACCGGGACCGCGACTCTTCCAGCGGTCGAGGCCAACTTGCTGTACGTCCGGGATGAAGTTGGTTTCCATGAAGCGGTCGGCGAGCTTGTCGGTCTTGCCGCTGAAGTAGAGTTCGTCCGTGGGGTCGAAGCGGTCAGGGAAGGTCATCGGGCAGCCGAAAACGAATTCGGGGCTCGCGTAGAGGTTGAATGCCGTTGGTGCACTGATCGCAGCGTAGAGGCGCGCGGGCTGATCGCCCTGGCCGTTGTAGATCTCGTGGTAGCAGTTGAGAGGAATCGAGAAAACACTGCCCTCTTTCCACTCGAACGTCTGGTGGGGCCCACCCTCTTCCTGCCAGATCGTGGTGGCGCCACGGCCTTTCAGAACGAAGAAGATCTCCTCGTACATGTGCTTCTCGAGGTTGTATTTACCACCAGCAGGAATGTCGCAGACGTAGCGAGTCGTGCCCTGATTGTCCACGACCGCACCGTCCATCAACCGATTCGAGAGATCCATCAGTACGGCTTTTGTTCCCGTGCGCTCCCAAGGGTGCGTCTCGATGGTGTACACATCTTCGACGACCTGACCGTGCACGACGTGCAGGCCCTCGTTGACAATCCAGCTCTCGAACGGCGTGTGGGTCCAGGGCTCGTAACGTTGAGTAACCATGCGTGCCTCCTGCTCAATCTCGTGGACTATTGAATGGCTCGTCCAAGGTTGGACCGGTCGCTTACGACGTGGGCTTGAACTTCGCTAGGGTGACCTCATCCGTGACATCGTCAAATGTCACTTCGACGGGCATCCCAATTTTGATGTGCTCGTCATCAAACTCGACTCCCACAAGGTTGGTGGGCATCCGAGGCCCCTCTTCGAGGTCTATGAGGGCCGCGACGTAGGGGACTGCGTCTCTGAACGGGGGGATGGGCCCACGCTCGACGATGGAATAAGCATGGAGAGTGCCTTTGCCGCTGGCCTGGATCCAACTCACGTGGTTCGAGTAGCACTTGGGACAGATGTTGCGCGGGTAGAAGTACGCGTCGCCGCAGGCATTGCACTTGCGGAGCCAAAGCTCGTGAGCTTGGGCCTTCTCCCAGTAGAAATCAGACTCAGGTTGTTTCGTGGGCAGCGGAAGTTTGTAATCAGCCATCAGTCGACCCCCAAAATTATGGTGCCGGTGGATGAGAGCAGTCCTCCCGTCCCGTTCACCAAGCTAAGTTTCGGATCCTTGATCTGGCGGTCGCCGGTCTCGCCGCGCAGCTGTCGGACGGCTTCGACGATGAGAAAGATGCCGTACATCCCGGGATGCGTGTAGGAGAGACCGCCCCCGCTGGTGTTGAGCGGCCAATCGCCTCCAGGAGCACTGCGTTGGTTGGCCAAGAAATCGGGCCCTTCACCCGGCCCGCAGAAGCCCAGTGATTCAAGGGTCGCGAGTACGGTGTAGGTGAACGAGTCGTAGATCATTGTCAGGTCGATGTCGGAGTGGGTGACGCCAGCCATGGCGAGGGCGCGCGGCCCCGTGATGGCGGCGGGAGTGACGGTGAGGTCTGGCATCTGGTGGATCAACGAGTGATCGTGATGCTCGGCGGCGCCCAGTACGTACACGGGTGCCTTGGGCAGTGTCTTCGCCCGCTCTGCCGAAGTCACCACGACAGCGGCACCAGCGTCGGTGACAAGGCAGCAGTCAAGCAGGTGGAACGGCCGAGCGATCCATCGTGAGTTGTGATAGTCCTCGAAGGTCATGGGATCGCGCATCATTGCCTTGGGGTTCATCTGTGCCCATTTGCGGGTCGATACTGCGATCTCAGCGAGCGCCTGCCGCGTTCGCTCTTCCCCGTACTGGTGCATGTAGCGCGAAGCCGCCATGGCGTAGTTCACGGGCGGCCCGATGATGCCATAGGGCGAATCGTACTGCGCTGCCGGCAGGTTCGGGTCGCGTCCGTAGGGGGCGCGCGCGCTGCGCCCCATCTGGCCGTGCGTGATGAGCGCGACCTCGCAGTAGCCTGCGTTGATTGCTGCGATGGCGTGCGCCACGTGGATCACGAACGATGATCCGCCCACGCTGGTGCTGTCGGTGTAGCGTGGGTTTATGCCGAGGTATTCGGCGACGTCGTAGTTCCAGTAACCAGCGGTGAAGAAGCCGTCGACGTCGTCCTTCGTGAGGCCCGCATCAGCAATCGCGTTACGGGCCGCCTCCATGTGAAGCATGAGCGCGGACTTGTCGGGAACAATCCCGATTTCGTCCGATTCCGCGACACCAACGATAGCCGCGGTCTTGGATAGGTTTACCATTGATCCCCTCTATGCCAAAGGTACCCTGTTCACGGGGGCCGCAGTATAGACGGGATGTCGGCAGGGGGGCTACCGCGCGAGTGCCCCCCTCATCGCTGTTTGCAAAAGGCCAGGGTCATGACTCGCCACCGACTCTGACAAGCGCCAGTGGTTGGATCGCTGCCCTGAGGGGCGAGTGACCTTTTATATCGTGGACGTCTCTGCGCCCTGGCGCGACGGTCGCACACCTTGGAATGCGCATCATCGAATGCGCCGCTCCGTCATGCGTAAGTGGTCACAAATGGGCGTAAGCGGGCAAGTTCATGCGCGAGCGATCTCAAGACGCCAGACCGGGGGGGCTAACCCTGAGCGACGGCCTCCGTCTTCGCGGCCATGACGAAATCGTCGCGGGTGATGCCGCCACGGTCGTGCGACCACCAGCGGACGGTTGCTCTGCCCCAGGTGAAGGTGATCTCCGGGTGATGACCTTCGTTTTCCGCGACCACCCCAACCTTGTTCACGAATACCATCGCTGCAGCGAAATTGGGGAAAGCGAACTGCTTCTCAAGTTTGGGCATCTCGTCGTCGGTGACCTTCCAGCCGTCGATCTCACGGGAAAGCATGGTGACTTCTCGCGGACTGGATCGTGGGGCTGAAGTGGTTGGCTCGTCGACGAGTGACATGAGCGACTCTCCTATGATGGTACGCGATACGTGCGAACAGTACGGCGATTATAGGCTGATCGCCGGCCATGCACGTTTGCACTGAACTGCGGTCGCAGCGTTCAATACCCGCGCTCACGCGCATTAAATCGAAGAAACAGAAGAGGCCCCGACATGACTATCACTGGTGCTCAAGCCATCACTCGTTCGTTGCGGCTCGAAGGCGTGGATACGATATTCACGGTGGCTGGCGATCACATACTGCCCTTGCTTGACGTGTTCGCGGATGAGGGGTTTCGACTGATCGATTGCAGACACGAACAGGCGGCAGTTCACATGGCAGACGCATGGGGCCGCATGACCGGGCGCTTGGGAGTCACGGCGGTAACGACACCGGGGCACGCGAACGCGATTCCGGGCTTGGCGAACGCGATGTCCACCGAGAGCCCTGTGCTGAACATATCGGGCTCAGCGGACATGAAGAACTACTCTCGCGGAATCATGCAGGAGATCGATCAGATCAACATGGCCAAACCCGTTACGAAGGGCGCATGGCTGGTGCATGAGGCGTCTCGTATCCCTGACTTCATAGCGCTTGCCGTGCGGACGTGTTTCGAGGGACGACGCGGACCAACGCACCTAACGATTCCAGTGGACGTGCAATCACAGTGGTTCGATGAAAATTCGGCGAAATGGCCCACCGCATCGTCGACTCGCCGCAGTGGCGCGGTGGTGGGTGCGCCGGACCAGATTGCGGAGTCTGTCCGGCTGCTCAAGGCGGCTGAGCGCCCGCTGGTGGTGGCGAGCACGCCCGCAGCTTACGGTGAATGGACGGCGATCTACGAGCGGTTCATCGAGATGACTAAGCTGCCGTTTATGACGGAGGAGGCGGCCCGCGGGGTGGTGTCCGACGACCACCCGTACTGCTTCGGATTCTTCGACCTGTCGCAACATCAAGCGGCGAACCTAATCCGTGAAGCAGATTGTGTTCTCTTGCTGGGGAAGATGATCGATTTCACCATCGGCTATGGACTTCCACCCATCATCCCGGCGGATGCGAAGGTGATACAGGTGGACCCTTCGGCAACGCAGATCGGCCGAAACCGTGGCGTCGACGTAGGTATCGTCGGCGATGTGGGTCCAGTGGTCGCGCAGCTTGCCGATGAGGCTGTGAAGTTCTCGTGGGATGAATTGCCGTGGGTGCAGCGTTTCCGTGATCTGACTGCGGCCCAGGCCGAGCGCATGACCGCGTTCGTTACCGACGAGGTGCCGCTGCGGTCGATGCGCGTGCACGCGGCGGTCGCGGCTCAACTGAGGCCAGACGACGTGTTGGTGTTCGACGGGGGTGACTACGCGTACTTCGGGCGGGCGACGTTGCCCGCACGTGCCCCGCGAAGTTGGTACTACCTACCCAATCTGGGAATGCTGGGCTCCGCAGTGCCTGTGGCAATGGCAGCCAAACTGGCGAAACCCGATTCACGAGTGTTCTGCATCACCGGCGATGGAGCATTCGGGTTCAACGCGATGGAGATAGACACGGCGGTTCGGCTGGGGCTCAACATCGTGGTGGTGCTCGGCAACGATGCCGCGTGGGGAATTGATAAGAACCTGCAGTTGGGCATCTATGGTAAGGCGGTGATAACTGACCTCGCCCCCTCTCGCTACGACCTAGTTGCCGAAGGGTTGGGCGCGTACAGTGAGCTGGTGGAGCAGCCAGAAGACATTGCGCCCGCGTTGGACCGAGCACTGGCGGCTGGACGCCCAGCTTTGCTCAACGTTATGGTGCGCAGTCAGATTAGTCCGCGCGCGCAGGCGGTCGTGGATTCGCGGAAGAATAGCGGCGCGTTCTGAGAAGCAAGACGGGACTGGATGCCGGGATCGCGAATCATGATCGGAAGGTGAGAAATGGCTGAGCATATAGTCGTTTACGGTGCTGGTGCGATTGGCTCTCAGGTTGCGGGACGGATGCATGGCGCTGGGCACCCGGTGACCGTAGTGGAACCGTGGGCGACGCAGCGGATCGCGCTCCAGCAGTCGGGGATTACTGTGCACAATGCGTTGGAGGCAGGCCTGGACGAGCACTATTACCCACCAGTGATCGGCCCGGGTGAGCTCCAAGCATTACCCGGACCGATCGACACGTTGTTCCTGTGCGTCAAGTCGTACGACACAGCGAATGCGCTGGATAATGTCTTGCCGCATCTAGCTAGCGATGGTCTCGTGGTGAGCATGCAGAACAGCGTGAACGAAGAGTGGATCGCGCCGAGGGTGGGCGCTGAGCGTACAGTTGGCGGTGTGATCTTGATCAATGCTGTGCTGTTGGAGCCTGGCCAGGTGACGCTGACGACGTCGGTGAGCCGCGCAAGCAGCGCGCATACGGACCTGCCGGGCGTCTACGTGGGTGAGTACCAAGCACCTGCCGGCGAGAAGTCTCGCCGTGTTGCGGCCCTGCTGGAATCGGTGTGGCCTGCGGTGCCTGTCGACGACCTGATGCATGAGCGCTGGTCGAAGCTCGCAACAAACACGATGCTCAATACTGTGAGTGCGATTAGTGGGCTGCGGTCGAAGGCCCTGCTGGGTTCGTCCGAGGCGCGAAAGTTAATCATCGCGATAGCGGCGGAGACGCTGCGTGTATCGGAGGCCGAGGGGTACCCGCTGGTGACGTTGATGGGGGACTACTCAGCTACGGATATGTTCGCTGGCGCTGAGGGGAGTTCCGTTGTCGTCGACGAGGGACTGGCGGCGAGGGCGGCGTTGGTGAGCGAGAGCGCGACGACGTCCATGCTGCAAGATGTGCTGCGGCACCGGCAGACGGAGGTCGATTTCTTTACGGGGCTCATTGCCGAAAAGGGCGCCGCGCATGGGATTGATACGCCGTTTTGCCGCGCGTCCACAGAGGTCGCTCATCTCGTCGAAACTGGGCTCGCGGCGAGTGTCGATAACATATCAGAGGTTTTCCGGAGGGTCGGAGACTAGGACTCTGTCTGCTGGCTCGGCCCCGGCGCTAATGCCGGTTCCTAAGACCCGGTTTGGAATATCGTCTTGACACCGGGGGAAGTGCGGCGTTAGATACGGCGCACTGCTGCCACGGACTAATGTCGTAGCTGCGGGACTGCTTAGAACCCCCAAGAAGGAGATTCAGATGGATATTCAACTCAGTGTCGGCATGGCTTCGAACCCGAGGACCTGGCCGATCTTTGACGGCACGGTGAAGGCGGATGGCATCGACTTGATTCCAAGTCCGGTGCATGCCTCAGAACTGTTCTGGCGTCAGCTCAAGTTCGCTGATTTCGACATCTCCGAGATGTCCTTCTCATCCTTGATCATGGCTATGGCAGGTGGGGATGACCGATGGGTTGGCCTTCCGGTTTTCACGACCCGCCGCTTCTTCCACACGGGGATCTTGGTCCGCCGCGATGCGGGCATCGAAAGCCCCGCAGATCTGAAGGGCAAGCGTGTTGGGGTGCCGGAGTACCAGCAGACGGCAGCGCTTTGGACCCGGGGCGTACTGCAGCACGAGTTCGGCGTCGAACCCAAGGACATGACATTCTTCATGGAGCGAGTGCCCGAGCAGAGCCACGGTGGCGCCACTGGCTTCAAGACACCTGCGGGCGTCACCATCAACCAGATCCCGTTGGACAAGAGCATCGGTTCCATGATGCTCTCCGGTGAGTTGGATGCGACGCTGCTGTACATCGTTGACCCGAATTTGATCGACCGTAGTACGGCGGATCTCTGGCACCACCCTGAGATAAAACCAATCTTCCCCGATGCGTACGCGGAGGGACTGCGGTTCTATGAAAAGACGGGCCTGTACCCGATCAACCACGGTATGGTGATCAAGAAAGAGATTGTTGAGAAACACCCCTGGGCAATCCTTAACGTGTACAAGGCGTTCAAGAAGGCCAACGACATCGCGGGGCAGCGCCGGATGGCTCAGATAGACGAGTACTTGGAGACGGGTGTCATTGCTAGGGACTCCAAGGCAGCGCTGGCGAATCCGCTGATCCAGCATGGTGTGGTGGCGAACCGGCTGGTTCTCGAGACTGCGGCACAGTACAGCTTCGAGCAAGGTCTGACGCCCAAATTGGCGAAGCTTGAGGATGTGTTCGCAAAGGCTACGCTCGAGCAGTAGGCACTGAACGAAGTATGGAGTCTGGCCCGCGGGTTGCTTCCGAGCAGGCGCGGGCCTTTCTTGTTGCGAGGGAGGGGCCGAATGGAGATGCAGGACAAAGTGGCGATCGTGACGGGTGGTACGGGTGCAATCGGCACGGCGGCGGTTCGGAAGTTGCTCGACGAAGGCGCCACAGTGGTGGTCGCTGGCCGCACTGCACCAAGAGCAGTCGAGGAGCACTTGGGCTTTGTCGAAACTGACGTGACGAGCGAAGAATCAGTACGCTCGCTGGTGGCACACGTGGTCGCAGACCACGGCACTGTTCATGTGTTGTTCAACATTGCGGGCGGATTCAAGTATGGGCCACCGGTCGATGATCTGGCGGTTACAGACTGGGACTCGCTGATGGACTTGAACCTGAAGTCCACGTTTCTGTGTATCAAGCACGTGCTTCCCGTGATGAAAGGGCAAGGGTACGGCCGGATCGTGTCGGTCGCTGCGCGAAGCGGGCTCAAGGGTGACCCGATGGTGGCGCCGTATGCAGTCAGCAAGGGAGGCGTGATCCTGCTGACCCAAGCGGTCGCCGAGGAGAGCAAGGCACACGGGGTCACGGCGAACGCGGTGCTACCGAGCGTCGTGGACACGCCCGCGAATCGGTTGTCGATGCCAGACTCCGATTTCGATGCCTGGGTAGCACCAGTTGATCTAGCTGAGGTAATGGTGTTCCTGGGGTCGGATCGTGCCCGGGCAGTGACCGGAGCGGCGATTCCGGTGTACAACCGGGCGTAGCACAGATCTATTTAATCGTCGCAAAAGGATTCCCATGACACCGGGTGCCCCACCGATCGTCAGCGGATTCGTTCATAAGGAGTTGGCATGGCACACATAGAACGCATCAATCCACCGGAACTCGCGCCGCCCCCCGGGAATCGGTTTGCACACGTGGTGCGATGGGGCAACCGAGCGTGGATCGCAGGGCAGACTGCTCGCGGCGCCGATGGCGTGAACGTTGGTGTTGGCGACCCTAGGGCACAGGCAGAAAAGGTCTACGACAATTTACGCGTTGCCATTGGTGCCGTGGGAGGCACGTTCGCGAACATCGTCAAGGTGACGATCTTCCTGACTTCGGAGGACTCGTTGTCCGCGGCACGAGCTGCCCAAAACGAGTGCTGGGGAGTCGCAGAATTGCCAGCGAGTTCCATGGTTATCGTTAAAGCGCTAGCTCATCCCGATTTCTTGATCGAGATAGAGGCCGAGGCTGTCCTCGACGATTAGCTAGCGCGAAACGATGTTCCACGAGTCTCCGCTGCCCGTGGGCCTGGGGCCCCAACGGCCGGCTTCCACCTGCGCAAGGAATTCGGCGACCCCCTGGTTGAACATCTGAGGCTCTTCCAGGTTGCAGGCGTGGCCTGTTTGGGGAAGCGCCAAGATTCCCGCCCTGGGTATCGTGCGTTTGAGGAACAAGGCTGGCTCCAAGCAGGGGTCGTCCTCGTCGCCGACGATGACGAGAGTGGGTACATCCATCTTGGCGAACTCGTCTGCTCGCGAGTAGAGCGTGGGACGGCGTGCCTGGAAGCCTCGCAGGGTGTTGGCGGAACCTTCGGGCGAGTGCGCTAGGAAGAGGCGTGCGAACTCAGCCCAACCGGCGGGGTCCTTCTCACGGAATCTGATCCGCGTGATGCCCACGAGGTAGGTCTCTTGAGCAGCCATGCCGCCCGCGATTAACTTGTCGGCACGCTCCTCGGACTCGCGTCTCATGACGCCGGCGTCCGCGCTACCAGTGCCTGCGCCAGCGGCAATGATCCCGCGGCACATCTCTGGGTGGGCTAAGCCGAAGTTCAACACGCAGTGTGCCCCCATAGAGAGCCCGCAAAGATAGGCTTGGTCGATGCCTAGATGGCGTAGGAGCTGATAAAGAGTCTCTATTTGGTGCTCCTGAGAATAGTCGTCCGGCGACGCAGGAACCCCGGAGGGTACGTAGCCTCGAGCGTTATAGGTGATGGAGCGGTAGCGGCGCGAGAAGTAGCTGACTTGGAGTTTCCAGCTGTCCATGCTGCCCGCGAATTCATGGCAAAACACAATCGGGACGCCTGCCCCTGCCTCTTCGTACGCTATCTGAACTCCGTCCAAGAGTGCGGTTGGCACTAGATTTCTCCGTCGTCCTTGGCTTATGTTGCGGAGAGCGGATTGTAGCGCCAGCAGACGGGAACCGCTGAGAGCGCGGCCATGCGATACTTGAGCGGCCGCAGGGGTAGGTGTTTACGCATGGTTTCGACGCAGTATGGCCTGATCCGTACCATTCAGGTTCGCAATGCCAACGTTCCGGGCGTGCTTGGAGCTCTCGCTACGGCCGTCGGCCAAGCGGGGGCGAATATCGGTAACATCGTTACGGTACACATCAGCCAGAACCATGTGGTGCGCGACATCGACGTCCTGGTGAGGGATGAGACTCACCTGGCGGACGTGCTCTACAACTTGAACTCGCTTGACCATGTGGACGTGCTGGAGACGAGGGACGAGGTATTGGGGCTGCATCGTGGCGGCAAGATTGAGATGGTCAGCCGTCACCCTGTGGATTCGATCGCGACATTGCGGAAGGTGTACACACCTGGCGTTGCTGATGTGTGCTTGCGGATCGCGGGTGACCCCGATCTGGCTCGTCTCTACACGACTATTCATCGTACCGTGGCAATCGTTACTGATGGTTCAGCAGTGCTGGGCCTGGGGAATATTGGCCTCGCGCCGTCCATGCCTGTGATGGAGGGGAAGGCGGCGCTGCTACACCAATTCGTTGGGGTGAGCGGCGTGCCATTACTGATCGACTCATCATCGATCGATGAGTTTGTGGAGGCGGTTGTCCGGATCGCGCCTACGTTCGGTGGTATCCACATCGAGGACGTTGCTGCCCCTAGCTGCTTCGAGATCGTTGAGCGACTGCGCCAGCGGCTGCACATGCCGGTCATGCAGGATGACCAGGATGGCACGGCGGCCGTGGTCCTTGGTGCCGTGTTGGCCGCGAGTAAGGCAACGCAATTGCCGCTGCGGCAACTCACGATCGGCCAGATAGGGCTCGGCGCTGCCGGGCAGGCGGTGGCTGACTTGCTGATGCACACGACGAACAATCCCGTGCTAGGAGCCGATCTGAGCGGAGAGAGTCTTGAGCGGCATAAGTCCCATGGTGGGATCCCTTCGGATATCGAAGAGATTATGAAAACGGCGCATCTGGTCGTAGCTACTACTGGAGTGAAAGGCCTGATCAAACCGGAGATGGTTCAGCCCGGCCAGATCATCCTGGCGCTCTCCAATCCGGATTCCGAGATCGATCCGCAGGTGGCGCTGGATCATGGTGCGCGGTTGGCGGCCGATGGGCGCTCCGTGAACAATGTCTTGGGCTACCCGGGAATCTGGAGCGGTGCGCTGCGCAGCCAGGCGACGGAAATCAATCGTGAGATGCTGGTGGCGGTAGGCCAGTGCTTAGCTGAGCTGGCTCCTGAGGGGGAGCTGATGCCGAATCCGCTGGATCTGGATGTGCACCGGCGCGTGGCCTACGCGGTAGCGAGAGCTGCTGTCGCGACAGGGGTCGGCGCCGAGATGGGGGCCGAGGAGCTTGAGGTCTGGTCCGGCGGATACCTGGGCCTCGACTTTAGGCGTTGGGCCTAGCTGTCCGCTCCTGCCCATGGGGACTTCTAGAAAGTTTCGTCGAAGTTGACGGAACCGGTCACGCCGACTTGGTACGAAGAGACACGTCGCTCGAAGAAGTTTGAGAGTTCTTGTACGTCCTGCAATTCCATGAAGGACAGCGGGTTGCGGGTGCCAAAATGCTTGGGCATTCCTAGGTTCGACAGACGCTGATCGGCGACGTACTCCAGGTACCCACGCACTTCTTTGACCGTAAGGCCCGCTACTCCCCCCTCTAAGAGATCCTCCGCAAATTGTGTCTCGCAGTCGACCGCCTCCTCCATCATCTCAACGACCTGTTCGCGCATGCGGTCGTCGAAGAGGCCCGGGTACTCGTCGCGCACGGTCTGGACGACGTTGAGCGCGAAATTCATGTGGCCACTTTCATCACGGAATACCCAGTTGGTGCCGGATGCGAGGCCGTTGAGTAGGCCTTTGGAGCGCATGAAGTAGACATAGGCGAAAGCCGCGAAGAAGAACAGTCCCTCGACACATGTTGCGAAGCAGATGAGGTTCAGAAGGAATTGACGCTTCTGGTCAGTGGTGTCCAATGCCTCTGTGCCGTGAAGCGAGTGGAGCCAGCGGAAGCAGAATTCAGCCTTTCGTTTGATGGAAGGGATGGTTTCGATAGCGCGAAAAGCCTCGTGACGCTCATCAACGTCAGAGATGTAAGTGTCGAGGAGCGTGAGATAAAACTGCACATGTACGGCTTCTTCAAAGAGCTGGCGCGACAGGAATAAGCGTCCCTCGGGCGAGTTAATATGGGTGTAGAGGTTCAGCACTAGATTGTTGGAGACAATCGAATCGCCGGTGGCGAAGAAGGCGACGAGGCGTTGCACTAGGTGCCTCTCCGGGTCGGAAAGCTTGTGGTTGAGATCGTTGAGATCACTGGAGAAGTCGACTTCTTCCACGTTCCACGTGTTGCGTATCCCGTTCTTGTACATCTCGTAGAAGTCAGGGTACTGCATAGGCCTGAGGGTGAGGTTGAAGCCGGGGTCGAGGATCGCCATTGGTAGTACCACCAGTCCCTATGAGGTTGGGATTACGCGAAGGTGACGACCTGCTGATAGGGGAGTCACCTTCGCGCGACGTTAGGTTCACGCGCCAGAGCAAAAAACCGTAAGTGGCGGAGCCGCCGAGTATGGATAGCAGCCCGGTAGCCGGTTGGGCTGCCGGGCTGCTATTGCGTGCCTATTGGCAAGCCTCGCAGTCTTCCGGATTCTCCAGCGAACATGCGAGGGCCTCTTCGTCGGTGTAGACCTTCTCAGTGGCGGTCAATGTCGTCTGCAGAATCCGCGTAGCGGGGCGCGACCGTAGGTAATAGGTGGTCTTGATGCCAGACTTCCATGCGTAGAGGTACATGGAGGAGAGCTTTCCAATGGTTGGAGCCGCCATGAACAGATTCAGCGACTGTGATTGGTCGATGAATGGACCACGGGCGACGGCCATGTCAATAAGCGCTTTCTGCGGGAGCTCCCAGGCGGTCCTGTAAAGATCCTTCAGGTCCTGTGGAATCTCCTCAATGTGTTGGATGGAGCCTTCGCCTGCCTTAATTTTGTTGCGAACTGCTTCGGTCCACAGCCCAACTTCTTTGAGGTCTTCAACCAGGTAGTTGTTGATCTGAAGGAATTCTCCGGAGAGAGTTTCACGCTTGAAGAGGTTGGAGACCTGGGGCTCAATGCACTCGTATGCGGCGCTGATGGACGCGATGGTTGCGGTGGGCGCGATGGCGATGAGCAGGGAGTTGCGCAGGCCAAACTGAGCGATGCGCTCCTTGAGGGCTCCCCATTCGGGCTTAGAGGGGGCGACACCCCAGAAGTCGAACTGGAGGTCACCTTGGGACGCTCGAGTGTCTAAGTAGGTTTCGTGAGGGCCGTAGGCCTCGGCGAGTTCGGTGGACGTAGTAAGTGCCCAGAAGTAAATCTCTTCCTGAATGCGGGCGGATAGTGCAACCGCCCGCGGGTCGTCGAACGGAAGGCGCATCTTGAACATGACGTCCTGAAGGCCCATGACACCAAGTCCGACGGGGCGCCATTTGCTGTTCGAGTAACTGGCGGCATCGGTGGGGTAGAAGTTGATGTCGACGACGCGGTCGAGGTACCGGACCGCTGTCCTAACCACTTCACCGAGACGGGCGAAGTCGAACGTACTGTCCTCAACGAAGTGGCCGAGGTTGACTGAACCGAGGTTGCATACCGCAGTCTCTTCATTGTTGGTGACCTCTAGGATCTCAGTACAGAGATTCGAAAGGTGAATGACATTCTCTGGCCTTAGCGTTTGGCTGGACTTGCGGTTCGCCGCATCCTTGAATGTCATCCAGCCGTTGCCGGTCTGCGCAAGAGTGCGCATCATCCGGGCGTAGAGCTCACGGGCAGGGAGCTGACGCTCGAACTTGCCGTCGGCCTCCGCCTGGGTGTAGATGCGGTCGAAGTCGTCGCCGTAGGTGTCGACCAATTCGGGCATGGTCTTGGGGTCGAACAGCGACCACTGTTCATCGTTTTCAACCCGGCGCATGAAAAGATCAGGCACCCAATTGGCCAGATTCAAGTTATGAGCGCGGCGAGCCTCGTCTCCAGTGTTCTCACGAAGATCGAGGAAATCTTCAATGTCGTTGTGCCACGTCTCAAGGTATACGCATGCCGCGCCCTTGCGCTTGCCACCCTGGTTCACTGCAGCCACAGAGGAGTCAAGGGTCTTCAGCCAAGGCACGACGCCGTTGGACTGGCCATTGGTCCCTACGATCAGGGAGCCTTGAGATCGAACGCGAGAGAAGGATACGCCGATACCTCCCGCGAACTTGGAGAGCTTGGCGATGTCGGTGTATTTGTTGTAGATGGCCTCAAGGTCGTCCTGAGGAGAGTCGAGCAAGTAGCAGGATGACATCTGCGGGTGGCGAGTCCCGGAGTTAAAGAGCGTTGGTGAACTCATCATGTAGTCCAGGTTGGACATCAACGTGTAGAGATCGATGGCCTCACTAGGTGATTCCGCGAGACCGCACGCGACGCGGAGGAAGAAGTACTGTGGGGTCTCTAAGGACTCACGGTTCTCGGGGTGCTTGAGCAGGTACCGGTCGTAAAGGGTGCGCACGCCGAAGTACTCGAACAACTTGTTGCGCTCGGAATCGATGGCGTCGTTGAGTTTGCGGCTGTTCTCATTCACGAAGGCCGCGACGTGGTCGGCAATGAGGCCAAGGGCATGGCCCGCTTTCACCGATTGGGAGAAGGAATGGATGTCCTGATTCTGGACCTCTTTCTCGATGTAAACGGAGAGAAGACTCGCCGCGAGTTTTGAGTACTGAGGTTCCTCAGCAATCAGTGAGGCCGCAGTTCGGATAGACAGCTCGTCTAGTTCGGCGGTAGTGGCGCCGTCATACAGGCCACTGATGGTCCGTGTAGCGATCCGTAGCGGGTCTACCTCGGATAATGCCCCCGACGAGCGTTCGACGGCCCGGACGATCTTCATGACGTCTGCGGTTTCGAGTGAGCCACTGCGTTTGCGTACCTGCATGGCGGTGGACGAGGCAGATGTGTCCTCGACCGGCTCCAAGGGAACCAATTGTTCAGTTGCTGTTGGTGTGTACGTCATTGCGGGATCCTCTCAATGCCGAGCGTGCGTGCTCGATGGCCAGTGGCACCCTTCCATATCTTTTATGAAGGGTAACGAAGGCGGATTAGACACCCACTAAAGAAGAGTGTCAATGAGATTTTGTACAAGATATTGTATCAGTTTCTGTGTTACCTACTAGGGTCGTTGCGGTTCCCCCCCAGGCTGGCATCGTGCGCAACTGCCGTACACAGCAGACTCGGACAGGCGTTGCATTGACGCAACGCCTGTTTGTCAGCGACTTGAGAGAGCGGCTGAAGGGCTAGCGAATCTTGTCGAAGGCCACGTGGAGATCGCCCGTGATCCGGGTGAGAAAACCGGCCTCACAAGCGGCGAGGTAGTAGTCCCAGGTTTGAATGAAGTAGTCGTCGTAGCCCTGGGCGCGCACGTCATCAATCTTGGCCCAGAATCGCTCTCTCCAATGGTGCAGTGTGGTTGCGTAATCCAGACCGATGTCATCCGATGAGTCGAGCACCAGCCCAGTGTGGGCATTGACGCGCTCCATCTCCGCCAGGGACGGCAGAACACCACCGGGGAAGATGTACTTCTGAATCCAGTTGATACCGGTCTTCTGCGCCTCGAACGCGCTGTTAGGGACAGTGATGACCTGCATGGCAAGCCGCCCGCCCGGTTTGAGGGCAGATGAGCACTTCTGGAAGAAGGTCTCAAAGTACTCGACGCCGACAGCTTCGAACATCTCGATTGACACTATCTTGTCGTACTCGCCAGTGACGTCGCGGTAATCCGTGAGTTGAACGTCGATCAGCTCGGCGAGGCCTGCTTCCTTGATACGCTCGACCGCGAGGTCGAACTGCTCTTTGGATATGGTTACGGTGGTGACGTGGCATCCGTAGGTGCTGGCCGCGAACATGGCGAACCCGCCCCAGCCGGTACCTATCTCTAGGAGCCGATCGTCTTTAGTGACCTTGGCGATCTCGCACAGTCGGCGGTATTTGTTGGCCTGAGCATCTTCGAGGGATTCAGCTTTACGTTCGAAGAGCG
>CAUZFB010000043.1:0-19002 GCA_963579135.1 Dehalococcoidia bacterium | reverse complement strand
CGCTCGTTGATGTCGTGTTGACCTCCGCGTCCCTTGCGCAGGTCGCCGAACAGGTCCCGCAGCGCTTTGCTGCCGATCTTTCGGATGCCGGCGGGCGTTAGCTCTAGCTTGTCGCCATCGTGTTTCAGGAATCCCGCGTCCTCCAGGCGCTTGGCCATCTCGTTGAGCTGCTCCAGCTCACGGCGTGCGTCCTCTCCCAACAGTCGCTCCAGCTCCTCTGAATCGATGGCCGACAGATCGCCGTTCCGCATGACCTGTTCGAGTTGCCTCTCCAGATCGTCCATGGACTGCATCTCGCCCATCAGGTCCATCGCCTGATCGAACGTAACGTCTTCGTCGCCGAAGAACGGGTAATCGCCCCGGAACGCCTGCACGGGCATGAGTTGCCCCAGGTTCTCCGCGAACCGCTCTATCTCCGAGGCCGTTGCATCGTCCAAGGCTGAGGTCATGGCCTCAAACAGCTCCCGACGCTGCTCTGCTGACATGCTGTGCATCAATGACTGCATCTCGCCCATCTGCTGCGCCAGCATCTGCATGAGCTCGTCGAAACTCTGGGGCGGGCTCTCCCCGAACATCTCGCCCCATTTGTCCATGAAGCCGTCGAAGTCGGGTTCCTCGCCGCTGAGCTTGTCTCGCATCATCTGATTCAGGTCGCGCATCATCTGGCGCATGGCCTCCATCTGCTCAGGCGTCATCTGCTCGATGTTGCGCTTCATTTCAGAGGCGACGTTGCCCATCAACTGCTTGCGCAGCTCGTCCGTCAGCTTCTGGAACTTGGACTGGGCATCGGGGTCCATGAAGTCGTATTCCTGGAGCTCCTTGATGGCGCCGCCCAGACCTTCTGGTATCTGGTCCAGCTTCTCGCGGTTACGGTCGGCGCGCGCCTGAAGCATGTCCATCAGCTTCTCGTGTTGCGCTGCGTCGTTGGGCGACATGCCCTCGATCTGTTCACGCGCTTCTGCAAGCCGGCGGCCGATCCCCTCGCGCTCGGTGGCGAGAATCTCGTCAAGCCGATCCTGCAAATCGCGGACCACGGAATCCATGTCGTATCGTTGGAGGGTTTCGAGACGGCGTTTGCTGAGCCGGTCCATCATGTCGCGCAGGTTCGGGGAACGGGAGCCGTCCTCGTTCTGCATCCCGCGGCGCATCAGGTCGCGCAGGGCCCGCTGGACATCGCCGTACTTGATCACGTCGTCGGCGAGCTCTTCCATGAGTGCGGCAGCGTCAGCGTCGAACGGCTGTTGGCTACCGTCCCATTGGGAGTACCGGAAATGAGAGCCGATCTCCATGAGCCAATAATACCCCTCGATAGGCCATGCCGGCGCGCTTTGTACGCGCGTTGTCGACAGATATAGAGAGATACGCAGAGAGCTAGGCCTTGGGGACGACCATCTGGTCGCGGGATTCAACTCCACCTTCGAGGATGCCGAAGGTAATCTCCCACGCGCCCTGGTAGTAGCTCAGGCACGGAACGTGGTGGTTGCCCTCAGGCCCACGCCAGACCGTTCCCAAGAAGATCAGCGATAAACGCTGGAACTCCTCCGGGATTTGATCGGGATGGTCCAGCAGGAATTCGGCGTGCCGTTGGCCAAGCTTGGGCGTGGTGATCTTCTGGACGTACTCGACCATTTCCTCGCCCAGCAGGTCGGGCCCGCCCTCTTCGATGATGGCCTGGAGTTCGATGTTGTCTGAGGCGATGGAGCTCGGCTCGGTGACGTCTTCAACGAGCGCCCATCCCATGGCTGCCTTGTCGTTCTTGAACGCACTGCCAATCTCCTCGACGATGGCCGAGCCAGTTGGCGCAGCGTCGCCAGTCAGCAGTTCTCGTAGCGCGTCCTCGAGCCCCTGAGGGTTTTGTATCCAACCCATCGCCTTTGCTTCGTCGATGTCGCGGGGGAGGTGGGCAACCACCTCGGCGATGAATCCGGTGTACCAGCCTGGGACGTCTGCCATGTCGTATCTCCTGTGTGCTCTGACCAACGCATCAACTTTACAGGGGTTGCACCACCCGTGCCAGTGGCGGCCATTCTGTCTAGCACCGCCCGGAGTACCTGTGTGCAGGCTTGCTAGAATGCGACCGAGCCGCGCGGCGCTCATTGGAGACGACGGGTTGAGTCGCCAAGAGTTCGCGCCGCCAAAAGGTTGAGTACAAGGAGGGCCCATGGCCATCGTCGATAGAACGCGGATCGGGATTGCTACCCCGCACATGTTTATGGACGGCACGGTGGACATGGAGCTGGTGAACCGCTATGTGCGCCGTGCCGAAGAGCTCGGGTACGTCAGTCTGTGGACACAGGAGCGGCTCACCGGGGCGCCCACGGTAATCGACCCGCTGTCGTTCCTGGCGTATATCGCGGGCCAGACGTCTCGAGCCCGGCTTGGCGTATCCGTCGTAGTGCTACCACGTCACAACCCGATCCACTTGGCCAAGCAGACTGCGTCAATCGACCAGATGAGTGGCGGGCGCTTGATTTTAGGCGTTGGGCTGGGTGCCAATGCGAAGGATCTGGTGCAGTACGGTCTGTCGCCCGAGCGCCGCGTGCGTCGTTTCATCGAGCACGTCGAGATCATCAAGGCGCTTTGGACGCAGGAGAACGTGGTCTACCGGGGGGACTTCTACGAGTTGGATGGTACGAATATCGAGCCGAAGCCCGTGCAGGATCCTCACCCGCCCCTGTGGTTCGGGGCCAACGCGGATGCGGCGATACATCGCGCCCTAAAGTATGGGGACGGCTGGACCGGTGCCGGTAGCTCTAGCTCGGCGGATTTCCCTGCGAAGGTCGCGCTGGTGCAATCGCTGCTGGCGGCTGACGGCCGGACACAGACGGAATTCCCCATCTCCAAACGCGTGTACCTGGTTATCGATGACGATGAACATCGGGGACTTAGGCGCATGCAGGAGTGGGCCGCTAGCTACTACGGCAACGCGGAGGTAGCTGAGCGGGCAGGCGTGTGGGGCAGTGCGTCGAAGATACAGGAGAAACTCGCCGAGTGGTCGGAGCTTGGTGTGGACGAGTTCGTTTTGAATCCCGTGGTCGAGGTTGAATCGACCATGGAGCAGTTGGCAGTGATGACTGGCCTGAAGGCCTAGAGGAGACGAAGAAGCGCATGGCACCCACGATAGCTGTGATAGGCGGGTCCGGGCCTGAGGGTCGCGGGCTCGCGCTTAGGTTCGCGATGGCGGGCTACCCCATCATCATCGGCTCGCGAGATGCAGGTAGGGCGTTGGAGTCGGCGCAAGGGTTGTTGGAGATAAAGGCAGGTTTACCCATCACGGGAGCGGCCAACGAGGAGGCGGCGCAACAGGCGGACTGGACGTTGCTGTCGGTGCCGTACGAGGGGTTGGAGGCGACGACCAACGCGTTGGCGCCGTACTTGGCGGGCAAGATGGTGACGAGTGTGGTTGCGCCGCTCGCGTTTGAAGGCGGCGTGGCCAGGGCGGTCGCGGTTCCCCAGGGGTCCGCAGCGGAGCTCGTGGCCGGATTGCTGCCCGACAGCCGTATCAGTTCTGCGTTCCATAATCTTTCTGCGCGTGATTTGCTGAAACCAGACATGGTGCTGGACGGTGACGTTGTGGTTTGCGGGAACGAAGACGATGTTCGCGCGCAGACGGTTGAGCTCGCGGCAAGCATCAAGAGCTTGCGTGGCGTGGATGCCGGGGACCTCTCGAATTCCCGGTACGTGGAAGATCTGACCGCGTTGTTACTGAACGTCAACAAACGCTACAAGGCGCACAGCACAATCAAGCTGGTAGGCCTATAGTCGATCCGGAAACGGGGGTCGCATGGAATAGTCCTGGCGGGCGGGAGCCAAACGCCCCCTCGTGATTGGGAGCTTGGTGATCATTGCGTATCTCGCAGTCGAGTTCGCGGGGGCGGCCATCAGCGGTAGCCTCGCGCTCGTTGCTGACGCCGCGCATACCGAGTCGGATATCGCAGCGCTGGGTCTGGCATTGGCTGCGGCGTGGGTGGTGGGCAAACCGCATACCGTCTGGCGCTCGTTCGGGTATTTACGTGCCGAGGTCCTGTCAGCGCTGGCGAATGGGACAGCGCTGCTGGTGGTTGCGGTTTTCATCTTCGTGGAAGCGGGCCAGCGTATTGCTGACCCCCCCCGAAGTTCGAGGAGGCATCGTGTCGGTCGTCGCATCGGGCGGTCTAGCGGCGAACCTTGTCGCTGGCTGGGTACTGCTGCGTTGGTCACGCCAGAGCCTCAACGTGCGCGGCGATCTTGGCCGGTTGCTGCGAGAGAAGTACGGGACCCCTCACGTCACGATCTAGATGGAACGCTCTGATGGGGACTGCGAACAGGAGTCTCACGTACCAGGCTTGGCGGACGACGGGCGTTGATTCCCCAAACTTATTGCATATCCCTTAGGTACTTTAGGTCGAGCGGTTACTGATAACTCCTAGCGGGTTGATACTCGCCTGCGGACTGGTATGATTTTCGAGTGAGTGAATCGAGCGCTCGGAAGGCCCGTGCATTCGAGAACGCAGGTGAAGGGATCTGTCGTCAGGTCTAGTGGGTTTCACGAATCTGGTCGCAGGATGAGGGGCAAGGTAATGTCGCAGCGTTACCAAAAAGAGATCGAGGAGATTCTCGAGCAGGTGAACGAAGAACCGCCTGCGGCTTCGGGCTCCGGCCGGAGGCCACCGCCCTGGGAAACCGCTCGCGCTCAATCGGCGGGCAGGCGCGGGTCTAGGGCATTGTTCCGCTTCACCATCGGGAAGGTCATGCTCGCAGGCGTGGTCTTGCTGCTGCTCTCGCCTCTCCTCGGAGGCTGGGGTCTTATGGCACCGGCCGCGCTGGGCGGCATCGCCCTCATCATCGGCGCTTACGTTGTTTATTTCACGAAGCCTCGGAGGCAAGTGGAGAGGCGCTGGCGCGGGCAGTCGATTGAGGACGAGCCGGAGCCTAACGGTCTCTTACTGTTCTGGCGCTGGCTCACTCGCGGCTGACCACGGTAAGCGCGTTCCAATATCGCAGGGATATCACTCAGGTGTAGGCATCTCGCCTGCAACTTGGTCCATGAGGTCGAGTTTTGAAGAGCTATCTTTCCCACCTCGAATGTACGGAGACGGGCGAAACATATTCAGCCGACGAGCCGCACAGCCTTTCACCCGCCGCTCAGAAGGTGTTGTACCCCCGGTACGACTTGGAGCTGGCGAAACGGGAGATCGACCGGAACGCCATCGAGCAGAGACCTCCCACGATGTGGCGTTTCTTCGAGGTGATGCCCATTCGAGACGAGTCGAACGTTGTCACGCTGGGCGAGGGGGGCACGCCGATGCTTCGGGCGCATCGGCTAGAGGCCGCGCACGCCGCTCGGACCCTGTACATCAAGGACGAAGGGCTGAATCCTACAGGCTCCTTCAAGGCTCGCGGATTGTCCGCTGCAGTTTCCCGCGCCAAGGAGTTGGGACTGATCCGGCTAGTGGTCCCATCGGCGGGCAACGCGGCCGGCGCTCTTGCGTCGTACTGCGCCAAGGCGGGCATGGAATGCCACGTCTTTATGCCGAAAGACGCTCCCAATGCGAATAAGCGCGAGACGGAGATGGCGGGCGCGCATCTGACGCTGGTGGATGGATTGATCTCAGACGCTGGTGCCCTGTCGCGGAAGGTGGCGGCTGAGCTTGGATTGTTTGACGTTTCGACGCTTCGCGAGCCCTACCGCGTGGAGGGAAAGAAGACGATGGGGTATGAGATCGCGCAGGACCTCGGCTGGCGCCTGCCGGACGTCATCGTGTACCCAACCGGCGGAGGTACGGGCATCGTTGGCATGTGGAAGGCGTTCGCAGAGATGGAGGAGCTGGGCTGGATAGGGCCTGAGCGTCCGAAGATGGTTGTGGTGCAGGCCGAAGGATGCGCACCTATCGTTCGCGCCTTCGAGCGTGGCGAGCGTCACGCCGAGCTGTGGGAGAATGCGACCACCATCGCTGCGGGTATACGGGTTCCCTCGGCGGTAGGCGATTACCTGATCCTTGACGCGGTGCGAGAGAGCGGCGGCACAGCGCTCACCGTGAGCGACGCGGAAATCGTGGAGTCAATGAAAGAAATCGCGTCGATGGAGGGTATTTGGCCCGCGCCGGAAGGCGCGGCGACGCTGACGGGCTACCTGAAGCTTCGTGACTCTGGCGTGATCGGGCCCGATGAAGAGACCATCCTGATGAACACAGGAATGGGTTACAAGTACATGGATCTCGTGTAGGCGGCATGGGGAAGCGCGTGCGGAATCTGCGCTGTGCCCTCTCTGCTGTCGTACGTTGTTTGGGGACTCTCGTTTAGTACTGCGGTCGCGATTCGCGCGGCCGGGCTTGGTTCACCACCAGCGCCCTGCCACCGACGGAGTACCCGTTGAACATCTGTACGGCTTGGTCGATGGCCGCCGGGTCTTCCATCTCGACGAAACCGAATCCTCGCGGCCTGCCGCTCTCTCGGTCGGTGGGTATGTGCACCGAGACCACCGCACCCGCCTGCGCAAACAGATCGTAGAGTTCGTCCCTGGTCATTCTGAAGGGCATATTGCCTACGAACAACCGGTTTCCGCTGTCTTCCATCGTCACGATGATCCTCCGTCCTCTGCAGGCCCCTTGTTGACCCGCTCTCACTGGGCTTGCCTCAGCCGCGTGCCGGTCTTGCGCCTGTCTCTCGAAGGGGGAACGCCGGACCGAGGCGCGGCGAATTGTACCGACCCTGTTCAGTAGTGGCAAGCATGAGGCACGTATTTTACGAATAGCAGCGATAGTCTCCATAAAAGAACTAAATAAGATTCTCAATGGCATAGAAGACTACGCTTTAGAAATATTCGATGCTGCCCCCGGCTACTCCGTAGCGCCCTCACACAGGTCACCTCAGCAGCTACCGATGGCATCCCGTGGTGGGCAGTGGTGTTAGCGGTGCGTGCCGTCGATAATCGACAATACTTCACTGATTTCGGCGATCGTGAAATTGCCACCTACGCGGCCGATCCCGGCGAACGGCGACCCCGCTGCCGCTGCGGCTTGCTGGTCAAATGTAGAATCGCCAACGATCAGCACGTCCCACGGGGTGAGGCCAAGCACCTGACAGCCGCGGAAGATCATATCGGGTGCGGGCTTGGGGTTCTCCACGTCGTCTGATGCGATGAGCGCATGAGGGATCAGGTCGAGGGCTTCTAGTAACGGGCGCGCGACCTGCGAGTGCGTATTGGTGATGACCGCCGTGGGGATGCCACGAACGTCTAAATCGTCGAGGAGCGATTTAGCTCCTGGCGTGGCCGTTGCCAGGGTTTCGTGCTCGCGGAAGTGAGCGATGTAGAACGCCTCCACGTCTTCGGCCGTATACCCGCGGTAGAAGAGCTCCGCGTCAGCCGCTGTCGATTGCCCGAATGCATCGCGACCTGCCTTGCGGGAGATGGGCGGGCAGCCGAAGTGAATGGCAGCGGTGTTCATGACGGCGAGCCAGGCTTCGAAGCTGTCCAGCAGGACGCCGTCCATATCGAAAAAGACAGCGATAGGGGGCATGTGGTTACGCCGATTTGTCCTTGGTCTGGTCCCGTACCCCACGGTGGCGTGCGTCGGGGTTGAGGATCCGCTTGCGGAGACGGACGCTCGCGGGCGTCACTTCTACCAACTCGTCGTCCTCGATGAAATCGAGGGCCTCTTCGAGGCTGAACACGATGGCGGGGTCGAGGCGAATCACGATCTCAGATGTCGCCTTCCGCATGTTGGTGAGCTTGCGCTCTTTGCAGATGTTCAGGTCGAGGTCTCGGTCGCGTGCGTGGGTGCCGACGATCATGCCCTGGTAGATCTGGGTTTGGGGCTCGATGAACGTGTCGCCGCGCTCCTGAGCATTCCTGATGCCGTAGGTAACGGCAACACCCGCTTCGGACGCGACGATCACACCGGTGCGAGACGACTTGACCTGGCCCTTGATCGGCCTGGTCTCCAGGAACTCGGAGCTCATAACTCCGTTCCCACGGGTCGCACGCAGGAAAAAGCTTCGGAAGCCGATAAGGCCACGCGTGGGGAGTGTGTACTCCATCCGGACGTTGCCCTGGCCGTCGTGTTGCATGTTGGTCATGGACCCCAGGCGAGAGGAAAGCTCCTCGGTGATCGGCCCGACGTACTCGTCGCGAGAGTCAATGGTGAGCGCTTCGTAGGGCTCGTGCACGACGCCATCGATGCGGCGCGTGACTGCCTCAGGCTTGCTGACTTGGAGCTCCATCCCTTCCCGCCGCATGCTCTCGATTAGCACGGAAAGGTGGAGTTCGCCGCGACCGGAAACGAGGAACTCGTCGGCGCTATCGGTGTGCTCCACCCGGAGGCTCACGTTCGTTTGGAGTTCACGCATCAGGCGGTCCCAGAGCATACGTGAGGTGGCGTACTTGCCTTCTTTTCCTGAGAAAGGTGAGGTGTTGACGCCGAACGTCATTTTCACTGTCGGCTCCTCAATCGCGATCCGCTGGAGCGCCTCGGGCGCCTCCACATCAGCGATCGTGTCACCAATGACGACGCGGCGGGCACCTGTAACGGCGGCGATGTCGCCAGCCCTGACCTCGTCGACCTCTTGGCGCGCGAGGTCGCGGAACACGAATAGATGATCCGCCTTGAACTCGGTGGTGGCGTCATCGTTGCCCATCAGTACCATGCGGTCGTTGCGCTTCAGCGTTCCTCGGAACACCCTGCCGATGGCGATCTGGCCAAGGTGATTGTCGAATGCGAGTGCGCCTATGAGCATCTGTACCGGGCCCTCAGGATCCGCTAGGGGTGCCGGGATCTGGCTGACGATGGCGTCCATCAGGGGCGTCAAGTCCTTCTCCTCATCACCCATGTTCGCTATGGCGAAACCAGACTTGGCCGAACCGAAGAGGATGGGGAAATCAAGCTGATCGGGGTCCGTGGCCAGCTCTAGGAAGAGGTCATGAACCTCTGCGATGACTTCATTGATTCTGGTCATGGGCCGGTCAATCTTGTTGATCAACACCACGGGGTGCAGGCCCTGAGCCAACGCCGTCTTGAGGACATAGCGGGTTTGGGGCATGGGGCCTTCGACGGCGTCGACGACGAGCAAGCACCCGTCAGCCATGTTCACCACGCGCTCAACCTCGCCGCTGAAGTCGGCGTGCCCTGGGGTGTCGATGATGTTCACGGTGATGTCGTCATGGGTGATAGCGGTGTTCTTGGCCAGGATGGTAATCCCGCGCTCCCGTTCTTGCGGGTTCGAGTCCATGATGAGCTCACCGACCTGCTCGTTATCCCGGAAGACGTGGGAGTATTTGAGCATGGCATCGACCAATGTGGTTTTGCCGTGGTCGACGTGGGCGACGATAGCGACATTACGTAAGTGCTGTTGGGGCTCGAAGGTCATTTATTTTCCTGGCTAGTACAGCGTGCGTCGCTAGGGAGGCGCGCGACGCCTTCAATCACATCCGCTTTCGATGGATCGGTGGGTTGGTTGCGGAGCCCAATGCACCCCGCTTGTTTAAAAGGTTACCAAAGTCTCCGCGACCGTGTGGAAATTCTTGGTACACTCACGTGCACCTGAGCGCTTGCGAGCGCTCCCTCGTACTGGAGTGTGCTATGAAACAACTGTCTTCCAATGTGTGGGTGGAGACCGGGCAGCGAGGGTCGAATCACGGTGTGATCGATACCGGCGACGGCTTGGTGCTGATTGACGGCCCGCAGAAGCCGTCCGACACCGTACACCTGAAGGCGGAGATCGAGGGGATGGGGACGCTCAAGTACATCTTGAACACGGAGCCCCATGGCGATCATTGGACCAGCAACGGTTACTTTGACGTCCCGGTCGTGTCGCACCGGGGCGTGCGGGAGCGCATGCTGGAAACGGACATGGCGGCCCACGTCGAGCGGGTCGGCACGTTCGGACCCGACGAAGCAGAACTGCTAGTCGGCTACCACGCCAACGCCCCTGTGCTGACTTACGAAACGTCGATGAAGCTATACGTGGGGAATCACACGTTCCGCCTCATCAACATGCCGGGCCACACCCCCTACCAGTCAGCCATTCTCATCGAAGAGGAGGGGGTGGTTTTCACTTCTGACAACGTGTTCTGTGGTGTGCACATGTGGATTCAGGAAGGCGACCCTGACGCCTGGCAGCAGTCGCTTGTAGACCTCAGCGCGCTGCCTGCGGAGACGTTCGTTGCTGGCCACGGCCCCGTCACTGACAAAAGCTACCTTGATGAGCAAGGCTCGTTCATCAGCGAGTGGGTCGAGTACGTGCGTGGTGCGGTTGATCGAGGCATGACCAAGGATGAGGCGGTGGCATCACTGACGGATATGACCGAGCGCTACCCCATGGACGTTGAACAGGAGGGGATGGCACCGCATGTGATGCGTCTGAACGTGGCGAATCTCTACGACTACCACGCCAAGGCGGGGATCCACACCGCCCAATGACGGAGGTGAGCTGAGAGAACCCGGCGAATGCTGATGGGCTCGAACACGCACCTCCGTTATTTGTTCGCGAACCGGGGTCAGCCGCGGCGTCCGCTAACTGAACTGTGAGCTAAAAACCGCGGGAGAGGCGGATGTCGCACCCAAACACTGTGGAAGAAATCAAAGAGTTGACGAAGGGTTAACGAGAGGTTTGGCTTCTCGCATACAGGAGGCTGACGAATGCAACGAGCGGTAACGTTCTGCGCGCGCGGTGGCGTACGAATGCCGCGGATCCGTATGACCCCCGGGAGGAAGTGCACTCTCGCCCCCGTCGCCTTAGTCGTGCCGCCGCTTGTGGGAGCAAATCTGACAGACATTCAACAGCCCGGCGGCTATCGTCGTCGAGGCAGGATAACTGTCCGAGGGTGACTCGAACCCCATGAAGGCTGGTGGATCTGCCAGCACCACGAGTTGAGCCCCGTCCCACCGGAGCCGCTACCTGGTTCGGTCAACGCGGGATGTAATCACTAAGCGGGGCTAAGGCTGGCGAGCAGCGTCGCCTTACCGGTCTGAGCGATCTCCTCATCCTCTTCGTTGGTGCGGCCGCTTACGCCGATACCCCCAATGACCGTGCCGTCGCCTACGACCAGGACTGCTCCGCCGCCACCAGCGAAGAAGCTGGGATTGCCGAAGTACGCCACGCCGCCCGGCATGTCTTTTACGCGTTCTTCGAATCCCTGGGTGTCGATACGCATGACCGCGGATGTGTACGCCTTCTTGAACGCGTTCTGGCGAGCTAGTGCTGCGTTCACCCCAGCCATGGCGATCTGGCAGATGACGTCACCTCTGTCATCGCATACCACAAGCGCCACAGGTCGGCCTCCCATGTCCCTGGCCTTCGCAAGCATTGCGTTGATGGCCGCACGAGTTTCCGCGAGTCCCAGCGTTTTTCGCATGTGGCTCATGCTGCACCGCCTGCGCCAAGCACGGGAGCGGCTGTAAGCGCGGCTCTGGCGATACGCTCATCTTCTTCTGGGGTAGCGCCACTGACTCCCAGTGCACCGATCACATTTCCGGCAGCGTCTTTCACAACCACCCCACCGTGGGCCGACCCGATGAAGCGAGGATTGCCGAGATCGGCCAGCAGGCGCCCGGATTGTGTTCGGGCCGTCACAAACTCCTGGAGGTCCCGACCCGTAATGGCGGCTGTGTAGGCTTTGCGTCGAGCGTGCTCTCGATTGAACGACGGCGTACCGTCCGTGCATACGAATGCCGTCCAGTCTCCGATGTCGTCCACCACCGCTATCGCAAGCGGTTGTTTCGTGTCCCCGGAGGCGGCTAAGGCCGCGTCCACGAGCTTGAGTGCGTCATCCACATCAAGTACAGGCCGGTCGTACATCGGAGTCCTCCCTTAACGGTGGGCGTAGTGTAACGCTACCGTTTTTGCGGTCAACGCACGGCGTCCTGACACCGCTGGAGGGTGACGGAGGGGTAATCGAGGCATGGAGGCCCCGCCGAGAGCGGGAGTAAGGGTGGAGTGGTGGAGATAGGGGGACTCGAACCCCCGGCCTCCGCATTGCGAACGCGGCGCTCTCCCAGCTGAGCTATATCCCCAAGAACCACGGCGCCGTAGGAGCAGCGCACCTAGCAACTATAGTGCGCAGGCCGATCGTCGGTCAAGGCGCTGCGGGGCCCTTGGGGTAGGCCACGGCCTACCAAACGGCCCCTTCGCCGTTGCGCCTTTCGCCTGCGGATTGATAAGATACTAGGGTCGGCGGCGAGCCGCCGACCCTAGTACGTTCCCGCGTAGCTCAGTGGTAGAGCGGTCGACTGTTAATCGACTGGTCGTAGGTTCGAGTCCTACCGCGGGAGCCAGATAAGAAGCTGCTTCCTGGTGCGCTGTGCACGTCAACTGGAACAGTGTCGTGAACACTCTCGCTGTTCACAGGCGCCTCAATCACTCCTCCCACCACTCTCGTCATGGCGCGCTGACCGCTCGCTAGCATCCACACGTACACGGGGGAGATGCCCAGTTCGCGGGCCAGCCCACGCACCCCTGTACTGCCTCACTGCCTGGTCAATCATGGTGGCCTCCTAGAGCCATCGCGGCTTGCTTGGCTCCAATCGTAGGGGAGTCTCATTAATAGAATGCCGGCCAACAGCATCAGCGCGAGCGGATAGATACTAGACGCTTGTTTCAGAAAGGAGCGGAAGGAGTCATTCAGACGGCCCGCGCCAGCCAGACGATGCTACCGAGTAGCGATAGCGGCCAGGCCCATGCGCTTGATGTGAGGCATCCCAGGCATCCCTGTTGTTTTCGGAGGAATTGCCAGCGTGCCAAGCCGAACACGAGACCGCTGAGTGCGCCGACCCAGAGGGGCTGTTGGAAAACTGAGGACCATGTGATGGCCGCGAGAATGCATCCGATGCTTACGCCATTCATATCGCCGAGGTCCTTTGCATACGCCGAGATGGTACCTAGCTAGCGCAGCGCAAATCTCAGCGGCTGCCAGTGCACGGTTGTTGTACTCTTCGAAAGGCTGCGATGCTTCCAAGTATAGTGAGGTGATCGTCTCGGTAGTTCCCCAGAGCGTATCCCGTACTGGTGCCTCGGTCCCTGTGGATCGCATGGCAGGATGTTCGTGCCGCCGCACACTATCCACCCACGCTCTAGGGAGGTCTTCGCCCAGGAGCGATGGATAATCGACACTGGCTGCTTGTGTACCAGAAGAATTATCTGGCTCACCTAATGCCCATGGCCTATTCGGACGAGTAACCGGCGATGCTGTGGGTGCAGTCGCATTTCATGGGCCCGGGTAAGCCGGTGCAGAATGCGTACATCGGGAGCTTCAACGGATGGACTGTCGCTAAGACGGGCCATCCGTTTGTCTCGGGGGACGCTGGAGAGAAACTGTCGCCCTCGCCTGCCGTTTTCGAAGACGGCTCAGCTTGGCTCGCCTTTTACCGATACGCTACCATGACGTTAGGGATGAAGCCGCGTCATCCATGGCAGTCTGAAACGTCAGCCATCATGATTCTGGGCCATGCCACGGGCCGTACGGCGAGGAACATTCAGGCCGATGCGGCTCAGAACTGACTGGCGTAGTCGGCTTCATCACTCCCGCGCCCCTGTAGCTCAGGCGGATAGAGCAACGGTTTCCTAAACCGCGTGCCCGGGTTCGAGTCCCGGCAGGGGTACCACTCTTCCCTTTTCTTTGCGCTAGGCCGTTACCAGGTGCACGCTCTTTTTGATGGGCACAGAGGGGGCAGTAGATGAATAAACGACTTAAGCGGTTCCTCATACCGCTGCTTAGCCTAATGACCGGCTACCTCGTGGCCCAGAACGTTTTTCGGTGGCTGTCTACTGACTAGCCTTGTTGAAGGGAGTGCCATACTGTCCGGCCTATAGGTAACACCGTCGGTCTAGGCGGCGAGCCGACGCTCCAGGCGTATAGCCCGCCCCTTTCCACGGTATCGGCGGTGTAGTGCTACAGCGGGTCGATATCTCTGCGGGTTGGTTGCGTCTGACTTAGCCGAACCTTGCAGCTAGTCCAGGCCGTAGAGGCGGGCGCCGTTGGCGCTGAGGATCTTTTCGATTACCTCGGGTGGCACGTCCTCTCGTCGCCGCATGGTCTTGACCATGTTCGTTTCGCGAGACTGATCCTGGTGGCCGTAGTCCGACCCCGTGACGATGTTGTCCTCACCGATGAACCGTGTCAGGTAGGCGATGTCCTCGTCGGCCTCGGTCGCGATGTAGAGCTTGTAGTCGCGGAATAGGCGTGGTCCCCATTCGGTGGCCGCGTCTGGGCTCGCGCCCAAGGTTGATGCGAGGGTGGACCGCTGCAGATGGTGGAGAACGTACGGTACCCACGACGCAGACGCCTCGACGAAGCCCCACCTGACGTTGGGGAACCGCTCCGGGACTTTGTGGGCAACCAGATCGCGGAATGCCCACAGAGGCAGCGCACGGACATGCGGCAGGTTGTGACTGACTGTGCGGTCGAAGACCTGCGTGATGCCGGGGGCACCAGCGCCTGTGTGTACGCAGACGGCCATGCCCAGCCGGTTAGCGGCTTCATAGACGGGGTCGAAGTACCGGTCCGCGAGGGAGCGGTCGCCTTCGACTCCTCGGAAGAAAACGCCGACCGCACCGTGCTCGCGCGCCCACTCGATCTCCTGGACGGACGCTTGGATGTCACGCAGAGGTGGCACGACCACCCACCGTAGGCGGTCGCCAGCCTGGCGCCAAGCCTCGCCAAGGTAGCGGTTGTAGGCGCGGCAGATGGCGACTTCAAGCTCGACGTCGTCGGTGACGTAGGCGAGGAGAAGGGTGGGGTAGATGACCTCGGCGGCGACGCCGCGCTCGTCCATGTCCCGTACCCTCTGAAGAGGATCGGTGATGTACCGCACAGCGGTCGAGATGTCGCTGCGGGCGTTCTCTGAGTCGGAACCGCCGACGGCGAGCGCCACGCTGCCTCTGCCCGAGCGCTTGGGCACCGCGGTGCCATCAATCATCCAAACGAAGTTTCGTCCGCCCTCAGCATCGTCAGAGTCGATGGCTGCGAGCACGGGCCTGCGACGGTAGAGCTCCGGGTCGAAATGCTCCCAGACGCCCGGGTGCTCGATGATGTGGGTGTCGATGTCGATTACGCCTGCCATGCCGACCTCCGCCTGGGGTGAACTATAAGTGTTGTTGCGACAGTATCGGGTTGCTCGCTGAGGGTCAATCCTTGATCGATGAACGAGTGCCGGTCCCGGTGCTCGTGCTAGTATCGGGCCGCCCTGCAGGGAGGTGCCTATGCGTATGACCAGAATCTGCCTGATCGTGTGCTCGAAAGGCCGTTGAGACAATCCGACCTCGAGCAGGAGACGATGTTTGGCGGCGTTTCGTTAATGATGCGAAGTAACTTCACTTGTGGGGTCGTGAACGACGACCTCTGCGTGCGCCTCGGCAAGGACGGATACGATGAGGCGCTGGAGTTGCCGGATGCCCGCCCCATGGATTTCACTGGCAAGCCGATGGCGGGCGGGGTGTTCGTGGGGCCGGGTGGATTGGCGGACGAAGCGAGATGAGAAGAGTGGGTCGAGCGAGGGCTGCGATATGCGCTTTCGTTGCCACCCAAGTAAGAGGGCCTGTGCCGACCGACCGCTACGCCTTTCTGCGTTCCTACGATCTGTTCGCTGACGCGCGCCATCTGCCTTTTCGATTGGAAGGTGATAGCTCGCGCGCTGCGGTGCTGGTGCACGGATTTCCAGGCACTCCCGCTGACATGAGGCCGCTAGGCGATGCCCTGCATGGCGTCGGGTGGTCCGTGGTGGCGCCCCTGCTGCCAGGGTTCGGCCCAGAGATTCCCACGCTGCCCGAGCGCAAGTACAGCGAGTGGCGGGATGCAATTCAAGCGGCGGTTGCGGATGCGCGGCCTACGTATGGGCGAGTCGTGTTGGTAGGCCATTCGCTCGGTGCCGCGGTGGAATTGCTGGCTACCGAGCGAGAGCCCGTGGATGCGCAGGTGCTGTTGGCTCCGTACTGGCGCTTCGGTGGCCCGCTCAAGAGCGCCCTGTGGCCCGTACTGCGCATGTGGGCGCGCAGGTGGAAGCCATTGGGTAACGCCAACTTCGATGATGAGCGCGTCCGGTCTGGGGTGCTGCGCATGCTTCCGGACCTCGATCTCGACGATGCGACCGTGCGCGCGGAGTTGCGCCGGTTTACGGTACCGACCCGGTTGCTGGATGAGCTGCGCCGCCTGGGGAGCGCTGCACGGAAGGCGGCTGAGCGCTCGTCTACCAGAACGCTGATTGTCCAAGGGCTGCGCGACGTGCTGGTCCAGCCTAAGGATACGGACGTGCTCCTGAAAGCGATTGCAGGGGCAAGGCTAGAGCTATTGGATGGGACCCACAATCTCACCTCGCCAACGGACGGTGCCTGGGGTCCTGTCTCACGCGCTGTCTTGGGGTTCCTCGATGAGTAGCCGTCCAGCACTAGGGAAGCCCTAGCTGGCGGATGATCGTCGATGGGGCTTGCTAGAGGGTTGGCACCCATTCGGTGATGCGGCGTAGGGCTTCCCTGAGGTTGTCCTGGGAGTTCGCGAATGAGAAGCGAGCGTAGCCTTCGCCGAACTCCCCGAACGACGTTCCTGCGAGAATTGACACGCCGGTCTCGTTGAGCAATCGAGCTTCGAATTCCTGGCTGCTAAGGCCGATCCCGCTGATGTTGGGGAAGGCGTAGAAGGCACCTTTGGGCATGGGGCAACTGATGCCGGGGATTGCATTCAGACCATCCACAAGTATGTCCCGGCGCCGTTTGAACTCGGCGACCATCGAGTAAACGGGTTCCTGGGGCGCTTGGATGGCCGCCGCCGCCGCCATCTGACTGAAGGCCGCCGTGCAGGACACGGAGTTGGTGACCAGGCGGGTGATTGGCTCGACGAGCTCGTCTGGGAACAGGCCGTAGCCGATCCGCCAACCGGTCATCGCATAGCTCTTGGAGAGACCATCGAGCACAACCGTGCGCTCACGCATCCCGGGGAACTTCGTGATGGAGACGTGCTCGTCTTCGAAATAGAAATCCTTGTAGATCTCATCGCTGAGAACTACTGCATCGGCTTCGTTGGCGATTTCGGCGATGGTTTCTAAGTCTTTTTCTGGGATCACGCTGCCGCAAGGATTGTTCGGTGAGTTGACGATAATCAACTTGGTGCGTGGAGTGACGAGTGACCGGAGCTCGTCAATGTTGGGGTTGTAGTCGAGCTCCTCGTGCAGCTGCATGGGCACAGGCGTCGCGCCTGCGAATCGGATCATGGACTCGTAGATGGGGAACCCCGGATTGGGGTAGATCACCTCGTCCCCTGCCTCAGCGAGGGCAAGGATGGTGAAGAACATGATTGGCTTGCCGCCAGGAGTGATAACGACGTTTGAGGCGGTAGCTTGGTAGCCGAGCCTGGCACTCATGTCGGCGGCGACAATTTCGCGAACGGCAGGGATGCCTGGCGAAGGCGTGTAGTGGGTGAATCCAGATTCCAACGCAATCTTCGCAGCGTCGATAATGTGCTCAGGGGTGTCGAAGTCAGGCTCGCCGATGCCGAGGAAGATAATGCTGCGCCCTTGGGCCTCGAGCGCTTTTGCACGAGCGAGGGCTTCGAACGCTGTTTCGGTACCTAGCCGGGACATGCGGGATGCGAGCTTCATCGTTCCTCGTTTCTGTTGGGGAGGGTCACCGACTGCGGCGCCCCGCCTGCGATGGCGGGCAGGAAGTGGACCTCAGCGTTCTCGCCTACGGGGGTGCGGAGGCCCATGTGTGCTGATTCGCCATCGATGATCGCGCTCATGCTACGGATGACGCGATCATCGAGTTCCGGGTCGATCAGCTCGTTGCTGATGCCAGGGATGCGTTCTTCGAGGTTGCTGATGATCTGGCGCAGCGTTGCGCCTTCAACAGTCAGCGACGGCTCTCCACCGATGCGCCTGCGAATGGGCATCGGTAGGAAGACGGTTGCCATGCTGAACGCCTGCGCCGGCTACTTGCCGGCCTTCTTTGCGGCGAGGGCTTCCAAGATGCGGCCAGGGTTCATAGGCGTTTGGTAGAGCCTCGCGCCGATGGCGTCGGCCAGTGCGTTCGCCACCGCGGGCGCGGGCGGGACGATGCTGGTCTCGCCGATGCCCCGGACGCCGAATGGATGGTTCACGTTTGGTACCTCGACGATAATCGTGTCGATCGTGGGCACGTCCAGCGAGGTGGGCATGCGGTAATCGAGGAAAGTCGAGTTGATCATGGAACCGTCATCGCTGGTGTAGTACTCCTCGTTGAGGGCCCAGCCGATGCCTTGGACGGCGCCGCCTTGGAACTGTCCTTCAACGTAGGACGGGTGGACAGCCTTACCGGCGTCTTGGGCAGCGGTGTAGCGCAGGATTTCCACCTTGCCCGTGTCGGAGTCGACTTCGACATCCACCAGGTGCGTGCCGAACGATCCTCCGCCAGAGCCACGAACGTTGACCGTGCCGGTCATGGCGACAGGACCTCCGGTCTGCCCGAGCTTGCCGGCAGCTTCTTTGAACGTGAATCTCCGGTCAGGCGCAACTTTGTTGGTGAACATACCGTCGATGTGCTCGATGTTTTCGTATTCGGTCTCCCAAATCATTGCGACCCGTTTTTTCATCTCGTCGATGACCATCTTGGCGGCTTCGATGGCGGCGGTACCGGTCGCGTAGGTCGTCCGGCTGCCTGCGGTTAGGTCGCTGTACCCAACGCTGTCAGTGTCACCGACAGCAGGGTGGACGTCCTCCGCGGGCAGCCCGAGAATCTCGGCTGCCTGCATCGCGATGGTGGTGCGGGTACCGCCGATATCGGGATTCCCTTCCACCAGTGAGACGATTCCATCGTCGTTGACATTGATGGTCACAGACGATTTGTTGCCGATGCCGTTCCAGTAGCCGCTGGCCATGCCACGGCCTCGCAGCTTGCCTTCCGCTGAAGGCTCCAAGGTGCTCTTGAAATGGTCAGAGCCCTTGATAGCTAGGAGGCAACCCTCGTTGCCAACCCGAGGAAACAATGGGCCGTCAGGTCTGCGCGTGCCTTCCTTAGAGGCGTTGAGAAGGTGGAACTCCATGGGGTCCATGCCGATGATCTCGC
>CAUZFB010000042.1:0-20163 GCA_963579135.1 Dehalococcoidia bacterium | reverse complement strand
TTAGTAGGGAAACCGATGGGTTGCGATGAGGTTGTGGTTTGGATGCCGAGTTATCGGCTACGGGATTCCGCCGAGTTGTCTGTCCAGCGATTCGGCGTCCGCCGTCGAGAGGTTGAAGTAGGAGGCGTCCGGGTGGTGGAACACTAGGGCGCTCACCGATGCTTCGGGATCCATCATGAACTCTTCGGTGAGTTGGACCCCGATGTGCTGATCAGGGTGGAGCAGTTCCCAGAGTCCCGCTTGGTCTTCGAGGCGAGGGCAGGCGGGGTAGCCGAAGGAGTAACGCTTGCCGTGGTACTTGGCTTTAAATAGGTCCAGTACCTCAGTGCCAGGGGCATCAGCGAAGCCCCACATGGCGCGCATGCGTTGGTGGAGTAGCTCTGCGAGCGCTTCCGCGCCCTCGATCGCGAGCGACTGCAGGATGTGCGACGCTAGGTAGTCGCCATCGCGATTCCACTGATTGGCAAGCTCACGGATCCCTGGGCCAACCGACGTCACGAACGTGCCGAGGTAGTCGGGTGTTTCTCCGCTCAAGGGTTGGAGGTAGTCGGCCAGGCACCGGTGGTCGTTCTGGGACTGGCGTCCGAAGTGGAAGCGCTGTAGCTCTCCTTTGCCGTCCGGGGATAGGATGACGACGTCGTTGCCGTCGGACGCCGCACGGTAGAACCGGTAGACGGCGCTGGCTTGGATGTCGCTGCGTTCGAGCATGACGGTCTCAATCGTGCGGACCCTGCGGTGGAGGTCAACGGCCTTCTGCTCGCCTGCCGCAAGGGCCTCCGTGAAACGGCCTCGATAGCCCAGGTGACGCACGTAGAGCATCTGAGGGTTGATGTAGGGGAACAGCTCCGTGAGATCGAAGCTGCGGAGGACGTGGTTGTTGAGGTCTGGCGGCCGTGGTGGTGAGGCGACCGTAGCGATGGTGCGCGCGCTGACGGCGACGGACGTCGAGTCTGCCGCGGGTCGAGGGGAGGCTTCAGCCTCCCTGAGCGCCGCCGCTTCCTTAGCCAGCGTGATTGTGAGCGCGGCGCGTTCCTCGTCGTCGACGATGCGCCTGGCCAGCGCCAGGCCACTCATGGCGTCGCGTGCGTAGGCCACGAGGCCATCGTACTCAGGCGCGATGCGCAGGCGGGTGAACCGGTTGGTGAGCGCCGCGCCACCCACGAGAACTGGACAAACGATGCCTGCGGCTTTCAGGTCGCGCACGGAATCTACCATCATCTGCGCGGACTTCACGAGGAGGCCGGAGAGGCCGATGATGTCAGGTTGGTGCTCGTTGTGGGCGTCGATGAGCTGTTGAGGCAGCACTTTGATGCCGAGGTTGATGACCTTGTATCCGTTGTTGGAGAGGATGATGTCCACGAGATTCTTGCCGATGTCATGGACGTCACCCTTGACAGTGGCCAGGAGCATGCTGCCTCTGACGGCAGTCTCACCGCTCTCCATGTGAGGTTCGAGGCGCGCGACGGCAGCCTTCATGGCCTCGGCGGACTCGAGGACCTCCGCGACGATGAGCTCGTTGTTGCCGAAGAGACGGCCGACCTCGTCCATGCCGGCCATGAGTGGGCCGTTGACGATATCCAGTGGGGCCATGACTTTGAGCATCTCGTCCAAGTCATCGAAGAGGCCTTCCTTGGAGCCTTCGACGATGCAGGCGGAGATGCGTTTTTCTGGGGGAAGATTCATGTCCCGCGTGGCGGATTTGTCGATTTTGCGCTCGCGGAAATGCGCCGCGAAGTCTGCGATGGGCGCTTCGCCTTGCCACCAGATGAGATCTTCGGTGAGCTTCCGCTCCTCGCTAGGGATCGAAGCGTAGCGCATCATCCGCTCGGAGTTGACGATGGCCATGTCGAGGCCTGCCTGAACGCAGTGGTACAGGAAGACGGAATTCAGCACTTCACGGCCAGCTGGGGGCAGCCCGAACGAGACGTTGGATATCCCGAGAATGGTCTTGGTCGCAGGCATCGCCTGCTTGATGAGGCGTACGCCCTCGATCGTCTCGACCCCCGAGCCCGTGTAGTTCCGGTCACCTGTGCCAACGGGGAATACGAGCGGGTCGAAGATGATGTCTTCAGGCGGGACGCCGTATTTGGTGGTGAGCAGGTCATACGAGCGTTGGGCAACCTCCAGCTTGCGCTCGCGGGTGATGGCCTGCGCTTGGTCGGGGTCGTCGTCGATGCAGCCGACGATGAGCGCTGCACCATAGCGGCGGGCGATGGGTACGACCCTATCGAAGCGCGCTTCACCGTCCTCCAGGTTGATGGAATTTATGATGCACTTGCCTGGGGTGCGTTTGAGGGCCTCTTCCAGGACAACGGGGTCGGTGGTGTCTATGACCAGCGGCGCCTTGATCTTGCGCGTAAGCCTCTCGATGAACGCGATGATGTCGGTGGCTTCGTCGCGGTCGGGGTCCTGGAGGCAGACGTCAAGGATGTGGGCGCCGTTCCGCACCTGGAGCCGGCCTATCTCGGCGGCTTCCTCGAACTTGCCTTCCTTGATGAGTCGTTTGAATTGACGGCTGCCCAGGACGTTGGTTCGCTCTCCCACGATGATAGGGCGCTTCTCGTCGCTGATGACCAGCGATTCGAGTCCCGAAACGGCAGTCTCGTCGCGTGGCGTTGAGTCATGGGGGTGCTTGCCCTGTACCGCCGCGACGATGTGGCGTACGTGTTCGCCCGTGGTGCCGCAACACCCACCGATGACGTTCACCCAACCCTCATTAGCGAAGGAAGTGAGCGTGCGGGAGATCATCTCCGGCGTCTCGTGGTAGTGACCGTTCTCGTCGGGTAACCCGGCGTTGGGGATGGCCGCGACGGGGAACCGCGCGATGCCCGCCAACGTGCGGATATGGTCACGCATGAATTCGGGCCCGGTGGCGCAGTTCATGCCCATCCACAGCAGGTCACGGTGAGCCACGGAGTCGTAGAACGCCTCGATGTCCTGACCACCAAGGGTGGTGCCCATGGCCTCGATCGTGGCTTGGATCGCGACTGGGATCTCGAACCCGGTCTCCGCACGCGCCCGGTCAATCCCTTCTAGGGCAGCTTTGACGTTCAGGGAGTCTTGGCTGGTCTCAAGGAGAAGAAGGTCGGCGCCACCGTTGATGAGGCCGACGGCCTGTACACGGTAGTGTTCGGCGAGGTCGTCCCACGTCACTCCGCCGGTCACGGAGATGGCCTTGGTGGTCGGGCCCATTGAGCCAGCCACGAAGCGTGGTGCGTCGTCGGTTGAATACTCGTCGGCGCACTCGCGGGCGATGCTGGCTGCGGCCTCGCTGATCTCCAGCGCCCGGTCGGCGAGGCCATACTCAGCGAGGACAAGGGGCGTGCTGCCGAATGAGTTGGACTCGATCACATCGGAGCCTGCTTGGAGGAAGGATCGATGGATACCCCTGATCGCATGGGGATTGGTGATGTTGAGGAACTCGTTGCAGCCCTCGTACTCGGCGCCACCGAAGTCGTCCGCGTTCAATTCTAAGTCCTGGATGCTGGTGCCCATGCCGCCGTCTAGTACGACGATGCGGGAGGCGATGACGGCGCGGAGCAGCCGGACGCGAGTTTCCCTGTCCATGGATGTCCTTCGTTCAGCTGAGGAGTGCGGCGGCTAGGGGGCATGCGACACACGGGCCCCCCCTAGTGTAACGTCCCTGTGGCGGCGCTTGTTAGAGTGCGCGCTGCTCTTTGCTCTCTGCTCGCGAGTTCGCTAGCGGGCGTGGAAGGCAGCGACCGCTTCGCTCTCGTTACGCTTCGCGATGGAATGCTGTACGCAGCTCGGCGGCGCCTTCGCTCCAATCGGCCTCGCTGCGCAGGATGAGTCAGCCGCTTCAGGTGCCATGGACGCCCGGCTTGTCACCTCAACGCCACCTAGACTGGCGATACAAGAATTCCCTCGGGCTTTCTCATAGCACTGTAAGCCAAGCCGGACGTACCCGGTGTCGCTCTGGGGTGCCGGGCGGGACTCCCCGTGGACCTGGTTTGACTCTCCCTACGCCGACGCCTAGAATCATTTGAGATGTTTTGCACAAACGAATGTTGTTGTCCATGTACGAGGGAGCCGCTAGCTCTTCGGACGCTGCCTGACGCCTGCTGACAGACGCACATCGATTCCACGGAGTAACCAAGCCCCCCCAACAGCGTGTTGAGGGGGCTTTTTCTTGCCCGGCTAGATTCCGGTCGCGCAAGCAAGCAAGAGTAAGAAGGAGCAACCGCATGGCGGTACCCGAGTCTGAACGGTTGAGCCCAGAGGAGCTGGTGGCACTGAACGAGCGCTTCGGTCAGGCCACGCCTGAAGAGGTGCTGACGTGGGTGAACGGGCGCTTTGGCGTAGGGGCTGTGCAGATGTCCAGCTTCGGGCTCGAAGACGTGGCGTTGTTCGACATGTTCTGGCGGGTCAACCCAGAGGCACGGCTCGCCACGCTCGACACCTGGAGGCTGCCCACGCCGACCTACACGGTGATGGACCAGACCCGCCTGCGCTACAAGACGCGCATCGAGGCGCACCATCCCGACCCAGAGGCGGTGGCAGCCATGGTGGCAGAGCAGGGGTTCAACCTCTTCTACCGTGGACGGGCGAATCGAGTCACCTGCTGTCACATTCGGAAGGTGGAGCCGTTGGAGCGGGCGCTGGCTTCCATCGACGCTTGGGTCACGGGTCTGCGCCGCGACCAGGGTATGGAGCGCGGCAGCATCGCAATCGTTGAGTGGGACGCGACGCACGCCAACTACAAGGTCAACCCGCTGGCTAACTGGAGCTTCGAGCAGGTGCGCCACTACGTGGACGAGCACTCGGTGCCGTACAACGAGTTGCACGACCAAGGTTATCCGTCTATCGGGTGCGCTCCCTGCACGCGTTCCGTGGAGTCCGGCGAGGATCCGCGTGCGGGACGCTGGTGGTGGGAGTCCGACCCATCAGCCAAGGAATGCGGGCTCCATATCGTGGTCCCCGCCACACGTTCGACATCATTAGCGTCCGACACACCCGCCAATGGGACGCCTGCCAAGGGGACCCGATGACCGCCCAAACCGTTACCCCACGCGTGCTACCCGAATCCAAGCATCTACGCGATCTTGAGTCGGAGTCACTGCACATCCTCCGCGATGTGGTCGCGGAGTTCGATCGGCCGGGCCTCCTGTTTTCCGGAGGTAAAGACTCCGCAGTACTGCTTCATCTGGCGTTGAAAGCCGTACGGCCAGCGCACTTGCCGTTCCCCCTCGTGCACATTGACACCGGTCACAACTTCCCCGAGCTCCTGGACTTTCGCGACAGAGTGGTGGATCGGTTGGGCCTGGACCTAGTCGTTGGCTCAGTGGGCGATGCCATCGACGGGGGGAGCATCCCCGCACCGGCGGAAGCTAATGGATCCCGCAACCGGCTCCAGACACCGGTGTTGCTGGAGACGGTCCGTAAGGGGAAGTTCACGGCGGTCTTCGGTGGCGCGCGACGTGACGAGGAGCGGGCGCGAGCCAAGGAGCGTGTCTACTCTCTGCGCGACGAGTTTGGCCAGTGGGACCCGCGCAATCAACGCCCTGAGGTGTGGAACCTCTACAACGGGTGCCTCAACCCCGGCCAACACATGCGAGTGTTCCCTATATCCAACTGGACTGAGTTCGACGTGTGGCGTTACATCGCCGAAGAGAGGATCGAACTGCCATCGATCTACTACGCCCACGAACGCGAGGTGTTCGAGCGCGACGGCATGCTCATGGCCCTCTCTCCGCTGATGCAGCCAGGCCCTGGCGAGGCGGTAGTCACCCGCAGCGTCCGCTTCCGTACGGTGGGCGACATGACCTCCACCGCCGCGGTGGCCTCCGAGGCGCGGACACCTGAGGAGGTCATCGCCGAGACGCTGGCCACGCGTATCTCCGAGCGAGGCGCGACCCGCGCAGACGACCGATCCACAGACGCGGCTATGGAAGATCGCAAGCGCGAGGGATACTTCTAGGATGGACCTGCTCCGTATCGCGACCGCTGGTTCTGTGGACGATGGCAAAAGCACTCTTATCGGGCGCCTGCTGTTCGATTCGAAATCGCTTGATGACGACGTGCTCGCCGCCGTAGAGGATGCGAGCAGGCGTCATCATGGCGACTACGTGAACCTTGCCCTCGTCACCGACGGCCTGCGGGCCGAGCGCGAGCAGGGGATTACCATAGACGTGGCCTATCGCTACTTCTCGACACCGCTCCGCAAGTTCATCCTGGCCGACACACCGGGGCACGTGCAGTACACGCGCAATATGGTCACGGGAGCCTCCACCGCCGAGGTGGCCTTGATTATGGTGGATGCACGTAACGGGGTGGTGGAGCAATCTCGACGCCACGCGGTCATCGCGTCACTGCTTGGCATCGATCACATCATAGTTTGTGTTAACAAGATGGATCTGGTGAGCTACGACGAGCGCGTGTACGAGAAGATACGAGCCGAGTTCGCCGCGCTGATGGCCAGGATTGGAGTGCCTGATGTGACGTATATTCCCGTGTCGGCGCTCCACGGCGACAACGTAGTAGAGCCGTCGACGCAGATGTCCTGGTATAACGGCGAGCCGCTTCTGCACCTCTTGGAACGAATCCCGGTGCGCCAGTGTCTCGACTCTCTGCCGCTGCGGCTGCCGGTGCAGTACGTGGTGCGGCCACTCCGCGCCGAGCACCACGACTACCGAGGCTATGCAGGTAGCATCGCTTCTGGCGTGATACGCACGGGCCAACGGGTGCGCCTCTTGCCCTCAGGCCAGGAGAGCGTGGTGACCGCCATCGAGGCACCGTGGGGCCCAGTGGAAGAAGCCCGCGCCCCCGATGCGGTCACCGTCCTCATCGCTGACGACTTGGACATCACGCGGGGCGAGATGCTCTGCGCGCTAGATGATCCGCCCCGGACGACCCAGACGATCGAGGCGATAGTGTGCTGGATGGACGAGCGTAGTGCTCTGTGCCAGGGGGACGTCTACCGTATCAAGCACACGAGCCGTTCCGCCAAGGCTATGGTTACCAGCGTCGACGCGCGGTTCAGCATCGCATCGCTCACGGGAGAGCCTGGTGTTGAATCGCTGGAGCTGAACGAGATCGGGCGGGTGAGCCTCAGGGTCAGCGTGCCCTTGGCGTGCGACGACTACACCCGCAACCGCATCAGCGGCAGTTTTATCCTAATCGACGAGGGCACGAATGCGACTGTGGCTGCGGGAATGATCGGTGAGCCGAACTTCTCGTTCAATCTTCCGGAGCACTAACCCCCGGAGCGTTAGCCTTTCAAGATATCCGAGAGACGCTCGCCGATCATGACGACGGTGACGTTGGTGTTGGCGTGGGTGACTGTGGGCATGATGGATGCGTCGGCCACGTAGAGGTTGTCGAGGCCGTGAACCTTCAGCTTGCTGTCGACGACGGCCATCGGGTCGGAGGCCGGCCCCATCATGCATGTGCCCACACCGTGGTGGTAGCTGTCGTAGGTCGACTGTGCATATTCGGCCCAATCCTCGGCAGGACCCGGTTGCACGAGCGGTCCGTAGAACGGTTTCATCAGGTCTCCCTCGACGAAATCCTGGATAAATTGCATGGCCGTGGTCATCGCTTTGACATCGTCCGGGTGCTGGAGCATGGCGTCTGCGATGATGGGGAGCTCGCGCGGATCGGTGCTGGCGAGGTGTACGCGGCCCCTCGCGCGTTGCTCGATCAGGTTCGCGGCAACGGGCATTAATGGGGCCAATCCCTCGACTACCACAGGCGCGCGCATATAGATATGGAAGTTAGCGTTGGCCAGGGATGGATCGCTCTTGAACAGCAATCGGAACCCTGACACGACCCAGTCGGGATCGAAGCCTGGGTAACCTTCGAACACCATGTTCACAGCGGCATGGTCCTGGTAGTTACCTCCGACGCCTTCCAGCGCGTGAACGACCTTGATGCCGAGCTTCTCTAGCTCGGCAACGGGACCGACGCCCGAAAGCTGAAGGATCTGTGGGCTGTGGTAGACGCCCGCGCTCAGTACCACCGTATCCGCCGCAGCGGTCAGAGTCTCGCCGTCGTGTTGATACACGACCTCATTTACCCTGGTACCGTCAATCGTCAGCGAAACCACGGGGGCATCGGCGATGATGTGCAGGTTGACCCGCTCGCGAGCGGGTCCCAGGTACGCGACCGCTGTTGACTGGCGCAGTCCGTCTTTGACGTTCTGGGCGCCTGGGCCGATGCCCTGAGGATCGGGTACGTTCAGGTCACGACTCATCTCGTATCCCAGGCCTGTTGCTCGGTCAACGAACGCTTCGATGGGGCCAGAGCGGGGGTCATCGAACGAGAACCCACGCTTCACCGTCAGCGGCCCACTGTTCCCATGGTGAGGGCTGTCGCCGAAGTCCTGGTCCGATTCAATGCGGCGAAGCACCGGTAGGGTGGCCTCGTAGGACCATCCCGGATTGCCGAACGACTCCCAGGTGTCCAGGTCATGCTGCGTCGGGCGCACCACGCCCATCATGTTTACGGATGATCCGCCGCCCATGATCCGGCCAGCAAGCGGGTAGTACGTACTGCCGTCGATCTTGCGGGTCGTGGGGTACATGATGACGTAGTCGGACTGCAGGATGGCCCGGTTTCCTCCCGCACCGCTCGCAATTATCTCGGGAAGGGGTAGCGGGTCGGGACCCGCCTCCAGGAGCAACACCTGCCGAGTGGGGTCTTCCGATAAGCGGGCAGCGGCAGTGCACCCTGCTGATCCTCCGCCGATGACGATGACGTCGTAGACACGTTTCTGTTGCTGCATGGATGACCTCCGGGCAGGTGGATTTACGGTGAACGAGGCGAAGGATACTCCCGTTTCGCGTTTCAGGCGCGGAGAGGATTGCCTGGTGCGCCGAGGTGGAGTAGGCTCGCGCCAATCTAGTCAAGTCGTAAAAGGGGATGCCATGGTTATGAAGGGCACTGACATGAAGATCGCGGACACGCCGTCCGAAGGTCTGACGGATTTCCGCATACCTGACGCCTACGAGGATTGGCTCGCCAAAGAGAAAGTCCTTGTCCACACCACGTTCTACATCCCCAACATGCACGAGATTGAGGTCGGTCCGTGGGAGCGCAAGGGTGGTGAGGGAGCGGTGGTGCATATCGACAACAACCACATGCCCAACGATATGCACGTGGTGGACATAAGGCCGAGCGGCAAGTCCGAGCCCGAGCACCACATGTACGAGATCAATTTCTACATCGTCTCCGGCCGAGGCGCGACGACAGTGTGGACGGATGAGAACAAGAAACAGACGTTCGAGTGGGGCGCAGGTGCCTTGTTCACGGTTCCTTTGAATGCGTGGTACCAGCACTTCAACGGAGCTGGCGATGAGAAGGTCCGCTACATCGCGACAACCAATGCACCGCCGATGATGCGCATGTTCAGGGACGAGAATCTCATGTTCAACTGCCCCACGATGTTCGAGTCGCGCTACGGTGGCGGGGAAGACTACTTCTCGGGCAGCGGTACGTTGTACAACAAGCGGATGTGGGAGACGAACTTCATCCCGAACGCGCCCGATATGGCCCTGTTCGGGTGGAAAGAGCGGGGCGCCGGCGGCATCAACGTGATGTTGAACCACATGGGCAAGAACAACATGGGGAACCACATCTCGGAGTTCCCGGTGGGCACCTACAAGAAGGCGCACCGGCACGGGCCCGGGGCGCACTTGGTGCTGTTGAGCGGCGATTCGGGTTTCTCGTTGATCTGGACCAAAGATGACCGTTCTGACATGATCAAGGCCGACTGGCAGGTTGGCTCTATCGTGATCGTTCCGAGCGATGGAACGTACCATCAGCACTTCAACTCAGGCACCAAGCGCGCCCGGTACATGGCCCTCCGCGACGGTGACGGTGGCTTCATGGCGCCGAACCGCATGGTCGGTGGCGATGTGAGTATGAAGGATGGCGGTATCCAGATCGAGTATGAGGATGAGGCCCGCGAGATCCATGAACTGTTCGAGGCTGAGTTGGCCAAGAAGGGAGTTCAGTGCAACATGAAGGCGTTCATCCCGTACTGCACGGGCGAGGCAGGCATCACTGAGGAGCGCTACGCCTAGCGCCGGCCCGGACGACCAAAGGGCGTTCCAGCTAGGGGCTGGTGGCCCCTCCCACTAGAAACTGGCGCTGACCTCCGCAATCCGGGAGGTCAGCGCCGCTTGCTTTCACCCCACACCTAACTGCTGGCTATTCCCCGCGCTTCGCCGCTGCGGCGCCTTGCGCCATGATATCGTCGAGCTGTTCGAGGACGGGGCTGTGGGATCCGGAGGTGCGCAAGTAGACGGCGCCGCGCTGGTGGTCCTGGGTCGGGCCGTAGTCCCAGGCTGAGGGGCCGAGATCTTGGTTCCCGGCGGGATCTCGGAATACGTTGATCGGTTCTCCGCCGTCCTCAACGACCTTCACCTGCTCCTCAAGCATCCGCCGGTACAGAATCAGCCCGCGGTCTGAGTCGCCCAGGCGCTCTCGCGAGCGGTCCATGATCTCGCCCTGGTCGCGCCAGACGACCATGTCCTGTGCGCCGATGTAGTCGGGAACGTCGCTCAGCGGTGCGTCGAAGGTAGGGATGAACGCTTGTTCCGGCACCGGCACGCCGTGGCCGGGCACGTAGGCTTGGTAGATGATGGACCAGGTAGTGGTGTCGTCGACGGGCACGCGGACCTCCATCTGGTAGAGGCCTGGACCACCCAACGTGACGCTGTTAGGGAAGACCAGCGGGTGGCCGTGCTGCCAGTCGAGGGAGCCCTCCGACCCGCCCTTGAAAAGCCGTCGTTTGACGATGCCGTGGTCGTAGGACTCGTACTCCGTCTTGACGTGCTTCCGCATGCCGCGCTTCACCTGCTCCGGCGTGCCGGGCAGGGTGTAGCCGTGACGCTCGATGACGTACTCCCACAGGTAGCCGTGCAGGTGCTCAGCGTGGATGGGGTCGACGGAGTTCTCCATGCACTGAAGCCAGTTGCAGGGAATGGTGGAGACCGCGACGTGCCGAAAGGCGCCTTCAACGACGAGCGGGCGCCAGTTCGGCACGAGTGGCGCAGGCGCGGGACCGAGGTAGGCCCAGATGAGCCCGCCGAGTTCTTCGACGGGATACGAATCCAGCTTAACCTTTGCCGCGAACGTGCTGGAGTCCGGCTCCGAAGGCATGTCGACGCATTGGCCTTTGCTGTCGTAGGTCCAGCCGTGGTAGGCGCAGCGCAGTCCTTCGTCGACGGGGATACCCCACTTGAGGTCGGTGCGCCGATGAGCGCACCGTTGCTCGATGAGGCCAAGCTTGTCCTGGCGGTCCTTAAACAGCGTGAGGGGAACGCCGAGCAGCTTCACCGGCTTGACCGGGTTGTCGTGCAGCTCGCCGGTGGTGGCGATGGGGTGCCAGTAGCGAGCGAGGAGGTTTCCCATGGGAGTACCTAGGGATACACGGGTGATCCGCTCATTCTGTTCGATGGCAAGCATGGCGCTACGTTCTCCTCAGTCGACGTTGTCGCGCATCATCGGATGCCATGGGGTTCCTGTCCAGCGTGGCATGGCGGGTTTCGTTGCCCGGGTACTTTCACGGTGCTTCTGTCAAACCGAACGGAGTACCTGCGGCTGAGTGGGTAGGGGCCTTAGGAAACTTGCGGCTACCGCACTTGCGAGGAATGAAAAAGCGGCGAGTGCGAACAGCCACAAGTAGTCCCCGCGCAAGTCAAAAATGAGTCCAAAAAGAAACGGACCTCCATACATGGCGGCGTTGTTGAAGGGCTGCATGGCGCCACGGATCGCACCGATGTGAACACGACCAAAGGTGTTGGCCACCACCAAAATCTGCAATACCCAAAATCCCGCGAGAACTAGCCCAAGATAGACCATGAAGATGTACGCCATGGTCGAGTTCTGGGTAAGAATCATCGCCAGAAGGGAAGATGCAACTAGAAAACAGGCAACAACGTAGGGGCGGCGGTGGCCGTACCTATCGGCGATAACACCCCAGACGAAGCCCGCAGCCATTGCACTAAGTGCATATGCGCTTACCGTACCGGCAGCGATCGATGGTGAGATTCCTTGGTCGATGAAAAAGGGAACGAAGTTTGGAATGATACCGCGGATGGCCATCATGCCGAGGCTGACGCTCACAATTAGTATCCAGAATTGCCTTGTTCGGATCGCTTGGCCACTCGTAATGCTGACTTCTGCGGTCGGTACCGAATCTGGTGAAGCGGTTTCCCTGCGTCGCGTGTTCTTCTCAGATTCCCCGTCGGGCCTCAGCCCTAAGTCCTCTGGCTGTCTGAAGATCAACAACGCGGCGGGGGTTCCAATCATCACCAGGGCGACACCCATTGCGAACCAAGTATCGCGCCAGCCGATATGGGCGAAGAGAAACTGTAGAAGCAGTGGGAAAATGAGTGGCCCAGCCCCAATCATGCCAGCGAGGCTGATGGCTTGAGCGAGGCCGCGCCTGCGGATGAACCATTTGGGAATGATATACATCACGAGTTGGATGAGGTAGCGGCCCACGCCCCCTACGATCCCGAAAACAATGAGATACGCGGTGATACTGTGAATATCGCGCATCAACATTGTGCTTGCTCCGGTAAGCAATACACCTGCCAAGAAAAAGAGACGAGGGCCGTGAATTTGGTCCGCATAGCGGCCAAGTACCGGGCCAAGAATTGAGGCCGTGATGCCACCTACCGCCAGCGGTAGGAAAAACACTGAACGACTCCATCCGAGCTCTTGCTGCATCGGAGAAACAAAAACACCCAGACCCCAGACCATAAGGCCAGTATTGAACGCCCCTGATATAGTGGAAATAGCAACAATAATCCACCCATAATAAAAGGGAAAAAAGTTGACCAGTTTATTGCGGATATATTTCCCCCTGCCATTTGTCTACTCTCGTGCATAAAGGACGGTCAAGTAGATGAACACTTTGGCGTGAGTAAGGGCCCCCTGCGTTATGTACCTACACTAACCTGCGCGGATCGGGAACGCGCCAAGATGAACCGCCAGGGCGAAGTAGGCTTTGGTCATTTGGCGGCGTGTTGTGCTGCAGCGGCTGAACGCTCTAGCAACCTGATGCGGCGAAGGAAACAAGACCTGGCGCCCCAGGTGGGATTCGAACCCACGACCCGCTGCTTAGAAGGCAGCCGCTCTATCCACTGAGCTACTGGGACACGCTTTAGCACTTCGAATATAGTATTGGTTCGACGGGAGGGCAAGCGGTTTGGCCCCCCACGTCCACACCTACGGAACTATTGCTACGAAAGCCAGGAGTAAATCATGCCGTTTGAGACCCTCCGGTTTGAGACTGAGGGACACCTCGGAATCCTGACTCTGAACCGGCCTGAGCGACTGAACGCTTTGAGCAAGCAGTTGACGCTTGACCTGATGGAGCTCGTTGGCCAATTGGAGTCGGACGACGATGTCCGTGTGGTCATCGTTACCGGGGAGGGCAGGGCCTTCTGCGCCGGCGCGGACATCAAAGAGCGCGCAGAGAATCCGGGTGATTACTCCATCCAGCGAAGTTCTCGGCTGATCTCTCCGACATTCCGTCGGCTGGAGCGTTTGCCGCAGGTCACGATTGCCGCGATCAACGGTCCAGCGGCTGGCGGTGGCCTGGAGTTGGCGATGGCATGCGATCTGCGTATCGCGAGCGTGACCGCACGGATGGGTTTGCCGGAAATCACGCTCGGGATTCTGCCCGGCGCTGGTGGCACGCAACGCTTGCCGCGATTGGTTGGCCCGGCGCGGGCGAAAGAGATGATGTTGTTCGGCACTCTGATCGATGCGCCTCAGGCTCACGAGTGGGGAATCGTGAACGAATTGGCTGAGCCTGAGGCCCTTATGACGAAGGCGCATGAATGGGCCAATATACTACTTGAACGCCCTCCTATATCCCTATCTAACATAAAATGGGCAGTGAACGTGGCCATGGATGCTGACGTGGACACTGGCATCAGTTTCGAGCAGCGCGCGTCGACGATCGTGGCCATGACAGAGGATCGAATTGAGGGTTACAACGCGTTTGTGGAGAAACGAAAGCCCAAGTTCGAGGGCCGCTGAGGAGCGGGCCGCCAACCGCCCAGCGATGGGCTAGAAGCGCGTGGGAACCCAGTGGATGTTGACCTTGCCCAGCTGGTAGTGAGTAACGTCGACGATTCTCATCATCGCGACGTCGGCTGACGTCGTGTACTTCTGTTGTACGGAGCGGCCGACGGGGCGCGAGGCGACCATCGCCAGCGCCGCGTTGGTGAAGGCGCGATTCACTCCGCGCATGCCACTGCCGCCGAGCCGGTAGCCAACGAGCGTGCCCACCGTCGCGAGGGCAGCGCCGACCACGATATTCGTGCCGCAGAACGGAGAGATCGCCAGATCGGCTTCGCCTGCCTGCATCCGCATCAGCGCCTCGTGAGAGCAGTCGCGGACCTGCTCGGTCGTCACATTGCCGACAACGAAGAATCCGGCGGGTATTGAGTACCCGCCCATCGGCTGGTCATGGGGCACACGGTTGAGCAGCAACGAGATGGCGCCATGCTCTAGGCCATGGTTCCGCTTGGTTCTTTCCCAGATGTTCATGTAGCAATTGTACGCGCACCCGCGCGCGCCAGCTCCCAGGAAATCAACTGCCAGTGCCTAGCTCTTACCGCCTAGTGGGCGAAGATGCTGATGCCGGCTTGGGTTAGAGCAGTGACGATGGTGCCGGCGACGATCACTCCGGCGGCGATGGCGGCGAACCCGGTGCGGAGTGGGACGCGCAAGGCCCACACCGCGAGACTCCCGGACCATGCACCGGTCAAGGGTAGGGGAATGGCCACGATGAGTAGGACGCCCCAGAACCCGTAGCGCCGGACCTGCTCACCCCATGCCTGCTTGATGCGATGGGTGCGCCACCGCAATAGTGAACCGACGAAATCCTCGCGCCGCTCGAGTCGCGAGCCGACGGTCCGCAGGCCCACGATGATGAACGGAACGGGGAGCAGATTGCCCATCACCGCGAGGAGAAACACGAGTGGCCAGGCGAGCTCGTACTTGAGGAGCCCGAGGGGAATAGCCGCGCGGAGCTCGCCGATGGGGGTCATGGAGGTCAAAACGACCGTCAGTTCATCCGTCATGCGCAGGATGCCTCTACGGGGCTGATTGTGCAGGAATCAGGCCGTGGCCTTGTCCTTGGGAAATGGATGGTACCAGAGGTGAGTGTTCTGACCGTTTATTAGACAAGTATAAAACTAAATATAGGTGTTCGGTTAGGTAAATTATGAGAACTATGCTATGCGGTTGGTTGACTATTGTCACAGTCGATGGTATCAACTGGGTATCAAATAGTGCGGAGGGGTCTCAATGGCGCGAAAGACTCGTCTTATGCAGACGGTGGAGGATCGGTTCAAGCAACCGTTAGAACGTTTGCTCCCTGAGATGATTAATGAGCAGGGGCTCACAGGCACAGCACAGACACTCGAAGTGAGCAAAGCTACGCTGGGCTATTGGTTGCTCAAGCTCGGTATCAACGTTAGGCGCGTGGCACTTGCCCCAGGGGAGTCCCTAGAGGTAAAACGGGCAAGCTAACTTAGGTTCCTTTCCCGTTCGTGGCTGAACGGAGTAACGGGCCGGTGGAAGGGGAGTTCCACCGGCCCGTTCCGATTTAACGCCCCTGCCTGCTGTCACCGCACTGGTACGCTACTGAGCCTGCCTGCGCTTGGCCGGAAAGCCCCTGCTGGCACCCCGTTTTGTCTTGACAGTGGGGTGCCTATGCGTAGAATTCTGCGTGACAGAATTCACATTGTTGAAGAGGTTCCTCGTGCGCACCCGCTACCGCAAATTATCGGTTCTCTCGCTCCTCCTCGGTGCGTTGAGCCTTATCGCCGCCGCATGTGCTACTGAAGAGCACACCGGTGATTGTCTCGCCGCCGAGGACGGCACGTTTGTTGCAGCACTGTGCGAGGTTCCTGCTGGTGCAACGGCTGAACCGACACCTACCGCTTCCAGCAGCAACGGTGGCGGCGCTGTGGACCCAGGCTTCACCGCTTTCAGGGCGTCTGGCTGCTCCGGCTGCCACGCCATCGACGGAACGTCGGCCAGTGGGCAGATTGGCCCGAATCTGACGCACATCGCAGACAAGGGCGGGGCGGAGTTCATCATGCTGTCGATTGTTGACCCGAGCGCGGAGATCTCGCAGGATTGTCCTGCTGGCCCCTGCGCGGACGGGATCATGCCTCAGAACTTCGGCGCTGTGCTCCCCGCCGCCGACCTTGGCGCGATCGTGGAGTACCTCGCTGGTCTCTAGTCCTGCCCCTGTACTGACCAAATCATCCGTCAAAGAGGCCGCCTATCTGGGCGGCCTCTTTTTCGTTGGGGCAAATGCGCCATTTGATCAAGTCGTGCAAGCTGCACGGGCACTGGAATATTTTGCGTTTGGATAGCATTTATTAGGAGCGAATTTCAAGGGCCATTTGGTCGTTGACCGGGTACGTGCTCGCCACCTATACTCCGCGAACTTCCGCGATTAACCACAACATGTTGAGGTTGGGCCATGCAGCTTAACTGCCTTCAGGAGAATCTTAGTCACGGCCTCGGTGTCGTGCAGCGAGCCGTTGCCACGAGGACGACGCTGCCTATCACACAGCACGTCCTCTTGAGCACCGACGGTGGTCGACTGAAAATGTCGGCGACCAACCTTGAGATCGCGATCAGCACGTGGGTCGGTGCAGAGATCCAGGAGGAGGGTGCCATCACGGTGCCCGCCCGCTTGCTCACCGACTTCGTCAATTCGCTCACTAAGCAAACTATCTCTGTTACGACAACGAGCCCCGGAAAAGGGATCCAGCTCAAGGGCGACAAGGTGGACGCCACCATCAACGGCGCCGATGCCGCTGAGTTCCCACCGATACCGTCGGTTGACGATGGCATCGCGACGCGTGTGGACCCGAAGGCGATCCGTGAAGCGATCCACCAGGTGGTGCTTGCAGCGGCGGTTGAGGACTCACGCCCGGTGCTCACCGGCGTGAACGTCGAGCTTGAAGGCACGAGCCTAACACTCGCGGCTGCCGATGGTTTCCGGCTGGCGGTGCACAAGGCCGAGGTGCTGGATGCGGTGCCGGAGAAGCTTTCGGTAATTGTGCCCGCGCGCACGTTGCAAGAGGTGGAACGGCTAATCGAGGGTGACGACCCCATCGATATCGTCGTGACACCACAGCGGAGTCAGGTGCTGTTCCGCTTGAAGAACGTGGAGATTGTGTCGCAGTTGATCCAGGGCACGTTCCCCAACTACAGCCAGCTGGTCCCTCAGGATCACACCACCCGCGTGATCGTTGACCTGGGTGAGCTCCAGAGGGCAACCCGCACGGCGTCCATCTTCGCCAAGGACGGCAGCGGTATCATCCGCATCCAAATGTCCCCCGGCGCTAGCGGGGCAGGGACGGTGACGATCTCCTCGCGCGCCGAGGAGCTTGGCGACAACACGGGCGAGATCGAGGCCGAGGTCGAGGGCGAAGAAGGCAAGATTGCCTTCAACAGCCGCTACCTCTCCGACGTGCTCGCGGTTCTGGGCAAGGACAAAGTCGCCATGGAGATGACCACATCATCCAGCCCCGGCGTCATCAAGCCCATCGACTCCGATAACTACATCCACGTTATCATGCCCATGTTCGTGCAGTGGTAAAGTCGTTTTCGGCCTAATTGCTGGTGCTGTATTAGACACATGAACTAAGCATGCATCACTTACTCAGCCTCCCAATTTACCAGCGGCGAAAGCCCTCCGCTCGATTGCAAACCTAAGGATTGCAATCGCGATGATTAGGTCAAACCTAACGCCCTAAGGATGACGGGTTCGTGCCAAACGGCGTTCAGCCCCATGTCATATAGTCCGACAATCAACGCAAGGAAGGCCAGGCCAACGATACCTGACCATAACCACCCTGCTTTGCCATAGACAAACAAGTAATAAAACATCCCTATGGGGAGCATCAAATGAAAGCCTAAGAGCCAAATGGTTAGATACCAAACGCAAATTAACGTCGATATGCGTATGAAACGTCGCCCTGCCGCTTTCGGGTCTCCGCCGACCCTGAAGCCGATATCCATGATTTGACCTGGTGTTTTGCGGGTTTTCTTGAGTACCGCGATTACGCGAAGAAACCAGAAGGGGGTCCCCAGGGCGATAGCCACCCGTGGCAACAACGCACTGCTCGCCTCCCACTGGAATGATCCCACCAACAGATAGGCGAAGAGACCTCCTGCGACCAGCAAGAGGATAAGCTCGCCGACGACTTCTATTGAAAACCAGTACCGTTGTGAATGCTGCTTTTCCATTTTTCCCTTTGCTAGCTGTCGTGTGGCCCTTCTTGGAGAAGTGCATTTTCTTGCGTGCCTTCGACCACGTTGCTCGCGATTACTTTAGCGCTGCTTTGCATGCGGAGGCTGTATACGACGGTGATAACCATTATCAGTACCAGAATCACTGACTGAGGTCGCAGGAACATCTCAAACCCGTACGTGTTGACGTTTATCCACAAGAAGCGCTCCAAGGTATCGGCCAAGGCGACTGCGATCAGAATGGGCGGGCGTGGCCACCCATAGGCCTTCATGAAAACACCGAGTGTCCCAAAAATCACAACTACGAATAGGTCTTCGATTGAAGACGAGGCCTGGAAAGCAGCGAGTGTCACGAAGCCGATCACGATTGGGGCCAGTATGTTCGGCGGGACTGCTGATACCTTGGTTAAGTACGGAGCGCCTGCAAGCATAATGGGGACAACAATGATGTTACCTAGGGCAATGGTGTAAACCATACTGATCGTGAGGTCGAGATGTTGACTCAGCATCGCAGGCCCCGGTTGAATCCCTGACAAGACGAGAATTGCCATAACGATGGCCATACCCGCACTACCGGGGATGCCGAACACTACTGTGGGAATCAGAACTCCTCCATCGCTGGAATTGTTGGCTGCATCTGCAGCTATGACACCTCTGATGTCACCCGTTCCAAAGGTTTCTGCTGCACCCTTCTCTGTTTGCTTGGCTGAAACATAGGCAATCCAATGGGCAGTAGCCCCTCCCACCCCGGGCATCGCTCCCACGAACGTACCAATTAAGGAGGACCTCACCATCAGCCATTTGTGGTTCATCGCGGTGCGCATTCCTCGCCGCACATCCTTCTTCGCATCCTTGAGCATCTCCTCCATGCGCTCTTGGGCAATGGGCGTATCCCCTACAACCAGGTCAATCGCTTCAGGGATAGCGAAAAGGCCGATAACGATGGGGACTATGCTGAAACCTTCCCATAGAAAATCAATTCCAAAGTTAGCGCGAACCTCTCCTGAAAGATTAGAGAACCCAATCATGGCGATGGCGATTCCGAACGCCCCAGTGAGAACTCCCTTAACTAGGGCGCCAGCACTGATTACTGCTACCGCGAGGATTCCCATCAGGGACAACAGGAAAAACTCAGCCGATCCGAACAGCTTGAGAAGTTCCCTGCCTACAGGCAATGCCAAAAGAAGTGCTATTGCGCCAATGATGCCCCCGACCAGAGTGGTTGTGTAACTGGCACCGAGTGCAACCCCTGCTAATCCTTTCTGTGCCATAGGGTATCCGTCCAATATGGTAGCTTGGGCCGATCTCGCTCCCGGTATGCCCATGAGAATCGCAGGGACAGGTTCCGTTATATCGCTCGCAGCCATGGCGAAAACAACGACAGTTATTGAAACCCATGGGTCAAGAATGCCCGCGAAACTGAGTACGACAGCGGTGATAGGTAACCCGCCCCCAGGCATGAGTCCGGAGAACAGCGCGAGGGGCAACATGATCAATATTCCCAGCATCGGTCCTGGGGTGAAGAGGTGCTGCGCGGCGCTGATTGACGCCTCTATCATAGAATCGCTCCTTGCAAGCCCTTGATCTTAAGCCCCTCAATCTGGACGCTTCTCCACGAACCCATCAGAAGATTAGCGGGCGATAAATTGGCCCCCCTCCTCTGATGTGGCAACGGACAGTGATATGGCGTGCGGGACCGGAATCCGTCCCGCACGCCATGTCTCACCTGGAACCCTTGATCGTTAGCTCTTACCTAACAAAGTCTGCAGCATTTTTATGCTCTCTGGAGGCAGGTTCCTGATCGTCGGGAATAGATCCACGAACGCCTCAGGATCCCCTAGTCCTGTGTAATACCCTCCAACCTGTGCAGCTTCGATCATTTCCGGGTCGTTGATTGTG
>CAUZFB010000041.1:0-20368 GCA_963579135.1 Dehalococcoidia bacterium | reverse complement strand
TTCCCTCGGGATCCAGAATTTGGTGTTGTGCGGGAGCGCGACCACCCACTGCGTGGCCAACACGGGCCGTGGCGCAGCAGACCGCGGCTACAACGTAATGCTCGTCGACGACGCGTGCATTGACCCGAGCGAAGACGCCCATGCCATCACGATGCGGTCGTTCGGGAGATCCCTTGGTGCCATCAAGTTGACCGAACAGATCATCGATGAACTCGGCAGTATTCTGGATGCTGAAACAGCAGCTGTCTCGTGAGGACGTCGATCCCATGGGAAGGGGAGCGGTCCGGCGGTAGGTTCAGCTTACGGGAGTGGGACATCGATCCGCGGCGCACTGCGCTACTGGTGCTCGACCTCCAGCGAGGATACGTGGATCGTGACATGGGGATTGGGCCTCGGATTCAGGCAAAGTTCCCGGAAGTGCATGAGTACTACTATCCACGCATGACGCGTACGGTCATTCCGAACGTGGTCCGCCTCCAGGATTTTTTCCGTGAACGCGGTGTACAGATCCTCTACACACGGATGGGTCTTCAACTCTCCGATGGCAGGGACGTCGCCGATTGGAGCTGGCGCAGCCAGCACACCAGCGGAGAGAATACCTATCTGTTCAGCAAATCAACCCCGGAGCATGAGTTGATTCCAGAGTTGTCGGTCACAGCGAATGATCTCATCTTGGACAAGAACTCCGTGAGCCCGTTTTCGTCGACCGCGCTGGACCAGATTTTGCGCAACATGGGCGTGGAGAACATCGTAATCATGGGCGCCACGACCAACGCTGCGGTTGAGACCACCGCACGGGACGCCGGGGACCGAGGCTATTGCCCAATCGTCGTTGAAGATGGTGTTGCTGCGTACCTGCCGGATGACCACGAGGGGGCGCTCAAGACGTCGACCTGGTGGGTGGCCAAGAGCACCCAAGATATCGTGGACCTATTCGGCCCATCCTTAGAGGAAGGAGTGTCCGTCGACCGAATCGCGCCCTCAGAGTAAGCCTTACGCCATTAGCACTTTCGCCGCAGTGACGACCTTATCAATAGTCGGCATGAGGTGCTCCTCGAGCACCGCACTCATAGGAACCGGGACATTTGCGAAGTTGAGTCGCTGCGTCGGCTTCCGCAGCAACCCGAATCCCTCCTCGGCTACGAACGCCGAGACTTCAGACGCCACGCTGCATACCGGGCTGCACTCGTCGGATACGACGAGGAGTCCTGTCTTCGCAACCGAGTTCAGTACAGTCTCGTGATCCAGTGGCGCCAGGGTCCTGAGGTCGATGACCTCAGCGTTGATTCCTTCTGCCGCGAGTATGTCAGCGGCGTGAAGGCACCGGACGAGGTCTATTGAGTAACCCACGATGGTTACGTCTGAGCCTTGCCGTACGATTCTTGCTTTCCCGAACGGCAGCTCCGGCAGGGTGTCGTCCCATTCCTCCTCGGTGAGCAAAGAATGGTCTATCCAGAACGTCGGCCGCTCGTTTTCCATGACGCCTTTGAGCAGCGGCATGAGGTCGCCGGAGAGAGCAGGGGCGATAACCTGGAGGCCGGCAGCCTGCATGAGCATTGCCTGCGGGCGAGCCGAATGCTGTGCAGCTCCCCCGAGACGGATGCCACCCAACGTGTGGAACATCACCGGGCACTTGACCTGCCCGCCGCTCATGTACCTGATATTTGGGGCTTCGTTGACTATCTGTGGCCACGCTTCAAAAGCGAACGACCCCGTTCCGATGGTAACGATGGGCTTCAGGCCCGCGATCGCAGCACCCACTGCCAGACCACAAAAACCGAGCTCGGCAATCGGCGTTCTGAGAATTCTCGCGTCGAATTCGTCAAACAGAGGTCGCGAGTACGCTTGGTGGTGAAGGCCACCGAAAGAAGCCCCGCCGACCACCACGATGTCGTCGTCCTCGCGCATCAAGTCGGCAACGGCTTTGATCTTAGCCTCGCCGAATTTCACTTTCGCCATCTTTGGTTCTCCCTGGGCTACAGCGGCTACGCTGGCCAAACGTCCTCAAACGCTGTCTCAAGTTCTGGCATAGGGCTTTCCAATGCGAACTGGACAGCTTGGTCCATCTGCGATTGAACCTCGGCATCCAGCGCTTCTATCTCATCACGGCTGAAAATCTCAGTCGCGTTCAACTCACGTGCCACTTGGAGCACCGGGTCGTCATGTTTGAACCAGTCGACCATATGGGCGAACTCGGCAGGAGCTTCCCCTGTCCACGCGCGCGTGATGTCGGTGATCCCCGTTACCAGCTCAGGCCACTGACCGCCGGGCCAGACCTTCGTTCGTACCTCGATGAACGTGGCACCTTCTCCAGCGACTCCTTGCTCGCGAGCCTGTTTCGCGGCACGGTGAACATCGCCAAGGTCGACTCCGTCTACCGTAGTGGTGGCCATGCCTAGCGACTTCGCTAGGTCAATGAGCTCAGTCAGCGCTAGGTTCGGCGCGTGGTAGCTGGCCTGCCCTGGGACCCGGGCGACACCCCAGCCATTGTTTTCGCAAACGAATAGAACGGGGAGTTTCCATAGAGAAGCCAGATTGATAGCTTCGTAAGCAGCTCCCTCTTCCATTGCTCCATCGCCGAACATCACGACGCTGACGTTGGACTTTCCCTTCACCTGCATCGCGTAGCCCGCACCGATGGCAATCGGCAACACGCCTGCGACGATCGCGGAGCTTAGCGGCACGTTCAGCTCCGGTGCGGCGCCGTGGAGTGTGCCCGCTTTGCCTCGCCCATAGCCAGTGGCCTTGCCAAGAATTTCGGCGAACGACTTGCCGGGATCGGCGCCCCGGCTGATAACGTGCCCGTGGTTACGGTGCGTGCTGAACAGAATGTCATCCGTATCCATCGCGGCGGAAACCCCCGCCGCAGTGGCTTCTTGCCCTACGGAGACGTGGTAGTGGCCAGGCACGTTGCCTTTATGCCACTCGATAATGCACGCCTCTTCGAACCGACGGATCAGTAGCATCCGCCGAAGCGCTAACTTCAGATCGTCCCGAGACAGGATAGGGATCACTGCGATTTCCTCCTGGTGCGACTAGGCAACACTAGTTGCATATCTGCTTCACCGCGTTGATGATCCAACCGGCGCTCGGGGTGATGTATTTTTCCTCTGATTCGTGGAACGGAATAGGGACGTTCGGGATCGCGACGCGCTTAACCGGCGCCCTGAGCGACTCGAAGCCCTCTTCAGCGATGATCGCCGCGAGCTCTGATGCGACACCACAGCTTAGCTGCGACTCATCGGCGACCACGACGCGGCCTGTCTTAGCAACCGATTTCAGTATCGTGGCCTTGTCCAGTGGCACCAGCGTACGGGGGTCGACAACCTCCGCTGAGATGCCCTCCGTCGCCAGCTTCTCTGCCGCTTCGAGTGCACGGGCGACCATCACCGAGACCGCAACGATGGTCACGTCGGTTCCCTCGCGCTTGACCTCGGCTACGCCCAAGGGAATTTCCCCTGCGTCGGCTTCGTCCACCATGCCGGTCACGCCTTGCAATCGCTGGTGATCAATGAAGATCGTGGGGTTTTCGCTACGCAGCGCAACCGTCTTCATCAGGCCCCGGGCATCTGCTGGGGATCCAGGGACGACCAGCTGGAGTCCTGGAGTGTTCCAATACATGGATTGTGGGCTTGACGAGTGTTGTAGTGCGCCCGCCCCTCGGATGCCGGTCATCATGTGGAAAACTACCGGGCATGTGACCTGGCCGCGGGTGCCGTAGTAGGCCTGGGGAGCCTCGTTCGCTATCTGGGGAAACGCTTCGAAAGAGAATGCTCCTGTCCCCATGGCAACGATAGGCCTCAGCCCCGTCATGGCCGCGCCGATCGCTATCCCGCAGTACCCGAGCTCAGCAATAGGCGGGTCGGTGATGCGCTCGCTAAACCGGCCCCGAATCGGCGCGTAGGCCGATCTGTAGGGTGTCAGACCGCCAAAACCAGCGCCAATCAAGACGACTCGCTCATCCTGCTCAAGGGATTCTTGCAGCCCGAGTGAGAGACCTTCTGCGAATGTCATTTGTTTCATAACGTGCATTCCTCTAGGCGAAGATGTAATCCATCGCGCTTTCAGGTTCGGGTATCGGTCCGCTAAGGGCAAAGGCTTTCGCATCTGCCGCCTCGGCACTGGCCTTGGCGTCGTCAGCTTCGACTTCCGCTTTGCTCATCACGCCTTCCTCAACCAACGCCCGCGCGAATAGGGCGATGGGGTCGCTGTCGGTCAACCAACTTTGGAGCGCGGCGTCCGCCGTCGATGGGTCCCAAACCCAACCGATCTGGTATGGCCCCCCGATCAACTCGGGAAACGCTCCCATGTTGCCTGGCCAGCGGGTCAATCGTGACTCGACGAAGAACGGGCCCTCGCCATTTCGCGCTCGGACGACGAGGTCGCTGAGCAACGGGGCTACAGCTCTAATGTCGCTCCCGTCCACGATATGCGATTCGATATTCATCGCGTTGGGCACATCGATCAACTGTGTCGCAGCGAGCGATGACGACGGGTACTGCCCCTGCTCACGTCCCTCAGGAGGGACGCTGTTGTTCTCACACATGAAAATTACGGGCAGTTTCCAAAGCGACGCCATGTTGATGGCTTCATGGAACGCGCCTTCTTCCAGCACGCCGTCTCCGAAGAACACCAGGCTGACCTGGTCCGTCTTGCGGGTTTTGATCGAAAACGCTGCACCCACAGCCATGGGCACGCATCCACCGACGATCCCAGATGTCTGCAGGATGCCGAGATGCTTGGCGATGACGTGGAACGTTCCACCCCGTCCCTTGTTGTATCCGTTGGTGCGGCCGATCACTTCGGCGATGACTGGGCCGGGCTCTCCCCCCCTCGCTATGACGTGCCCGTGGTTGCGGTGGGTGGTCCACACATAGTCGTCAGGGCCGAGTGCGAGGCACGCGCCAAGTCCTGAAGACTCCTGCCCTATATAAACGTGGTAATGCCCGCGGATTTCGTTCTCGTGGTTGGTGGCGAGGTCGATCACTTCTTCCTCAGCTCTGCGCATCAGTAGCATCCGATAGAGAGCGGCGCGTAGCGCAGCGTTGGACAGTGCTGTAGCCATATGTTCCCTCCTTCGACGTGGGGTCGTACTAGTCTCTTCCGAACATTCGCTTGACGGCGGCGACTATCTTCGCTGGGTCTGGAACGAACTCCTTCTCCAGGGCCAGGCTGGCCGGAACGGGGACGAACGGAGCGCCTACCCTTTCGATCGGAGCATCCAGGTAGTCGAAGGCCTCTCGTTGCACCTGCGCCGCTATCTCCGCGCCCAAACCACCTTGCATCACTGCTTCGTGGGCTATCAGCAGCCGGCTCGTCTTCTGCACTGAGTCAATCAATGTGGGCATGTCAATCGGCACGAGGCTGCGGAGATCAATCACTTCGGCGGAAATACCTTTAGCTCCAAGCATTTCCGCCGCCACTAAAGCGTCGGCAACCATCCGGGAGTAGGACACGATGGTGACGTCGCTGCCTTGTCGCACGACCCGTGCCTCATGGAATCCCTTTATGTCGTTGACCGGGAGGTCATCCGGGTCTGTCTTGAAGTACAAGCCGCGGTGCTCAATGAAAATCACCGGCGAATCGTCTTGAATGGCGGCACGGATCATCAGCTTGGCGTCGGCTGCGTTCCCTGGCGCAACAACTTTGAGCCCCGGGACGTGGGCAAACCAGGCTTCCAGGCTCTGCGAGTGCTGCGAGCCCCATCCGCCCTGGGCGCCTTGCTGGACACGAACTACCATCGGGACGTCCAACTGGCCACCAGACATGAAGTGAAGCTTCGCGGCGTGATTCACCAGCTGGCTCATGGCCAGGGTCATGAAGTCCATGAACATGATCTCAACGATAGGACGCTTGCCGGCGATCGATGCCCCGACTGCCATTCCCATGATGGTGTCTTCGCTAATCGGAGTGTTGATCACGCGCTTGTCGCCAAACTCATCGGCAAGACCGCCGGTAACGCCGAACGCGCCGCCGACCGCCACGTCCTCTCCGAAGATGATCACTCGTGGGTCAGCGCGCATCTCTTCGGAGATGCCGTCGCGCAGCGAGTCTATGAAACGTTCCTGGGACATCAAGCCTCGCCTAGCTGAACACCTCGTCCAACATTGCAGTCGCATCAAGGTACGGACTGTCGAGGGCGAACGTTACCGCCTGTTGGATTCGGTTTTCAGCTTCTTTCATAATCTGGCTAACATCGGCAACAGTCAGCAGGCCACGCTCTTGGAGAGTCGTGGATAGCTTGAGCAGCGGGTCTTTCTCCTGCCATTCCTTGACTTCTTGCGCCTGCCGGTATTCAGCGGGATCACCTACATAGTGGCCTCGCAATCGGTAGGTCAAGCATTCCACCATCGTGGGGCCGCCGCCACTCCGGGCACGCTGGACGGCATCTTCCAAGGCTTCTAGCACCGCAAATACGTCGTTGCCGTCGACGATGTGCGAGGGGATCTCGTACGGCCCACAGTGAGCTGAAACGTGTTCCACGACCGTGTGCTCGGACATCGGCGTGAACTCAGCATAGCCGTTGTTCTCGCAGACCAGCACTACGGGTAGTTTCCACAGTGCCGCTATGTTCAGGCTCTCGTGGAAACCACCGGTGTTGGATGCGCCATCCCCAAAATACACGGCCACGATCTTGTCTTCATCCTGGCACGCCAGTGCTGTTCCTAACGCCAAGGGTAGGGTTCCCGCCACAATTCCCGTAGCACCCATAGCGTTGATCTCTGCCGCCACGAGGTGCATGGAGCCGCCGAGTCCCTTGCAATAGCCGGTCGCGCGACCGGCTAACTCAGCCATCATCTTGTCGGGATCAGCACCGCGGGCGAGGAAGTGTCCGTGGGAGCGGTGCGTACCGTAGAGATAATCATCAGCGTTCAGGGACGCCGCGACTGCGACTCCCACCGCCTCCTGACCGATGCCAACGTGCACCAGTCCCGCGAACTCGCCTTTGTGGTATAGCTCAATCACACGTTCTTCGAACGCGCGAATTAAAGTCATCCGGCGGAGGAGTTCTATTTTTCCCTCGTCCGAGTTGGTATCCATGGTCCCCAGTTGTTGCTCGGGTGTGCGTAAGCACAGTCTATTGCCGTGCCGTGGCGCCGGTTTTGCGTCCGCACCCCCGGTCAGGGATGCGGACGCTGTCCTCAAGAGGAACCGGTAGTTACTTCTTGGTCACGAGTGCGGCCAAGTTTAGAGGTCCTCGGCCTCGGCTCTGCTCGAGACCCCAGTTGCCGACTTCCTTGCTGGCGAACCAGACCTCGGCGGAAGAGAAGAAGCCAGGGGCGTGCGCCCCGTCATAGACCGCCTGACCAAGGTCCGCGGTCGCATTCGTGTACTCATCGAGCGTCGTTGCAGCAGAGGCCGCTGCCAGCGCGCTGACAACATCTGCGTCCTGTTTGGGACCCCACTTCCGGTCCGGCCCCAAGACGGAGTAAGAGCCGGCTAGGGAGGTGAGCCGTCCACCTGGAGCGAAGAACAAAAGCGTGTCGTTGTGCCCGTTGTCCTCTGCCCTACGGCGATTTCGTTCTGCTCTATCAACTTGAGCAAGAACCGCGTCGAAGCCGACTGCGTTCAGCATGGGTTGCATGGCGGCGGCCATGTCGGCTTCTTCAGAGTAACTGTTCGAGTATTCCAGACGAATCGTCGGGCCTTCGCCCACGGGATAGCCAGCCTTCTGGAGGTACTCTTGAGCCGTCGCGGGCTCGTATGGATACGGTGTACCGCAGGCGGCGATATACCGTGGGTTGGCCGCAGAGATTTCGGTGTTAGGTGGCCACGTGCATCCCCACGGCGTGATACCTGTGCCCTGGAAAATCGTATCGCCGATCAACTCCTTGTCGATCGCGTAGGCGGCGGCCTTCCGGACGTTGATGTCGTTGAAGACGTTGTCTTCGTTGTACGTCTGGAAGATGTAGAGACCAATCATTCCCGCTGATGGCTTGGTTGTAATCACTGCATCAAGGTCTTCGGCACGAGCGATGAGGTCGTAACTAGCTGCGACGATGTGCTGCTGGCCGGTCTGGAATTGGGCAACCCGAGTGCCGGTTTCTTGAATGTTACGTATCTCGAGTCTCTCGTAGACCGGGCACCCCAGGAGCGGGTCGCGACGCGCTGCTTCTAGGTTTATAAACTGATCAACTTCACGGTCCACCACTTGGTAGGGACCCGCGGCCAACGGATTTGCCCTGAAAGCGTCGAAGGCCTCCTGGGTTATGGCGCCGTTGGAGTGGTACGCCTTAGAGGTCACATATAGCGGGAACACCATCGGGGAAACCTCAATGGGGAACGTCACTGCGCCCTTAGCGAAGTCCAGCCGCAAGGTGGCGGGGTCGAGGACCACTGGGGTTATGCCAATTCCCTGCAGCGTGCCGTTGATCTGGCTGTCGGCGAATTCGCTCTTTGCCAGGTCGATTGAGAACGCGACGTCCTCCGCGGTGATCGAATCACCATTGTTGAATGTCAGTCCGTCTCTTACATGAATGGTGAGGCTAGAGCCGTCGGCCGAAAACTCCCAAGATTCGGCGACGCCGTAGTCAGCATCCACGTCGGTCTCTTTGGGGTCAGCCCCAAAGAGCGGCATCTGGTGCAGCCGCGTGTAGTGTGTAGAGTTGAATCGGGTCTCAGCTGGGTGCGGAGAGAAGTCTACGGCGAAGTACCCAGCGACCTTCAGCGTCGGCTTCAGGGGTGGGCAGGCCTCCAATGATGTCGACGTCGCGTCGAACACCTGGGCCGCCGTTGTCGGCGTGGCCGCGGGCGCTGAAGTTGGAGTCGGGTCGTCGGTGCTGCACGCGGCGACCGACAGCAGAAGAACCGTCGCCATCAAGCCGAACAGCGGCAGGCGCCCCCAGCGTTTAACCAGAAGTTGGATCGTGGGTTTCATCTAAATCCTCCCTTTCCTTTTTTATCTATCGCGGAAGCTCACAGAATCAGGAATTTGATCGGAAAGCAGAGCGATCACGTTCCTGAATCACAGTTGGCGTAATTTAGGGTCAAGGTGATCCCGCAACCAATCACCCAGGAGATTAAAGGACAATACCACAACTGCGATGGCCATGCCGGGGAACACGGAGAGCCACCATCCCGTGTCCACATATGCCCGACCGTTCGCCACCATTTGACCCCAGGTAGGGGTGGGCGGAGGAACGCCGGCGGATAAGAAGCTCAGCGTAGCCTCTAAGGTGATGACGAAACCGAGTTGCAGTGTCAGGAGAACGACAACGCTATTCAAAACATTCGGAAGGATGTGAACAATCATCGCACGCCAGTGCGAGACGCCCGCGACTTGCGACAGTTTGACGTAATCACGCTGCTTGACGCTCAGTACTTCGGAGCGGATCAGCCGGGCGAACCGAGCCCATAAAACTATTGACGCACCCAGCACAACCGTGTCCATCCCTGGTCCTATCACCGCTGCGAGCAACAGCGCCGCGAGGATCAGCGGGAACGCCATCGTGCCGTCCGCGATACGCATGATGACCGAGTCGACTCGCCCACCGAAGTATCCAGCGGTGAGACCGATGAACGATCCCAGAACTGAACCGAACGCGAGCGCCGCCATCGCCACGATGAACGAGGCCCGCGCGCCAACGATCATTCGGCTGAAGATGTCTCGTCCGAGAGTGTCTGTTCCAAGGAGAAAATTCGTCGTGCCCCCGTCCAGCCAGAACGGCGGTAGCAGCCGGGCCCGGAGGTTCGTCTCGTAGGGATCGTTCGGGGCGATCCACTCCCCGAAGAGCGCACAGAAGATAAATATTCCAATGACGCTGAGTTGGATGAGCGGCCAGCGCCGTAAGGCATCCCATCGCCACCATCGCTCAGCCGTACTAGAAGTAGGTCCCGACGCCGGGGTTCGGACCACGCCAGCAGTCGCCATTTAGGAACCTCCCGATCGAGCGGCGATTGCTTTTGTACTACCGACGCGGATTCGCGGATCGACAACTGCGTAGAGCAGGTCAACAATCAAGTTCGCGGCGAGAACGGTAGCAGCAATCAGTCCGACAACTGCCTGAATGATGGGGAAATCTCTAGAGACAATTGCACGTATGAACGTGCTGCCGATGCCGGGCCAGTCAAACACGACTTCGGTTACGACCGACCCAGAAACTGCGGTGCCCACCCAGATCGCCATGAAGGTCATGATCGGAAGCAATGCGTTCCTAAACACATGCACCCAAACGACTCTGCGAGACGAAACTCCCTTCGCCCGTGCAAGTTTCACAAACTCGGCATCAAGGGTTTCCAGCATTGAAGAACGGAGCAAACGTGTCATGGAGGCGAACAGCAGTAGGGACGTCGTGAATGTGGGCAGAACGTAGTACTTCCAATCACTCAACCCCCCGTCGCCCATCCCTCCCGCGGGCACCCACCCCAGTCGTACCGCGAATATCGACATGAGCACCAATCCAACCCAAAAACCAGGTGCTGCCTGCCCAAAGGCGGCTACGAATCGAATTACGCGATCCGGGAGTCGTCCTCGTCTAGTCGCGGCATATACGCCCAAGGGAAATGCGGTCGCAAGGATCAGAATCAGGGATGCGAGCTGAAGCCTGAGGCTATTCCCAATACGGCTTGGAATCAGCTTGGTTACCGGCTCGCGGGCGATAATCGATCGGCCGAAATTGAAAGTCGACATATCCTTTAGGAAGATGCCGAACTGCGTCACATAACTGCGGTCAGTACCGATCTGGGCTCGCATAGAGTCGATTTGGGCTTGGGAGGCGTCGACGGGCAACACCAGCATCGCCGGATCACCCGCCGCTCGGGTGGCAACGAAAATCACCAGCATGAAAACGATGAGCGTGAGAAACGCTTGAGCTATCCGACTAGCGACGTATTTCATGGTTACCTTCCGACAGGCAACGCCGGAATCTTACGAGAAGATTTGCTCGACCACATGCCCGTCCTCTTTACCACGCTCCGGCCTACTGAATCCTCGCGAACTGTGTGATTCGCCGCAAGCCTAAAACTCAATCTCAATGCAGAGATAATACCATCAGGTTACGATTGTCACTACTCTCCGCCGCTGAGGCCCTGGTGCAGACTTGACGATTGTGGTCTGGGCCCATAGGGTATCGACGCCTAGCCTCGCCCCTGGGAACACCGAGTGTTTGGCCTAGGCGTCGCTGGCGAGAGATATATCGTTTGGAGGTGGGATTTGGCACTGCTCGAAGTAGAAGACCTGCAAACGCACATCCACTCCCGTCGCAGCACCAATAGGGCTGTTGATGGTGTCAGCTTCAAGCTCGACGCAGGCAAGAGTCTTGGCCTGGTCGGTGAGTCCGGGAGCGGCAAGTCCATGACCGTACTTTCTCTGCTGAGGCTTGTTCCCGAGCCGGCCGCGAAAATCGTAGGCGGGCACGTTCGCTTCGACGGTGAAGACCTCCTCGCCAAATCTGAGAAGGAGATGCAGGCAATCAGAGGCGGTGGTATCGCCATTATTCTCCAGGATCCGTTGACGAGCCTCAATCCCGTTTTCAACGTGCAGTACCAAGTCGGTGAGTCCGTCCACTTGCACCAACTCCTCAGCGGCCAGGCGCAGGCGGACAAGGTCATCGAGAGCCTTCAGAAGGTCCGGGTGCCTGCCCCTGAAATCAGGATGAAAGACTACCCTCATCAGTTCAGCGGCGGCATGCGCCAGCGCGTGGTCGGCGCGACCGCGATTGCGTGCCAGCCAAAGCTCCTCATTGCTGACGAAGCAACGACCGCACTGGACGCGACGATTCAAGCCCAGTACCTCACGCTGCTCCGGGATCTCCAGAAGGAGCTCAACCTGGCCTTGCTCTTCATCACGCACGACTTCGGTATCGTGGCCCGAATGTGCGATGACGTTGCCGTTATGTACGCGGGCCGGATCGTCGAGTTCACTGACGTGCGGGAAATATTCAACCACCCCGCGCATCCCTACAGCCTCGCACTCCTAGAAGCAGTACCCAAGATCGACGCCCGCGTCGATCGCCTGTACGCGATTCCCGGGGTACCTGCAACAGGTTTCGTACAGGTGCCTGGGTGCTCGTTTGCGCCGCGATGCGCGTTTGCCCTCGAGAAGTGTCACAACGAAAAACCGCCGCTGGTGACCGTCAGGGACAACCACACTGCGGAATGTTGGCGAGCAGAAGAGGTCTATGAACAAGGCTCAGCGTTGCTTCGGAACGCGCCGGCCGACGGCGAGCCTGCACAATCTGATTCCGCGAACCGAGGCGCAGACTAATGACTACCCCCTCCTCCGATGCTCACCTCTCCGCCGGCAGTCCGACCGATCCAATGCTTCGAGTCGAAAACCTGCATGTGCACTTTCCGGTCAAACATGGTCCGATATTCCGCAAGACAACGCACGTCGTGAAGGCCGTTGATGGGATCTCATTCGAGATCAATAAAGGCGAAACTTTCAGCGTTGTTGGTGAATCAGGCTGCGGCAAGAGCACAGCCGCACGCGCAATCCTGAAGGTGGAGATTCCTACCGCTGGGTCCGTATTCTGGCGTGGAAGAGACATCAGCGACGCGACTGTTGAAGAAACTCGCAGCTATCGGACCTCGGTTCAAGCTGTATTCCAAGATCCGTTCAGCTCAATGAACCCTCGTATGCGGGTCCGCGATTTCATCACAGAGCCACTCCTTCTCGATAAATCGTTATCCAAAAACGATCGTCATGCTCGTGCCCAAGAAGCGCTCGAGCAAGTAGGCCTTCGGCCGGAAGACATTACCAATTTCCCACATGAATTCAGCGGCGGTCAGCGACAAAGAATCGCGATTGCGCGTGCGCTCGCGTCGTCTCCAGAGCTGATTGTGCTGGACGAACCAGTGTCCTCATTGGACGTTTCGATTCGGGCGCAGATCATGAATCTGCTCCAGGACCTTCAGAGCAACCTGGGCTTCAGCTACATGTTCATCGCCCATCATCTCGGCACGGTCAGATACATGAGCAACACGGTCGGAGTGATGTATCTAGGGAAGCTCGTGGAGTTCTCAGAATCTGAGGAGCTCTTCCTGCACCCGTTGCACCCGTACACGCAAGCGTTGTTCTCGGCAGCCCTTCCTGACCACCCTGATATCGTGCGAGAGCAAGTGCTGCTTGAAGGTGACGTTGCCGCCGCGACGGCAGTGCCGAGCGGATGCAGGCTGCACCCACGCTGCCCCATGGCAATGCCTCATTGTGCGGAGGTCGAACCGGAGTGGAAAGAAGTTACACCCGGTCATTGGACCGCCTGCCATTTGTATTAGACACTCCTGACAGCGAAGCGCGGCTCAGTTGGCTCCAGGCGCTCTGACACGAATAGCAAGCCACGCGATTCCCATCGCGAATCCGTTAGCCACGCCGAAGCCCGTGATTCCGAAAAACATGGTGTCTATCGTCGCTAAGGGTGTATCGACCACCCCGGGTGAGGCCGCAACAACAATTCTCGTCACAGCCAGCGTAATCAGCCCCAAGACCGCCAAACGACGACGAGGGGCCGACCACGCATCGAATGATCGGAACCCGAGACTAACAATCCCTATAACGCCAATGGCGGTGGCCATAAGCACCCACCGAGCAACGAAAAAAACGAGTTCGTCCATCCCCGGCGAGAGGAACGGCCAGGTTGGAGCGAAGATCGCAGCGTAGCTAAACACCACCAATGCTGCGTACCAAGCGTTGTTTGCTCCAATCCGCACCGCGAGCGATACGACAACCGCGTATCCGATAACGTTCGATACCGCCGTGGCACGACTCGCCTGGCGTTCTGCGGTGATAGCGTCGGTCTCAGGAAGAGCAAGGATCAACGTATCTGAAAGCGCGGTTGCCGCACTGACGAGCATAACGGCCCAGAGAGTACCGGTTAGCAGGCCCCCCTGCCGCCACACGGCAACCAGGCCCAGCACGAGTGCCAGAACAGCGATCGACCGCAGAAGGGTCAACAGCGCTAACGAGTCAGTCGCCGAATCGACCACACGATAGAGGAGACTAGCAGCCATCACAAGGGTGACCGGGATCCACTGCACCTGCGTGCTCTGCAAGCATTTCATTAGACCTCTCATAGACCTCGGTTCTGTGAAAGAGTTGTGGCTGACAACCAGAAGTCAGCCGCTCATCGCCAATTCTGCCGCGGAGTTATTGGTGCGGCATCCCTACCACCGTATTGGCGTGCATCTTGGCCCTTGAACGCGAATGGGCAAAGTGATCCGCGACCGACCACCATGGGTATAAGCTAGCCGAGGGGAGAAGCAAATATGTGCTATGTCCGGGCTACGCTCAGCTTATTCACAATCGGAGCGATGCTCGCCGGATGCGGAGCATCTCCCCCCTCGGCGCCCGTTGAGGTTACACCAACGCCAACCGCTACCCCTGCATCCGTCGACCAAGCCCCATCCGTCATCGGTGTCCCAATCATTGCCTTCTTCCTGCCGGACATCACCGTAGCCACGGGGGCGACCGTTATGTGGAACAGCAGTCATTCAACACCACACACGATAACCTCTGGGGTGCCAGGGAACTCCACCGGTAGTTTCGATAGCGGACAACTGGGCACCGGAGGAAGTTTCGGCTTTACATTTGGCGTCGCCGGCACCTACCCCTACTACTGCACCATCCACCCAAGTTCGATGCAGGGCACCATCGCGGTCGTTGACGGAACTGCCTCATCGACCAGCGCGAACTCGACGAGGAACGACGGTAGCGACCTAGGGTACTAGCAAGCTATCACAAGGAGACCACCTGATGCCGCTCACAAGATGTTTAATCGAGATTGGATGCGGCGTCGATCTCCATGGGAGCGACAGCACCAAAGCTGCGCGACGCGCAGTGGCGGACGCATTCGCCCGGAACAATGTCAGCTTCTATACGCTAGCCAAGATGTTCCATGCGGACCTTGCTACGCTGCAAGTGGAAGCGACAATCGGTGTACCGGATCCCGATACCATCGATTACGATGCCGTAATGGCGGACCTTCCAAGCGGCAAGGCAATCCTGCGCATTGAACACGGTGGCCTTCGTGTCCCCGATGACCTTGGCCCAGATGCGACCGTCGTTGCCTCGGCAGTATTGGTCGTGAGGCTAGACATACCTGTGTGACAGCTGGGTGTTTGCGCCCATCTTCGCTGCGCACTCGCCGTGAGGCTTGCCATTACAGGCAACCCCGGACGGTGCCCCTCAGCCTCTTCTGTCGCCGGCGCTACAAGACGTGGCGCTTGCAGACGAGGTAATGCCCTCCTATTTCAACAGAGTTGCAACGCCGGCAGTCGCAAGCGGTCATGAAGGAAGCAGAAATACTCACCCAAGGTGCGGAGGGAAGGAGGGGTAGGAGCCCTTGGCGATTCCAGAAGCGATTGTCGATCACCAGTTTGGCGTTGCAGCAGTGGATGGACTAGAGCAGAATGCGGCCAAGTGTAGCGGACTACGATGCCTCTAGCGCAGAGTCACGTGGCCGTTCGCGTTCCATGTAGAGGCCATCGCCTAGAGCGTAGATGGTTCACGACCGAAGCGAGAGGATGGCGGCATACCGTTAGGTCGTCCAATAGCCGCACCGGCACTTATCGTGTTGCACGGAACGCGGAAAAGATTGAAAGATGCGCCTGGGTAAATCTTGGGCCTCGGTAAGGGAAGCGAACGAAACCGTAAGATGACACCGGGTAAGGGAGCACAGATGGCGACACGAGCGATCCCAAAGGCGAAAACGTTCAGTATGAAGATGCCGCTGCTCAGCGACGGTCGCTCGGACCGGATGCTCTGCAGGACGGAGAGCGTCCAGATACGAGGCAAGGTCTATGCGCAGGGTGGAGAAAATACATTGCACACCCACACCAGGCAAGACCATTCATTCTTCATATTGAACGGGCAGGCCACTTTTCATGACGAAGACGAGAATTTGACAGTGCTGGGCCCACTTGAAGGTATCCTGCTGCCGGCGGGAGCCTACTACTGGTTCCAGAGCACGGGCGACGAGAATCTCGTGCTGCTGCGGTTCGCAGGCAGGTTCGATGAAGCTGAAAAGATTGGCGATGATCGCGTGGACATCGACGGCAACCCGTTCCCCGGTGATTCCCTGGCCAACAAGGGCGGCAGGGCCGTGGAATCAGGCCTGCAATTCCAGCTTTAGATGTAACCACCGGATAGGCGTAGTCACACCCCGGGAGAGAGCACGATGACATCAGTAAGGGCAGCTACTCGTTATATTTCCGCCGATTCCCATGTGAGCGAACCCCCCGACTTGTGGGAGACTCGCTTGCCCTTAGCTTTGCGCGAGGCTGGTCCGCACTTCGCTCCACGCACCGAGAGCAGGCGTTTCGACCACCCGGGGGGCTTTGACCCGGCCGAACGGGCAAAGGAAATGGCATCTGACCACGTCGACGCTGAGATTCTTTACCCAACCTACGGACTCACAATGTACAAGATGAGGGATGCGGCTTTGCAAAAAGCCTGTTTCCGGGTGTACAACGAATGGCTCCATGAGTATTGCGCAGCCGCCACCGCGCCCGTGTATGCGGTCGGCATGATTCCCACCTATGACATCCAGGACGCCGTCTCTGAGCTGGAGTGGTGCCACGAACACGGCTTCATTGGCGGGATGGTGTGGCAGGTTCCTCCGCCAGAGCTTTCACTTGTTTCGAATCACTATGATTCCTTGTGGGATGCTGCCCAACAACTTGAAATGCCCATCAGCTTCCACATACTCACGGGCTTCAATTACAGCGCCGAACGTAACGAGCCAAACGACATCGAGTCCAGCCGCAGCTCGGTCAACCGCAAGACAGCGGAGCTCGCCGACACTGTTTTTGACCTGATTTTCTCCGGCACGCTCGCCCGCTTTCCTCGCCTGAAGGTGGCAATCGTCGAGGGTGAGATCGGTTGGTTGCCATTCCAGCTACAGCAGTGGGACTACTACTTCCATCGGTTTCAGAAAACACGCAACCTGCCCATCAATCAACAGCCCAGTGACTACTTCTACCGGCAGATCTACTCCACGTTCTTCAAAGACGCGGTGGGCGGGCAATTGCTGTCATCATGGGGCCAGGACAACTGCTTGTGGTCGACCGATTATCCTCACGGGAACTCGCAGTGGCCAAATTCCATGGCTGTTCTCGATCGCAATTTGGGGCACTTGCCTGAGGGCGTGATCCGAAAACTGGTCCAAGATAACGTTACGAACCTGTACGGGCTCGACCGCAGGTAGCACTCAGCCGGGCCCTCCTAATGTGCGATTGCGCCGCTTTGCTTGGCAAAGCAGCGGACAGCATTGCTTGTATGTCTTCCGCCCCAAAGGAAAAGGCCCCGATTCACCCGGATTGGTACGTCAAGCTAATCGCCGACCCTGTAGTCGCCGTCATCGTCGCACCGATCGCAACGACGCGACGAGTGCGACGATGACAGGAACAGAGCGCGACGTCATCTACGCGATGCAGGTGAGGCGGCATCCCAATGTCGGGGATGATCAAGATGAGTGATTCCTGTTGTGTCCCGGTGGAGGAGATCAAACAGGCAGTTTGGCTTCCTTTTGGTTGCGCGAAGCCCCTTCAAGGCAACGCGGCGCTAGCGCTTACGGCACCATGGGGGAACTCTAAACTGCTGCAGGGGCGCATACGTGAGCCAAATACCCCCGCTATCCTATCCAGGCGCAGGCTTTTGGGCAGTGCCCCGTCATGAGTCAGCTAATGCCGATGGGTGAACGGCAAGGTGACCGCCATCACCATGATTGCGGAGACTCCTGGAATCACCGATACAATAATCGAGGGGTCTAAGGCTGCTCCTACGGCCACTCCGTACGCCAGTGCCGAAGTAAGAAAAAGCTTCCGCAAAAGCGTCCACGATATCCCGTCATCAGATAGGGCCGGTGCTTAGACGGAAGCACCGGCCCCACTTGTTGGTGTTAGCTTTTGGGCCGAACTGGAATCCAGGAGTCGGCATTCCCCTGCATCAACGCTCCCAGATCGGGTAGAGCTCTTTCTGCAACTCTTTATACCGGTCCTGGTTACCAAAGAATAGATCGTAGGTATCCGAGTAGATCGGCTGGATGTCGTCGCGGTAAATCGTGTTAGTCCTGACGTCATAGCCGGTCACGTTGGACAGCGTCGAAGCGAACTCGTCATCCGCCACCGCCGCTTTGAAGGCGTTTACATACACATCGAGGATGTGGTCAGGCGTCTTCGGCGGGGCAGCCAATGCCTTGTTGAACAATGCAGCAGGGAATGACACCAGCGCGAAATCATCCTTGTCCTTTTGCGAAGTCAGCATGTTGTAGGCGAAGGGGATGACTGCGTCGGATTCGGGATGAGGTGGCACGCCAATCGCAGGGTTCCCCGCGGCGAGGAGGCCCTTGTACTCACCGGATGCGACCTGTCCAGGCCGGAGGGTGGCTAGATTCCAATATAGCGAGCCACGAAGGTTGCTGTTGATCTCACCGCGGTCGAACATCAGCAACTGCGAATTGGTGCCGGCGGACGCTACGGGCAAAGCCTCGCATTGCAGGCGCAAGCGGGAACACAGGAATGATGTTGTTAACGGGTTGCCGAGGAGTTCCTCTTGCCCACCCACCGCCTCGGCGAAACGGAAGGTGTGATCCGTCTTTCCGATTGCATCGGCCATCGTGGTATAGGGGACCGGGCCCTTTGACACCCAAATCGGCGGGGAAATTCCGACTGCCGCGACCAACTCGAATTCGTTCAGCTTGAACTCGGCGTCGGGCGCGAGCTGCCGCTCGAATCCAGGACTCGCCTTGTACATCATCGTGAGACCGTTTGGCTTCTGGTTGTACACGTAGTTGTAGCCTGCAACACGCGCGATGTCGGAGACCACAATTCGAGGCTTGCCGGGAATAAACCCTTTCAACAACGCTGCTAGCACGCGGGCCTGCGCATCAGTCCCTCCCCCAGGCGGGGAGATGGACACCAGCCTGATGGTCTTGCCCTTGAAGTATGCTTCCGCATCGAATGAAGGCGTTGGCGTAGCCACCGGCGCCACCGGCGTCGGTGTGGCGGGCCGGGGGGTCGGAGTGGGAACGCCAGGTGCCAGCGTGGCGGTTGGCGCTGGCACTGCCGTCGGTGTGCTCGTCGGCGCGGGCGTTGCGGTGGGGTCGTCTCCACCACACGCAGCCGCGAATACGAACACCGTAGTCAGTACCACGAGCCATTTGAAAGAGAGTTGTCTCAACATGCAATTGTTCTCCTCGATCTAATTAGTGAGCCCGCCACCTTCGTCTTAGCGACAGGCCCTCACCGCGCGATCCTCAGACTGCGTCGGCAGTCCTACACGCCTACAGGCGTAGGCAGTTTAATCTTGTAGACCTTTGTGGCATTCTCGCTCACCAATTTGGTCAGCGTGTCTACTGGCAGGTGCCCTAGGTTCTTCGCCAAAAATTCACGCGACCGCGGCCACGGCGAGTTGGGGTGCGGGTAGTCGGTGGACCACATGCAGTTGTCCTGGCCCCAAGATTCAAGCAGCTTGCCACCGACAGCGTCGTTGAAGAACGTCGCGGACATTTGGCGGTCGAAGTACTCGCTGGGGAGCATGGAGAGTGGGAGCGGGCGTGCAGAGTCAGGCTTCAGAGAACCGTACCGTTGGACGTAGTAATCCCACTGCTGGAGCACGAAGGGAATCCAGCCGATCTCGCTCTCGACCAGGTTAAAGCTGAGTTTGGGGTAACGCTCCATAGCACCGCTAAACATGATGTCCATAATCGTGTTCATCGCGCCAAGCGTCTTGAGGTTCACCGAACCACGGTGAGCCTCAACTGGTCCGCCACGATCACCCTGGCGATCCATGCTGTAGTCGAACCCCGTGAGGATGTGGAGTTCGACGGGCATGTCCAAGTCTTGGGCCGCGGCCCAGAAGCGTTCGTAATGGTCAGATGTGAACGGCAGGTCGGGATGGGGCACTTGCCAGATCATCGCGCCAACCATCCCCGCTTCCCGGGTGCGTTCCATCTCTTGTATGGCATTGTCGATGTTGTACGTCGAAATGGTTGAAATCCCAAATAGCCGATCCGGCGCCACGGAGCAGTACTCGATTAGCCAATCGTTGTAGGCCCGAAAGCACGCCTCTTGCAGCCCCGCGTCTTCTTGGGCGTACATCCGTAGTGCTAGCGACGGGAACAGCACCTCCGCGCTGACGCCGTCTTGTGCCATCTCACCGACTCGGTACGTCGGGTCGGTACCACCTGGGCGGGCCTCGCCCAGTGTCGATTCAGTGTTGCCCGCGCCAGCGCGGCGCTTCGGGAACATCGGGGCCTTGTCGCGAAGGTTCGCGGGCAAGCGCTCCTCCCACAAATCTTCGGGCTCGGCCACGTGCGAATCGGCCGAAATCAACAGCATGTCATCGATGTTGATTTCCTTCGTAGTTCGAAATGTGTCGGCGATTCCCATCGGTACTCCTTCTGCAGTCGATGGCGCTAGGCGCGGCAGTCGG
>CAUZFB010000040.1:0-20480 GCA_963579135.1 Dehalococcoidia bacterium | reverse complement strand
GTGCTTACCAAGTGAAAGCTGGTCAGGCCCAGGTGCTCGACCAGAGCGTGGAGATCATCGACAGCATAGGTGGTTCGCGCTTCGGCAGCCGTGTCCCGGGACTGGCCCCACCCGCGACGGTCGTACGTCACATTGCGGTAGCCAGCGTTGGTAAAGGCAGGCAGTTGGTACGCCCAGCCCTCGGTGTTGCCGGTGAAGGCGTGCAGGAAAACTACCGGAACACCGCCACCTCCATTATCTTCGTACCAAAGATCTACGCTGCCAAGCTCCAGATATGGCATCTTGCACGCCCCTAACATTCGAGTGAGATTTCAGACCGAACATGTATCGCCGCCACTGGCGTGCCGGTGAGCCAAGCTTACCCTGGCTGGGCAGTCCGAACCAGAGCCTGCTGTTGCCTATGCCTTGGGTCATCTTTGCTCATACACTTCCTCGATCCAGAACCCAGCCAATCTGGATTTGGCTAACCCCACAGTGGCTGTTACTGTGAGCGCGGTATCGAGGTACGGCGCGTTCAACACGAGCAGGGAGCAGCAGATGGCTAAGGTAGCGCTCGGCATTGCCGGCCTTGGTGGCGGATCCCGTCACATCATGTCCTCGTTCAATGACAATCCCGAAGTTGAGTTCACCGCGGCAGCCGATATCGATCAAGATCTGCTCGCTTCCTTCCACGAGGCCACCGGTGCCCGCGTTTACGACGACTTTGAAGACATGTGCAAAGACCCTGAGATTGACATCGTGCACATCGCTACACCCAACTGGCTCCACACCCAGCACGCGCTAACGGCGCTCGAACATGGCAAGCACGTACTTGTCGAAAAGCCCATGGCGACCAACATTGAGGACGCCGACCGTATCATCACGGCTGCGGCGGCCGTGGGGCGCGAGGTCATCGTTGACTTCCCACAGGGCTTACACGCTCCCATCCGCCAGCTCGGCTCGTGGACCGAGGGCCGAGAATTCGGTCCGCTGCAGTCGGTGCAGACATGGCATTACGGGGACTGGCTCTACCGGCCCCGCTCCCCTGAAGAAATCGATCCCGACCCTAGGAATGGCAGTGGCGTTGTGTTTCGGCAAGGCTCTCATCAGTTCGGCACCATCCAAGCCATCACTCGCTCTCCGGCCAAGGCCGTGAAAGCTGCGACTGTCTGGGCGAACGATTCGGCCCGACCGGTCGCGGGCAGTTATGTTGCCTACATTGAGTACGAGAGCGGGTGTATCGTGACGGCGTCCTACAGCGCTTATGACCGATTCAAGACCGATGAACTGGTCTCAGATGCGGAGTTGCCCTACGGCGCCGCCCGTGCCGCGCTGAGTTCGGATCGCACGCCTGACGAAGAAAAGGCTCAGAAGTATGGAAACGTCAGGGCCGCGCCCTGGTTTTCCGGAAGTCGGCCTGCGTTCATGTGGATATCCAACGGATTAACTCTAGCCAGTTACGAGCGGGCCGAAGCCAGGCTTACCCCAACCGGGTTAGTGCTTTACGACGACCAAGCCCGTCAACCGATGGATCTTCCGCTTACAGACACCGGTCAGAAGGCCGTCGTTGAGCAGATGTGCGACCTCGTTCTCAGGGGTAAAACACCAAGTCTCTCTGCCCGCTGGGGCAAGTCGATGCTTGAGATTTGCCTGGCAGTGGTGCAGGCCGGCAAGAGCGGCCAACCAGTCGATCTAAGGCATCAACACATCGGTTGACTAACGCCCGCAGCACTCCAACTATCCAGCGCTCGCTGGACTAGGTCGCGGACAGGCGAGGTGTCGCCGGCTTCCAATGGCCGGTTGGTTAAAGCCGCATTGCCGAACTTCACCTTCTCCAAGGGTATCGGGAGCACATGGTCGGCTGGCAGGTCCCGGAAAACGTTTAGCGGGTCTCCGCCGTCAGCCACCACGTCCATCTGTTCATTGAGCAACTTCCTGAAGAGGATGATTCCAATGTCTGACTCGCCCAGCCGTTCGTAGCTGCGTTGCGCGATGGGTCCTTGGGTCGCCCACGCCACGTAGTCCTGGTGCAAGATTGGGTCCAGCATGAATCGACCGTCGCTGTCGTAGAGGGGGACGTACCGGTAGGGGATCGTCTGCTGCGTGAGTCTCGGCGTACTCGGCGCCCCTTGCCACGCGTAGCAAGTGAAATGCATCGTGCTCACATCATCGATCGGAACACGAAATTGCATCGTGCAGCGTCCTTCGCTTCCCACGTGAAGAATATTGGGGAAGAGCGCAGGATGTCCTCGCTTCCAATCATCGTCGTCCTCAGTGAATCCCTCCTCGACGCGGCGCTTGATAATGCCGTTCTCGAACACGTCGAACTTGATTTTGAGGTGTTTCCCCCGGCCCGCAGGCAGCTCATGCTTCGCGTTCCGGACGTAATTGGTCAGGTATGCGTGAAGCCATTCGTTGTGGACGGGATCGAGAGAATTCTCCTGGCACTGCAACCAGTTGCAGGGCAGCTCCACGATACCGATATCCCGGACCGCACTCTCCCACACCAACGGCTCCCAACGAGGAAGTAACGGTTCCGGCAGAGGCCCGAGGTAGGCGAACAACAGTCCAGCCAGTTCCTGGACCGGATAGCCCGCAATTTTCACTTTTTCCTTGAACCGCCCGTCCGGATGGACAGTCTCCTCAAACGGCTGCTCGATACACTGCCCACTTTCATCGAACATCCACCCGTGGTACATGCAGCGCAGGCCGTTCTGCTCAGGAATGCCATACGAAAGATCGACTCGCCGGTGTGGACAAAGGCGCTCTATGAGCCCGTAAGTTCCGGAGCGGTTCCGGTAGAGGACCAGATCCTCACCAAGGAGCCTCACCGGTTTGGTCGCCCGATGTTCTAGTTCGGACGTTGCAGCGACTGGGTGCCAGTAACGACGAAGCAGCTCGCCACCCGGGGTTCCGCGTCCGACGCCCGTTAGGCGTTCATTTCGCTCAGCGCTCAGCATGCGGTTCCCCTCCATGGGACGCGGTTCCCTGTCTCAGTCATCCTCAGCATCATTGGGGCCCCTGCTTGCGTGAAGCGCTGATTCGCCAGAAATTGGCCATGCGGGGAGGAGCGCGGCGACTCGCGCGCAGCATAGCGCGGGCCGGCCGAGCCAGCAACTTGTCGAGCCAACATCACCGACAGCCGCCGACAGCCGCCGACAGCCAATCTACCCCTGGAGCGGATGCAGGGGCACGATCGCAACCGGCCCGCCATGCGCCGCGGCGTCGGGAACAGACCCGTCGCAGCTGCAGGCACTTCGGCGGGTCACGCTAAACAGCCAACGAATCTGCCCAGACAGCCTAAAGACCGTATTCTTCGAGGAAACGCAACCATATCTCACTGAGCGTCGGAAAGGCAGGAGTGGCGTGCCAGAGCCGATCGAGGGTCACCTCACCCACGATCGCGATAGTCGCGGCATGCGTGAGCTCTCCGACACCGGGTCCCACGAACGTAGCCCCAACCAGCATGCACCGGTCTTCGTCCACGATGAACTTCACGCCACCGACCGTGCCTTCGCCCAGCAGCGGAGCCGCCGCCACGCCCCATCCCATCTCGACAACCTTGATATTGATGCCCTTATCGCGAGCAGCCCGCTCGCTGAGCCCGACGCTGCCGATCTGCGGGTCGGTGAACACCACCGATGGCACCGCGACATGATCCGCCCAAGCGGAAGTGCCTAGGCCCAGGATGTGGTCACCCGTCTGACGCGCCTGGTACTTGCCTTGGTGTGTCAGCAGCGCCCGTCCGTTCACGTCTCCGATCGCATACAGCCAGCCGCCTTCGACGCCCTCCGCCTGGAGGTGGTCGTTGACGGCAATGAAGCGCGCGGGTGAGACGCCGACGGTTTCCAAACCCAATCCGTCCACCGCGCCGGTTCTTCCTGCGGCAATAAGGAGTTCAGTTGCGGACAGTTCTGTCCCATCGTTCAGCTTAACAACGACGCCGACGCTACTCCGGCTCGCAGAGGACGCGATTTGACCCAGATGGAACACCACTCCTTTGTCTTCAAGCGACTGGATCACCGTTTCAATCGCGAACGGTTCCAGGGTGACCGAATCCTTGGGCAGCGCAGCCTCCACCACGGTGACTTCAGTCCCCAGGGACCTCCAAGCCTGGGCCATCTCGAGACCGACGACTCCCCCGCCGATGATGATGAGGCTTTCCGGAATGCTCTGGGTCGAGACGATCTCACGACTCGTCCATGGCTCTGCAGCAGCCAGTCCCTCGATCGGGGGCATTGAAGGACGGGAGCCTGTCGCGATCACTACAGCCTTCGCCGCTTCAAGCTCAACCACTCCCCCGTCGTTCCTGACCACAGAAACACGCTTTGGCCCCGTGAGTCTGGCACGCCCTCGGATCAACGTCGCTCCTACAGATTCGACCCACCGCTCCTGGCCCTCGTCGCTCCATCCGCTTGCGAAGGCGTCTCTGCTGCGTAACGCTTTCTCGGTATCGATAGTTCCAGTGATCGCATCTTGGATGGCGGGCACGCGACGGGCCGCCGCCAGGGCCTCGGCTGGGCGGAGCAACGCCTTGGTGGGCATACACGCCCAGTACGAGCATTCGCCGCCGACCAATTCCGCTTCCACGATGACCGTGCTCAGTCCTCCTGGAGCGGTCCGCCCTGCAACATTCTCTCCCGCAGCGCCTCCGCCGATAATGATCACGTCATATTGGTCAGGCATTGGATCCTCGCTCTCGTGGTGGTGTGCTTCGGCAGCCATAACAGGTTTGATGTAGGTGATGGAGCATCGAATGGCACAGCGCTAGATACGCCAAGTCCCAGTCATTCGAGCGGCATCAATCAGGCCACTCCATACCGGCGCCCCTAGTCCTCGGCGGGCCCCATCGCCCGCGCTTCCTTCGCGCCCGCTAATCGCCGCCTGGCGAGATTGAGCCACAGCACTCAAGGACGCCAAAGATGCCTGTGCCGAATCGAGGGACCCTTCGCCAGTGTAATGCCAACAGCGGAGTGCTAAGCGCGCTCTGCGGCCGCCGCATCCGCCTTCGCCAAATCTTCGTCGGTGAATCCCCACAGCCCCGCACCACCGTACAGGATCGCAGCAGCCGTCTCCCGGGAAACCCCGTTCACTAGATTCGACGAAACATTCGGGAAATTCGAATCGAAGTGCGGATAGTCGGTGGAGATGCACATGCGATCGGCTCCGATCAGTGATGCCGTAGCCTCAATCTCTGGCTCGCTACCCTCCACCGCTGCCCAGCAATTCCTCTGAAAATACTCCTTCGGAGTCAACGATAAGTACGGTGCGTGGGTGTCGCGGTATTGAGGGTAATCCCACTCGATCCGGCTCAGCAGTCCCGGCACCCACGAGTTCTGTGCTTCGAGAAACCCCACACGCAGTTTCGGGTGGAACTCGAAAACCCCGCCTATGATCATTGCGATCAAGGCTTGCTGCATCTCGATCCAATGGCTCGCGACGTGTCGGTAGAAACGATTCTCGCCATACAACACATTCATGTTGGAGTAATGCGCCCCGGTTCCCTCATGGAATCCCCATGCGACGTCCAGCTCTTCGTGCAGGCTATACAGCGGGTCCCAGTAATTCGAGTGCCAATAACGCCCGTTGACCAGATTCGGCCTCATGAAAGACCCCACAGCGCCCAGTTCCGTAACGCAGCGGCGCAACTCCCTACAAGCCAACGTAACATCATGGAATGGCAGCATCGCGGCAAACTTCAGCCGGTCAGGGCTATGCTGGCAAAAGTCGTAGATCCAATTGTTGTACGCCTGGCAAAGTGCTTCTGAGAGTAGTGGATCCATCCCGTCTCTCGCAATCAATCCCAGGCCCGTCGTCGGGAACAGGACGCCGATGTCGACACCCTCCATCTCCATCCCCATAACCTGCGCCACGGCGTCATACTTCCGCTCGATGGCGAACTCCAAGTACGACGCCGATCGCGACCCCGAGAGGGGTTGCCGTTCGTTTGAGGCGACCGATGTGCTGCGCTTGCGGTACTGCTGCATGTGATCGTCACCATTGCGCGACAACCCGTCAATCAGCATTCGGCCTCCCCCGGCGCGTCCCCTCGGGCCGTCGGAAATCACACGGTCCAGGAACTTGGGGTCAAGATACCGATCGAAGATGTCGGCCGGTTCCATGACATGCATGTCGCAATCCACGAACCGCATTCCATCTTTCATAGCGCCTCCCACCCACTCTTATTCATCCGCCCATTAGCGACTCTCATCGGACACGGCAGGCGTCGTAAGCGATCGCTCACTGGTAGAGACCAGCGGCTCAGCAGCCTCTAGAGACCGTAGTACGCGATAGCGTTCTCGCCCAGAATCTTGTCCACGACCCTCGACTCGACGTCGCCTTTGTCCCTGATGATCCGCAAGGCCTCAATCTCGCTAGATTGATCCTGGTGCCCATAGTCGGTGCCGATGAGGAGGTTGTCCTCGCCTGCGTACTTCAGCACGTAAGGTAAGTCATCGTCAGTCTGCGCCGTTACCCAGATCTGGTGGGTTTTCAGTGGGTTCTCAGCAAGCTCTCGCCCTCTGGTTGCCAGCCTCCGCCGCAGGTCGTGGATCACATAGGGTACCCACTGAGCACTGGCCTCGATCAAGCCGAATCTCAACTTCGGGAACTGATCGATCAGGCGGTTGGTTATCAGCATGTGGCAGGCGGCGACAGACATCAACCGCAGCCGGCCGAACGTTCCACCAACGCCGTCTTTCACGAACACATCGTTGATGTGGTCGTTGGAGCTCCCGATATGGATTGCAATGGGAATGTTCAGTCGCTCGGCTTCCTCGTAGAGCGGATAGTAGTAGGGGTCAACTACTATCCGGTCTCCCTCGAGGCTACGGAGAGTTACGCCACAGGCTCCGTGCTCGGCCGACCACCGCAGTTCGGCCAGTGCCTCTTCCATCGTCTCGATGGGAAGCATGCAGGTCCACCGCAGGCGTCCGCCGCTTTGCTCCCAGATGTCGGCCAGCCAGCGGTTGTAGCCTCGCGAGAGTGCCACCTCGCTCTCGGGCTTATCGCACATGCGACTGATGTACATGGTTGGGTAAAGCACCTGGACGTCAATCCCAAGCTCGTCCATGTGGGCGACGCGCCCGGGAATATCCTCCATGAGGCGCTTGCGGTCATCGATCACCATGCTGCGCTCGACTTTATCGGAGAGGCCCTGGGCGGCCACCGGCCCGCGCGCGCGCCCACGATTCTTGCCTTCGATCATCCAATAATCGACACCGTCGTCACCCGTAACAATTTCCGGACGATAGGCGCTGTCGGAAGGGAGCATGAAATCCCACGTGTGTTCGGTCTCGATTACGTGGGCGTCGGAATCCACTACTGTCATTTCGCTCTCCTTTCGCTCTACGGCAACGATCACTTTCGAGGATCATCGACTCGGAAAGAATACTCCCTTAATCAGGATGCTCACACCCCACCATTGATGACGCTTAACCGAAAAACACCCGCCGCAGAGCGAGCACTCCAATCCTAGTAATCGAGCCGCCACTTGACCCCGCCCAGCCACGACCGGTGCAACTGCTGCGGTGTTGCTTGAGGGCTTGCTGCCTTTACCCACACGTGGTCAAATCGCGCAGCGCGGAACGGACGACAGTTCTCATGCTGTGTTCCCCTACCCCAACTCCAGCTATCCGCGCAGGGAGGTCGGAATGGCACGGATTGATGCAGACGCTCACGTGGACGAGACTGACGCCACTTGGGAGTTCATGAGTGAGGATGAGGCGCCTCACAAGCCGGTGACCCTCGACCCAGGAATGGCGACTGTGGCGGGCGATGTCCGTCCGCATCGGCTTTGGCTGATAGATGGCAATTTCCGGCTGCGACGATGGCGGGACGATGTCAGGACTGGCACCGTCAAGGCGACGAGAGAGCTCTCCGACGTTGCTGCGCGAGTCGCGCAGATGGATGAACTGAACGTAGATGTTCAGGTGCTATATCCGACGCTGTTCCTGGGTGGGTACACCAACCGCCAGGAAGTGGATGTCTCGCTGACCAACGCCTACAACCGCTGGATGTCGGACGCAACGCAGACTTCAGGTGGTCGCCTTCGGTGGGTGGCGCTGCCTTCGATGCTTGACATCGGCAACGCAGTGGCTGAGCTCCGCCTTGCGAAGGATCACGGAGCCTGCGGCGTATTCAAGAAGGGCATCGAATGCGGCCGGAACGCCAGCGATCCCTATTTCTTCCCTCTCTACGAAGAAGCGGCCCGGCTTGATATGCCCATCTGCATCCACACCGGCACGGGCAATCCGCCAACGGCAGGTGCCGATATCGGAGGCCGGTTCAACGCCATCTCAGCATTTACCGACCTCGCCATGAGCGACGTCCCTGAACGCTACCCAGAATTACGAACAGGCTGGATAGAGACCGGCGCGTCCTGGGTGCCTTTCCTTCAAGCTGATCTCGTGGCGAAAGCCCAGAAGCTCACCTTCCACCCATTCGATTACAAGGCTGAGTTGTTCCAGCGATGCCGTTTCTACGTCGCTTGCGACACCACGGACGACATCCCTTACATCCTCAAGTTCATGTCGGAGGATAGCTTGATGATAGGAACGGACTATACCCACGCAGACCAATCGGCAGAACTCCGAGCGCTCGACGTGATCGATCGCTTGGGAGCTGAAGGCGAGATACCCGCAGCCGTCGCCAAGAAGATTCTTGACGATAACCCGCGTCGTTTTTACGGAATCTGAAGACACTGCTGGCGCGGATTACCTATCCGACAAGCGATTCGCCCACCCAAAGGCTCACTTCACATAAGCCTTTGGGTGGCAACGTGCCCAGACAAAACAACTCGTCACCACGGGAGGGGCAAGGGCAGGGTCAGGTTGTCGACCGAGCTCCGTCGTTCAAAATCTGACGCAAATCGGTCTTGAGTACTTTGCCGTTATTGTTTTTCGGTAGCTCATCGCAAAACTCGTAACGCTTCGGTTTCTTAAACGATGCCATCTCGTTCCGGCACCAATTTTCCAGCGCATTGACGTCACAGGGCACGCCCGGCATGGGTACGACGAATGCCACAACCTCCTCTCCCCATTCTGAGTTCGGCTGGCCGATAACCGCCGCCTCCGACACCGCCGGGTGCCGGATCAGTACCTCCTCCACTTCACGCGGATAGATATTGGTCCCGCCAGAAATGATGACGTCCTTTGACCTGTCCGTAAGTGTCAGGAAGCCGTCGGGGCCGAGGTGGCCTATATCGCCAGTCTTGAGCCAGCCGCCGATAAGGGCTTCGGATGTAGCGCTCTCATTTCGCCAATAGCCCTGCATCACCGCGCGGCTACGCACAATGATCTCGCCAGGAGTATTCAGCGGAAGGTCGTTCAATGCGTCATCGACGACACGAACCTCAACGCACGCCTGCGCTGTGCCGACAGATCCCAGTCTTTCGCGCCATCGCGGAGCGGTCTTGTCGGCGATTACTTCCCGGCGCAGCGACGTGATTGTCATGGGGACCTCGCCCTGACCATAGATCTGGATGAACTTGGGGCCCATCACCTCCAGTGCGAGTTCGATGTCTGCGATGTACATCGGCCCCCCGCCATAGACGATCGACTTGATTCCCTCGCCAGGCCTCCCTGATGCCTTCGCCTCTTCGACGAGGCGTTTGACCATGGTTGGCGCGGCAAAAATCGAGAGTCTACCGACCCGCTCGCCGAGATCAAGAATCTCCTTGGGATCGAAGCCACGCGAGCGTGGGACTACGTGCTTAGCGCCACGCCGGACATGGATGAAGTTGTAGAGTCCTGCGCCGTGAGAGATCGGTGCCGCATACAAGATCGCGTCCTCGGGTGAGACCTGGTCGACGTCAAGCATGTAGTTGATTGACATCGTCACCAGGTTCTCGTGTGAGAGCATGACCCCTTTAGGTCGGCCCGTTGTGCCCGACGTGTAGAACAACCAGGCCAATGCATTCGAATCGACGAGGGCTGGAACCGTAAGCTCATCACTGGATGCTCTCATTGATTCGAATGTTGGAGAGTCGACCGCGATCTCCTTACATCCTTCCCAGAGGTTCACCACCTGACCCAGATTCCCGCCCTCGGAGAACAGTATCTTTGCTTCTGCGTTCTCGATGATCCACGCCGCTTCTTTCGGGTGTAGTTTGCTGTTGATCGGAACAGCGATCGCTCCAAGCCACCAGATCGCATAAAGGACCTCAAGGTAGTCGGTGGAGTTCTTCATGAATACGGCAACACGGTCCCCTACCTGAACCACGTAATCGACCCTCAACCGATCGGCGATAGCGCTGGCTGTCTCCCCGAACTGCAGGTAGTTGGCACGGAGGTCGTCTCCGTCCATTAACGCGGGGGCGTCGGGTTGGACGAGCGCCGAGGCGTGAAGCCAGGATGCGATGTTCAACGGCCGTTGCCTCAGGCCCGCGTCGCTTCGAGTACGGATGCATAGTTGGCGACGCCCGCTCCGCCCATGTTAAAGACGAGACCCAGGGTCGGTTGTGGAAGCTGAAGGTCGCCCGCCGTTCCAGTTAGCTGCCGAAATGCCATGGCGAGCATTGAGACGCCGGTCGCGCCAACGGGATGCCCTTTGGCCTTCAGCCCTCCCGAAAGGTTCACGGGCAAAGCCCCGTCACGATATACCGTTCCTTCTTCTATTGCGCGATATCCTTCGCCGTGTGGCGCCAAGCCCATTGCCTCATAGATCAGAAGTTCCGCGATAGTGAAGCAGTCGTGAACCTCAGCGAAGTCCAAGTCTTGGAGCTCGATAGCACCATCATCGAGAGCGCACTTGATCGCCCTTTCCGGTCCTTCAAATGCGACGAAGTCATGCGCACTCAGTGGCAGCAGGTCACTGACGTGGGACAGCGACCGGAACGCTACTTCGCGAGGGAATTGTTTTGCCCTCTCGGCCGAAACAAGGACGACAGCCGCAGCTCCGTCAGTGATCAGAGAGCAGTCAGTGAGGCGAAGCGGCGGCGCGATGAGCGGGTTCTGATCCGATACGGTATTGCACGTCTCAAAATCCAAAGCTTTGTGCATTTGAGCCAGCGGATTGTGCAGCGCGTTCTTGTGGTTTTTGGCCGCGATGCTTGCCATGGATCCCATGGGATCGCGATAGCGCGCGGCGTAGTCGCGCGCAGCCATCGCGAACACCTGCGGGAAGCTCAGCTGCACTTCATCGGCATCGTTCTGGTATCCAGCGCCGGCGAGGGCTTGCGTGACATCCGCCGTGGACCGTGACGTCATCTTTTCCGCACCAACCACTAAGGCAACCTCAGCCTGTCCAGCTTGAATAGCAGTGATTCCGGCGAAGACCGCCGCTGACCCGGAAGCGCAAGCGTTTTCGAGTCGGGTAGCAGGCTTGAAGCGCAACTCCGGTGCTATCTGGTGGATCAGCGAGGCCGCGAAGCCATCTGGTACCAAGCCAGAGTTGAAATGGCCTAGAAAGACAGCATCGATATCGCCTGGAGCGACCCCTGCATCCGCAATCGCTTCCCGCCCTGCAGCGACGATGAGGTCTTCAAGATTTTGAGTGTCCAGGCGGCCAAACTTCGTGTGCCCAGTACCGACAATCGAAACATCTGGTGTTTTCATGGAATTCCTCTCGTCTCCATCCTATCAGCGAGCATCAGTTTCAGTGCCCATTTGTCTGTGGGCCACACCGAATCTGCCACCTTTACCAAAGCGATGGGCCGTAACCGACTATGGCGCGCACGGGCTCTACGAAGATTGGCATCGGTGGGCAGGAGAATTACTCTTGACGGCCATGGTCAGGAGTTCCTGAAAAGCTGCCAACGTGGTAACCGAGGTCAACCAAGGGAGTAGCCGACTCTTGCGATTGGTGCTGACATGTGGTGCTTGTGTGCCCATCGCGACTCCTGATCCGGATCTCGTCGGTTGAGGATTAGATTCCGCCGGGTGGTTCGCGGTACCTCCGTCAGCGTAAAACCTACGACAGGACTCCTGACGCGGAGGAGCGGCCAAAGCGACACGGCTATTGTGTTTCGCGAAACAACTTGCGGCCGATCAGCATCTTGCGGATTTCGCTAGTACCCGCGCCGATCTCGTAAAGATTGGCATCTCGCAGCAAGCGTCCGGCAGACGTTTCGCTGAGGTAGCCCGTGCCCACGAGGATCTGAATGGCGTCAAGCGCGGTTTGAGTCGCGCGCTCGGCGGCGAACAGGATGCAGCCAGCAGCATCCTCGCGGGTATCTTGGCCAGCGTCACACGCCCGAGCCACCGCATACACGTAGGCACGACTGCTGGATATGACCGTGGACATATCCGCGAGCTTGCATTGAATCAACTCTACCCCCCCCCTATCGGTTGACCGAACTGCTCGCGGTGGTGCACGTAGGGCATAACTAGATCCATGGAAGATTGCATGATGCCCACCGGCCCGCCTGCGAGCACAGCGCGTTCCAAGTCAAGTCCGCTCATGAGCAGGTGTACGCCTTCATTGACCACGCCCAACACGTTAGTCTCGGGGACAGGGCAGTCCTCAAAGACCAATTCGGACGTGCCTGATCCCCGCATGCCGAGCTTGTCGAGCTTACGCCCTGCGGCGAAACCCGGAAATTCTCTCTCCACAAGGAACGCGGTGATCCCACGAGCTGCTGCGTCCGGTTCAGTCTTGGCATACACCACTAGAACGTCGGCTTCAGGCCCATTGGTGATCCACATCTTCGAACAGTTAAGTATGAACTCGTCGCCGGATTTGTCGGCCCTCAGGGACATGCTAACCACGTCAGATCCCGCATTGGCCTTGCTCATCGCGAGGGCTCCGACGTGCTCACCGCTCAGCAATGCAGGTAGATAGCGCTGACGCTGTGCGTCGGTACCGTTGCGAAAAATCTGATTTACGCACAGGTTGGAGTGGGTGCCATAACTGAGACCGACGCTGGCCGAGGCCCGTGATATCTCTTCCATGGCACCACATGCGCCAGATAACCCAGCCCAGCGCCTCCATATTCCTCAGCAACCGTCATCCCGAAGAGACCTAGGTCACCTAACCGGGGCCAAAGATCCCGAGGAAACTCGTTCGCACGACCGATCTCGTCCGCACGAGGAGCGATCTCGTTGACAGAGAACTCGCGCACCGTTTCCCTGACGCTATCTAGTGTTTCACCGAGGCCATGGTCTAGGGAGAAGTAAGAACTAGGCACGCGCCCAGCCTCCGGATACGCAATATTGGCGCGCAGCGCTTCGGCAACTCGCGAGAAACGCGTTCGGCCAAGATGGTCGGCTATAAAGTAGCTGGCCTCAACCAGTGCACGGAGATCGACCCCGGTCTCGATGCCCATGCCGTCTAGCATATAGATCACGTCTTCAGTCGCTACGTTTCCAGCCGCACCAGGTGCGTACGGACATCCCCCGAGGCCACCGGCGGATGCATCCACCGTGGATATTCCCGTTTCCAGTGCGGCGCAGATATTCGCAAGCGCTTGGCCGTATGTGTCGTGGAAGTGGACCGCGATCGCTCTCGTTGGCAAGCTAGCTGCAGTCGCCTCCACGAGCGCTTTGGTCGCGTTCGGAGTGCCCACCCCGATGGTGTCGCCCAAGCTGACTTCGTAGCAACCCATTGCATGCAATGCTTCCGCGATCTGCACCACCCTCGCCACCGGGACCTGGCCCTCGTATGGGCAGCCCAACCCGCAGGACACATATCCGCGAACCGCAATGCCATGGGACTTTGCTGCCTCCGTCACAGGCAGGAATCTCTCCAAACACTCATCGATTGAGCAATTAGTGTTCTTGCGAGAGAAGGTCTCCGCCGCCGCCGCAAATACAGCGACTTCTTTCACGCCTGCCGCCAGCGCAGCATCGAAGCCGCGCATATTCGGCACTAGCGCTGAATAAGTTACCCCTCGCTTCATCTGGAGGCCCAAGATGACCTCGTCGCTGTGTGCCATCTGCGGCATCCATCGTGGGGAAACGAAGCTTCCCTCCTCGATCTTGGTGATTCCAGCAGCAGCTAATCGCTCGATGAACTCCATCCTGACTTGCACGGGCACCGCGATGTCTTCATTCTGCAGGCCATCGCGTGGGCCGACCTCGAAGATACGAACAGCCTCGGGGATCATGGAAGTTGCACCTGCTGGATAACGATGAGCACTTGCCCCTGTTCCACCCGGTCTCCGACGACACACGCAATAGAAGCTTGGCCTGGGCAAGGCGATTTCAGCGTGAGAATCATCTTCATCGCTTCGATTGTAAGGAGCGCCTGACCAGGTTCGACCGTATCGCCGGTCTCCACAAAGACTTCGGTCACGGTTCCCGGCATGGGAGTTGTGACCGCGCCATCTGCCGTCACTCGCTCCTCGGTCTCGATACGGGGATCGCGCAACGTCAACTTCCATGTTCCCGTGGCAACTGCGACACGGATGCTCGCACCCACCCAATCCACGAGCACGATACTCTCGACACCATCGATGCTTGCTAGCAAGTTGCCATTACGGTCCGAGCGAGCGCGAGTCAGGACTGTACCGTCGGGCAAGCCGAGCATCCACCCACCATCAACCTTTAGAACGGTCACTTCGGTCGTTCCGCTCGTGTGCTCGAACCGCAATGACTCGCCCGGTTCCAGCTTTCTCCGCCACGAGCCTAGATCAAGCCATAAAGAATGGAGATCCAGGGTCCAGAAGCGCCTGCACCCGATCCCGTGGCAGCAGCTTCCCTCGCGACGTGTGCCTCTTTCGCGCCGAAGCGGTACCGCCCTCAACGATACGCATGGTCTGCGCACGCAAGTCGTCGACTAGTGACTCCATATGGGCCACGTTGGCTGCAAAATCCGTCGACCTAACATCAACCACGCTTTGCAGAATCGTCACTGATTGCCCTCGTTCTGAGTTCTGGCTCGCATCATATTCCAGCCATCAGCCATTTATCCCCAGAAGGTGAGCAACGGGCCACTTGACCACACAGACTCGCCTACCCGCGGGAGCGCCCTCGCGCTACGGCCGTTGCGGTGCCTGCACTTCTGCCAAACGCGCCGGGCGTGGCAACTCATCAGGATCGATCGGGATTTCTATGATGCTCGGGACTCCAGCAGCGAGGGCCTCTTGGAAGGCAGTGCCCACATCGGTCGGATTATCGACAAAGAAGCCGCGTCCACCGAATAACTCAGCATACTTATCAAACGGCGGATTCGTTGTGTCTGCCCCTACGTAGCGTTCGCCAAAGGCGTACTTCTGATACGCCTTTTCAGACCCCCAACTTCCGTTGTTGAGAATCACCGTAACCAAGTTCAGCTTATAACGAACGGCTGTCTCGAACTCCTGCGCGTTAAACAAGAACCCACCGTCGCCGTTGAAGTTCACGACGGGGCGATCAGGAGCGGCAAAGCACGCACCGATTGACGCAGGGAAACTGAACCCCAGACCACCTAGTTCCAAGGAAGTCAAAAGGCTGCGTGGCCCAGCATAAGCCAACCGGTCTTGACCCATGTTGGGCGCAATACCAGCGTCCAGACCCACGATCGCATTGGGAGGCATCACCTTGCGTAATTCCGCATAAACCCGCTGCGGTTTCATTGGCAGTGAGTGCAGTTCCCCTTCATCCGAAAGCCGTTGCTTACGCGAGGCGACCCACGCGTCCACCCTTCTTCTCCACTTTCGTCGAGCAGAGTCGCTACGTTGCTCCATCGCTCCGAGCAGCGCCTGCATCACAGCCTTCGCGTCGCCCTCAATGCCTACGGCTAATGGATAGTTCCGGCCAATCTCCTTGGGATCAACGTCGATCTGAACGATCCTTGCATCAGCCGGGATGTAGCGATTGTCGAAGAACGTCGTCGACTGTCCCAACCTTGTGCCGACCGCCAGGATCACATCGGCATTTCGAACCGCCTCTATCCCCTCCAGAGTGCCCAGCCGACCCAGGTGACCTAGGAACCGTTGGTAATCGCTCGGAACCGCATCTGCATGGCCATAGGTGGTGACAACCGGCGCCCCGAGGACATCGGCCATCTTCATGACCTCATCGCTAGCCTCGCTCCACACCACACCACCACCTGCCAATACCAAGGGCTGAGTCGCGGATCTTAAGACGTCCGCTGCCGCTGCAACAAGCTGTTCATCACCTCGCAGTCGGGTTTGTCCTGTCCGGTAGGTACTAGGTGACAGCCTTTCGTGTTCGGCCTCTGCGCCCGGCATCAGATCTCGGGGAATATCGACCATGACGGGTCCCATCTTCCCTGAGGTTGCTACGCGAAAAGCATGCCGGAGTGCATGCGGGAGTCGCTCGACCTTGTTCACCGGAAAGCACGCTTTCGTGATGGGGCGAAACAGCGACACCTGGTCAAATTCCTGTGTGGCGTCGCGGTACTGATGTTCGCGAGATGACGATGGTGCGAGAACTACCATCGGAGAATGTGCCACGAATGCAGAAGCAACGCCGTATGCAAGGTTTAGGACACCGGGCCCATTCGTAACGAGACAAACCGCCGGCCTCCCGCTTATTCGGGCAAAGCCGTCTGCCATCAACGCTGCACCTTGCTCGTGCCGAACGCCAACGAACTCAATATCCTTCCGACCGTACATGGCGTCCAAGATGTCCAAGAAGGCCGAGCCAACGATGCCGAAGATATGGGAGACTCCCTCATCTAGCAACAGTTCAACCACTGCTTTCCCAGCAGTAACTTTCGCCATGGTGCCTCCGGTAGTTCTTAGTCCTTGATTCGTCGTATCGGGTTGGCGGTTGTCGGGATTAATGATAGTCGCTGTACCGCGAACCCGGAGTTAGCAATTCGGTGCCCCCAACCAACCGCAGTTTGTGCAAGCGCTCGCCCGCACCTTCCTCCCATCGATGGCTTGCGGCGCTAGGATCACCTAGCCAATGTTCATAGTGATCCTCACGGTCTCTTCAGCCACCGGTGTATAGCTGCGCGACGGAACCCGTAGGTTCGTCATAGGGCGCGGTGGTCGGGGAGCTGATAGGCCGGTGAGCCAAAGTAGAGGGACCGGATCGCGACGGGCCGCTTCGAGCTTACGGGACGGGCGATCTCCCGTCATAAAACTGAACAGCAAAGCGGCCCGTAGCCAACAGGCGCGTTTGGAGGGTACGCTCGCTGCCTCGCCCCCCCTGTTTATCTCCAACTCCGCCAGTGTGGCGCTCCTCAGTCCATCGACAAAGGCTGCCGGGAACCGCCCGGGTGCCCTTCCTGCCACAACTTATCAAGTAACGGAGGCAGCAACCACGCTCGTTCGCGAGTGAGCGGTCGACGCACCATCCCCGGCACCTCAGCTCAGCGTACTCCCACTATCTCGGCGGTATCACCTAACTGCATCGGCTCGTGAGGCAGGCGCTATAGTTCCACCACGCAGGCGAACTCCATGGGGGCGTTCGTGATCTCATCTCACTTGCGATGGCTCCTAAACGAGGAGCCATCCCCACGGAAGCCAAGGAGAGAAGAGCGAGTCTGGCCAATGAACGGCCATGACGTAGTCCGTCATGCCTGCTAGAAACACGCCAACAAGGATTGGTGCGGTGATCGTAGCAATCCTGCGCGCGCGACCCTCAAGGAGCAGAATCGGAGTCAGTATGGAAAACAGTAGAGCCGCCCACCGTACGCCAATCACCATCGATCCGCCAAAAAATATGACAAGCAGGCCAGCGACCAAGAAACCGGTTCGCTTGGCGCCTTCGGCCCCCCTGCTCTGCATCGGCATGTCCATGATGTCTGCGGGGCCCTTCGGGCGCTCCCGCAGTATCAGCCTCGTAAGCTCGATTCCACTGAACACCACCAGTCCTATCGAGATCCACAGTGGGAACATCTGCGACTTGTCAGGGAATCCAAAGGAATCCCTCGCCGTAAACACTCCCAGGATGAGCATACTCGTGGGCATCAACATCTCTAGTCGCCATGTAGGCCTAAAGGTTCTATCGGGTATGCGTTGCCGAATAGCTGTCGCGAGGCTCCAACTCTCACGAGATCTCGCTTTCGTTACAGATTCACCAGGGCTGTCCGCATCAGTAACCACGTCGCCTGAGCGGTTCATGGCGAAACTCAACAGCACTGCCGATGCAACGACCAGAACTAGGAGAATCATGGTCAACGGGCGAAAAAATGTTCCTGCGACCCCATAGATGGAGAACGACGAGAACAGATTCTCTTCGATAATCGGACCCAAAATAAATCCCAGGATCAGTGGGGGACGCGGCCAACTGAACCATTTCATCGTGAGGCCAACGAAAGCGAATACGATCACGACGGGGAAAACAATCGACTCTAACTGAACCAGATACGCTGAGATCACAGCGATGGGAATGATGATTGCAGCTATCGCCGGAAACGGGATATTCGTCAGTTTCGCCAGTTGGCCAGTGATCGCGAGGCCAATCAGCCCGATGATGACATTTCCCAGCGCCAAGGTGATGACGATCACCATCACTAGGTCCGCGTGCTGGTTAAGAATTTGTGGCCCGGGGGCGATTCCGTAGACGATCATCGCGGTCAGAACGAAAACCCACCCCAAACCACCAGGCACCCCTAATGTCAACGTTGGAATGGCCTGTCCGCCTTCCTTTGCATTTTGGGCTGCTTCGGCGAAGAGCACCCCTTCAAAGGATCCTTTGCCGAACTGGCTTTTATCCTTGGACCTGGAGATACCGAAGCCGTAGGACAACCAGTCAATGACGCCCGAACCCACGCCGGGGATTGCTCCTAAGCCGACCGCAAGTAGGGAGTGACGAATGATTATCCAGGGGCGAGAGAGAGCGTCTCGAGCGCCCCGCAAAACCTCACGGGTCGATACTTTGTTGATAACAACGTCCTGCGCTACCGACCGGCGAGTTACGGCCTGGTCAATGAGTTCCGGCAACGCAAGAAAGCCGACAGTGGTTCCTATCAGAGGGAGTCCGAGCTCCAACTGCACCAGACCGAGCGTGTAGCGTTCGACGCCAGTGAAAGTGTCGAGTCCAACGGTACCAAGCAACAGTCCCCCGCACGCTGCGATCAATCCCTTGACCACCGCCCCTCTACTCAGCACCGCGACCATTGCAACGCCGAACGTCGTTATTGCGGCCACTTCCGCAAAGCTGAAACTCAGGACGTATGGCTTGATCACCGGAATCACGAGCAAGAGGGCTATCGCGCCAACGACGCCGCCCCCCGCAGACGCAGCGTAGACGCCGCCCAGGGTATGGGCCGCAAGCCCTTGACGTGCCAGTTGGTGTCCTTCCAAGAAAGTCACCTGAGTGGCCGCGCTCGGCAACCCGAACAGTATGGCGGGAATCGCGTCTAGGGTGTTGTTCACGCCGCCCAAGGTCGCCAACATGACAATCCCGATGATGGGGTCCTCAATTTGAAGGACGATAAACGGGATGATGATTGCCATCACCACGATCGAAGAAACGCCTGGAATGATTGACACTGCAATCACTAGGAGCATCGTGATTAGGATTGCCACCCAGTATTCGGCGGAGCCAAGGGTAACCATCGCTCCGCTCCAAGCATCAATCATTCTTCACTCCAATCCGAACAGAATTCGTAGATATTAGTGTTCCGGCTATTCCGGCCTCGTCGGCCAGTTACCCGAGCAGAAAGCCACCACGCAGGATGGGCGATTCCCATCCTGCGTGGTGAGTGCGACGTAAACCTGTTCGCTGGCGGCTGGGGGCTCCCCTTACCGCCAGTACTTGTCGAAGTAGTATTCCTGCCAACCAGCGATTTTGTCCTGAGTTTCCAGGAAGAGTTCAACACCTTCTTGTTGAATCCGGTCGGTTTCTTCACCGGTGATGAAGTTCTTGCCGAGCTCAAGGTCAACGCTCGCGACTCTCTTCATGGTCTCGTTGTAGTCGGGGTCGCGACTGATGTTTACGAATACTTCTCGCATGGCTGCGACGATCTCGGCGGGCACGTCGGGCTGATACCAATAGTTCTTGGACAGGAACCCTGTTCCCTGCATCGCCTGAACCTTCAAGTATGCCTCAGGACTCAATAGCTCATCGATTCCGGGCGCAGGGTAAATCTGCCCGGTCTCCGGGTTTGGCCCTATCTCGAGATTCGGGGTCATGTTGAACAGAGGCACCAATCTCTCTTCCGTCCACCAACCTGGCCGGAGAGTGTGAAGTCTTTCCCACGCTGCTCTCGCGTACCCGGTGATTTCTCCACGCTCGAGCATTACCAGCATTTGCGCACTGGTGTCGTTCGCAACGTTAAAGAATCGGCACGGAAGTGCGAGTTCCTCACAGATGAGGGCTAGTGCCATCTCTTGTCCGGGGAGATTTACAGGGCCTGCCACATTTCGAGTGAATGAAATTTGCGGCGCATCAGATCCCGCGCCCATCGCGGCGTAAACATCCGCATAGCCCAGGTCTGAGGTCATTGAGACCATCGTCGGGCTTGAGCCCATGGTTCCCAGGTGCTGGAAGAGGCGTACATCATAGCGGGCCTCGTCAAGTATCTGACGACGAACGTGGAGGTCACCAGTGACCGTCATGCCGATAGTGTAGCCATCCGGACGGGCCTCGTATGCGGCGTGATACCCCGGTATGCGCGGGATGTTGCTGACCACCACCCTAGGCTTCCCAGGGATGAAGGCA
>CAUZFB010000039.1:0-21991 GCA_963579135.1 Dehalococcoidia bacterium | reverse complement strand
GCCTAGCTGGTCCTTGTTGAAGCCTGCCATGGCCGTCGGGTCAAAATTGCCGAGCTGCTCCTTGTTGAAGCCCACCATAGCTGTCGGGTCAAAGTTGCCAAGTTGGTCTTTGTTGAAACCAACCATGGCTGTCGGGTCAAAGTTGCCAAGTTGGTCTTTGTTGAAACCAACCATGGCCGTCGGATCAAAGCTGCCTAGCTGGTCCTTATTGAAGCCTGCCATGGCCGTCGGGTCAAAGTTGCCTAACTGGTCTTTGTTGAAGCCTGCCATGGCCGTCGGATCAAAATTGCCAAGCTGCTCCTTGTTGAAGCCGGCCACGGCCGTCGGATCAAAATTGCCAAGCTGCTCCTTGTTGAAGCCTGCCATGGCCGTCGGATCAAAATTGCCAAGCTGCTCCTTGTTGAAGCCTGCCATGGCCGTCGGGTCAAAGTTGCCTAGCTGGTCCTTGTTGAAGCCTGCCATGGCCGTTGGGTCAAAGTTGCCAAGCTGCTCCTTGTTGAAGCCTGCCATAGCTGTCGGGTCAAAGCTGCCAAGCTGTTCCTTGTTGAAGCCTGCCACGGCAGTTGGGTCAAAGTTGCCCAGCTGATCCCTGTTGAAGCCGGCCACGGCCGTCGGATCAAAGTTGCCCAGCTGATCCTTGTCGAAACCCGCCACGGCCGTCGGATCAAAGTTGCCTAACTGGTCTTTGTTGAAGCCGGCCACGGCCGTCGGGTCAAAGTTGCCCAGCTGATCCTTGTCGAAACCCGCCACGGCCGTCGGATCAAAATTGCCAAGCTGCTCCTTGTTGAAGCCTGCCATGGCAGTTGGGTCAAAATTGCCAAGCTGCTCCTTGTTGAAACCAACCATAGCTGTCGGGTCAAAGTTGCCTAGCTGCTCCTTGTTGAAGCCTGCCACGGCAGTTGGGTCAAAGTTGCCTAATTGGTCTTTGTTGAAACCTGCCACAGTAGACGAATCAAAGTTCGTGACTTGATCTTGCGTATAGCCCTGGCCCTGCTGATTGGCCTGGCCCTGCTGAGTGGCCTGGCCCTGCTGATTGGCCTGGCCCTGCTGATTGGCCTGGCCCTGCTGAGTGGCCTGGCCCTGCTGATTGGCCTGCCCTTGCTGAGTGGCCTGGCCCTGCTGATTGGCCTGGCCCTGCTGATTGGCCTGGCCCTGCTGATTGGCCTGCCCTTGCTGATTGGCCTGGCCCTGCTGATTGGCCTGGCCCTGCTGATTGGCCTGGCCTTGCTGGTTGGCCTGGCCCTGCTGATTACCAGCAGAGTTGCCGCCAGAGCTATCCCTAAGACTATTCCTAAGGCTATCGCTAAAGCTTTGAGCGAACACCGGAGTCACCGGACCCACTAACAGGGCCATCGATAGCAAGACACTTAGAATTCGCATCTAGTTAGAATCTCCTAAGCCAGGATTCATCATGTTGCTAGCCAGGTCAGCGGCATGAGAATCCTGATATCAAACGGTCAAAACGAATCTGAAGAGACGTTGCATCGGGACCGGTCGCAGTCAGCGAGAAAGCTGTTTGGGACTCTGGACAAATCCACGCTCCCATGAGGCCACCTCCAGCGCTGGCGCCTGTGACATCGGTGGCGACAAAGCCCCCATACCATCCCGTTTCTCCGCTTACGAGAATGTCTCCCTCGTTGATTGTTAGGAAAGTTACCGTGGGCTGGTTACTCACAATTGATTGGTAAGTCGATGACACAATCGCTGGAGGCGTTTGCTCCTCGGCGGGTAGCCAATAGAGTAAAACGCTGGAGCCCTTGTACGTGAACGTTAGCACGCCCTGAGCGAGATCGGCCTCGATACCGGTCAATCCAGAGGTGGCAAGATTGACTGTCGCGAAACTTGCGCCCGAATCGAGCGCCATGATGAATCCATAGGCGTCATAGACGTATGGGATAGGGGTCGGGGTCGGCTGCGGGGTCGGGGTCGGCTGCGGAGTCGGCGTCGGCTGCGGAGTCGGGGTCGGCTGTGGAGTCGGCGTCGGCTGCGGAGTCGGGGTCGGCTGTGGAGTCGGCGTCGGCTGCGGAGTCGCGGTCGGCGGCGGCGTTGGAGAAGAGGTGGGTGTCGGCAGCAATACCGGCGTAGCAGTGGGTAGAGGGGTAGATGTCGGCTGAAGTGTAGGCTCGCTAACCAGGGCCTCGTTGGTTGTCGCTGCTGGAGCAGTGCCACTGCAGGCGGCAACTACCCAGACAAGCCCCATCAGCAAAGCGATGAATGAAAGCTGCCTCATCTGCCCGCCGTTAGTCCCCACTTTGCCGTCCTCCGAACGAGATGCTCATTGGTGCTCTCTCGGTGTTTACCTGCCAGTTGCCTTATTGATGGCGAAGGCCTAAGTCTGATAATACGCCGGGGCTGCGACGTGTACCAATTGAATGCGCAGAGGCTGACGCGCATAACCCGCTAGCAACGATCGACCCAAAGCTTTTTGACACCCCCATATGGGGCGCTCATGGCCAGTATCGGTCTTACCGCCCGGCCAGCTCAGCCAGTCGTCCGTTTGCGGCGCATGAGAACAGGGAACAGCGAGACTATCAGCAGCAACCCCAATCCGTTCATACTCGCGACGTAGATGAACAGCGAATCGAAGCCGAACCCCGCGACGATGACACCCACTATCAGTGGAGCAAAACCCTGGAAGATCATGTTGACGCCGTACATGGTGCCCATCATCGTGCCCTCCAGATTCCGTCCGTCCGCCAGGTCAAGAGCCCACGCTTGGATGAGCGTGTTCACGCCGAACATGAACCCCCCGAGTCCAACGATGAGAACAGTCAGCATCACTCCGGTTCCAAACACCGCAAGCAGCCCGGCTATGACCGCCTTGCCGCCCAGCACGATCATGATGACCGGCACACGGCCGCGGTGGTCGGACAGCCAACCGAAAGCAGGGCCAGTAGCAATGCCCATACCAGTCAGCAATGCTACGTGGACGCCGACCATAAACGTGCTCATGCCTTGGTCCTGAGACAGATAGAGCGGAACCCAAAGGAGCAAGCCGCCTTGCCCGAATCCAGCCACCGCCTTCACGATCAAGAGCACCGTTAGGATGCTGCCGCTGCTCTTTAGTACGTCTTTCAACGCACCGAACTGATCTTTCAAGGAGCGCGGTGCTTGATCCGTCTGCTTCCTCGCCCCAAGCTGCTGATAGGTTTCGGAGCGGCTTAACACTCGCCACAAAAAGATCACGATAACTAATGCCATCGGGAATGCCAGCATATAAATCTGTTGCCAGGTGATATAAGCCAGCAACGCGCCCGCCGCGAGTGGACCAATCGTGTCGCCCACGCTCCCGGCCGACCGATCAACTGAAATGATGAACCCGCGACGCTGGGGATATATCTGGGAAAGAAGGCTACGCGCCGCAGGGTGCCAGATAGAGCCTGCCCCAGCAGTGAACGCCAAAGCCAGGAGAATTAGCACGAACGTCGGAGCGAGGCCGACAAGCAAATAGCCGAGTCCCATCGTGGCCATGCTGGCGTATAGGATCGCGAGTCGACGGTGTTGGAATCGATCAACCAATACTCCGCCAAAAGTAGAGGCGGTGCCGCTGCCGAGGGCGCGTATAGTCCCCACGAGGCCAGCTGAAATAGGATTTAGCCCAAGCGTCGTATACATCGCGGTCAACAGTACGTAAAAGCCGTTCCCGTACATGTGCTGCAACACATGGCTACCAATGACGCCGCCGGATGCGACGTGATCCTTAGTGGAAGGAGCTACTTTCGTTTCTAGAGAATCAATCATGTGCGGCTCCTTCGAAAGCCAGGGAAACAGAATGGGAATGCAGCACTCTGACCAGCAGGGAAATACAACGCACCACGACCCGTGTACAGCAGGCCGGAGTGCGGTAAAGAGAATGGAGCCACCGAACGGTTTCGAACCGTTGACCTGCTGTTTACAAAACAGCTGCTCTACCACTGAGCTACGGTGGCGCGATTACGGTTGCTAGTGACAGCATACCTAAGTCACCGATTGATTAGCCGTGCGGCCGCTGCTCGCGGATATCTACGGCCACTCTAAACAATTCCACACCTTACGTTAGAGGGTACAGGACGCAGGCCGTCCCGTATGGGTTTGCCCTTGCAGTCTGTCCTCACCTCCTAGGTACCGGCATCGCGGTTGTTGAAGTTGAGGCCGGAACTCCCTTGTAGCAACCAACGGTATAAGGAAATTCGATTGTAGCGTGGTAGTGGTATCCGATACTGCCATGTGAATGGCCGTGGCACAGGTCCAAATCATCGTTGGACATCTCGACCCCGCCTTCGCCCTTGTAACCATAGATGGCGAATCCATCATTGATGTAGCCGACTACGCCGGAGTGCTCGGTGCCCTTGGATACATCGTCCATTCGTTCCGGGATGAAATGGTAGTGGTATTCACTCCGCGCCGGGTGTCCACCGAATGCATCGACGATCTCTCGGGCCACAGCATCTTCTCCACGAGCGTCGGCGGCGTTATAGATGACGACACCGTTCGTTGTCGTGCCAATCGCACCCTGCGGAAGGCAGCTAGGTGACAAAGCCTCTGAGGGACTTGTGGGGTAGGAGAAGGAGAAATTAACTGCCGTTGGTATCCCTGGATTCCTATCTATTTCGCTTAGCGTCGGGTACTGAGTCATCGGCCAGTCTCCGATCATTCCATCCACCGGAAGATTGTTGATGCTTATCGACCGTTGACCATGGTCAACCGTTTCTGTGTAGGTGCCAATCACTGCCTCGAATGTTCCGGAAGGGAGCCATAGTTTCTTGAAGAAATTCCAAGTCTTCGCTGCAAGATCCAGCCACGTGATTTTGCTTTCGGTTGCCCCTGGAGCATGCGGATTCGGACCTGAGCAAGAGTATAAATAACCCTTCGCAGGTGACGTGGTCGTAAGGTAGTCGTCCCCTAGACGCAACACGTTGCAATCTGGCCCTTGGGCATCGCTGCAGAGTGCTGAAGTGAGAGTGAAGCCTGGGGGCGCGCTGTCTGATGGGTTGCTGGGAGGGCTTGGGGTGGTGGACCATGCCGTTGGCGATACCTGTGTTGCAGCGGGCGTTAGTGTGGCTGCTGCCTGCATTTCCCCAACTGTCGGTATCGGCTGCGTTTCCAACTCCTGCATGACGGTAAGGGTAGATAGAGCTTGCGCAGATTTAGGAATTGGCAGTTCGGCCAACTCCTCCACTACATCTGCATTCGTCATTGTCTGCGCGTCGATGGTCGGTGCACGCTCCACATTGCAAGCCACGAGACCGTGAATCATCAATAGAGCGACAACTAAGGCATTGGTCGTATTACGCATGATGGCTAGTCGTCCACTGGTGACAAGATGAGTAAAACGCGCAAGCGGGATCAGTTCAGGCACGCATTATCTAAAAAGTATGGAGCACGGCGGTTGGCTAGTGTACTCCGGTATCTCCGGAGTACTATCGGCCCATGCCAAGCGACCGCTTTTTCAGAGTTATGAATGGTGTGCACCGGGGCTTATTAAAGGTTAGTGCAGGGAGAATCGGATGGGCGCTCAGCGGTATGCTTGTGCTGGAGCTGACGACGATTGGACGCAGGTCAGGCACTCCTCAATCGGTCTTGTTGACCGTGCCCCATCAGGAGAACGACCGGTTTGTCATTGTTGCGTCAAAGGGTGGGGCGAACACCGATCCAGGTTGGTTCCTCAACCTCCAGAAGAACCCGCAAGTGATCGTGACCACCAAAGGTGACGGTACCCGCGACATGATCGCTCGGGTGGCCTCCCCGAAGGATCGGGAGCGGATCTGGTCAATAGTGATTAGCAATCACCGTAACTACGCGGGTTATCAGGAGAAGACAGACAGGGAGATTCCCCTAGTGATACTTGAACCAGCTGACTAATCGCTCACCCCTGTTGACCGCATTTCCGGACAATAGGATTACGATTCCCCCTCCGTTGTGATGTTTTAGCTCTCGGTGCAGTCTTGCTTGAGCGAGGTATCCAACGATGTACTGCACCGGACTTTGAATGGGTACATCCCTTCGGGCCCGTCCGTTTGCTTCGGTCGAACCAGAGGAGTCAGCGAACTCTATTTAAAGGCCGGCATCACTTTCTCGCTGAGCAGGCGCATGGAGTTCAACATAAGCTCCTGCGGAATCTGCCCGCCGAAGTTCAAGTCCAACAGAAAGCCGGTTACTCCCATGCGGTCCCGAAACTCCTGCAGTCGCTCTACTATCTCCTCCGGAGAACCGTAGGCGGCGCGAGCCTTGGTGTATTCGGGGTAGTGATCGATCCAGTACTGGGACTGATTCGCCCGCGGATCGTTGCTCTGCGTGAACTCTCGGAGAGTACGATGAAGGTCGTGGATGGTGCTTTCCTTCGGTTCATTGAAGCCGCGCTCAGATGTCTCACCTACGTAGGCTGGAATGCGCACAAAAGCCTGCGGTTCACCCGGATGACCCGCTTCATTCCAGGCATTTCGATATGCCTCCAAAGCTTCCTCAAACCAGTTTCCCATGAACCAGAGGAGGAGAGGGAGTCCACGTTTTCCCAGGGCGGGGAAGCTCTCTGGTGTACCGCTGCCCACCCAAACGGGAGGGTGGGGCCGTTGGATGGGCTCTGGCGCAAGAGTGACGTCGTGGAAAGAATGAAACTGGCCCTCGTAGGAGAAGGGGTCGTTGTTGAATGCCTCTAGGATAATCTCTAACGATTCGTCGAACCGATCCCGGCTCTCGGCGTAGGGGATGTTGTAGCCCTCGTAGAATTTAGTGATGCCACTACGACCCACACCAAGGTCAAAGCGGCCCTGGCTGATTTGATCCAGCATGTTTGCCTCTTCGGCGACGCGAAGGGGATTGCACAGAGGCAGCACCTGCACTGCCAAGCCAATGCGCACTCGCTGGGTCCGGGCTGCGATGGCGCTGCCGAAGAGCATGGGCGAAGGGAGAAGCGAAGACCAGGGTCGGAAGTGTTGCTCCACCATCCAGATAGAGTCGAAGCCCAAGGCTTCGGCGGCGTCGACCTGGGCAAGAGCATCGGCATAGGCCTGCGCGTGGCTCTTCCCTGCTCGAGCGTAGCATTCAGTGAGAAACCCAAAGTTCATGTGGTGAGCGGTACGACGCGAACCGGAAGATGCGAATCCTTCAAGCCATCTCCGAGTACCAAATCCCTTAACACTTGCCAGGAATCTTCGCCATCATCGCCATCTCTTCGTTAGTAAATCAATAATTAGACCGCCACGGGAAGACTGACTTTGTAAAAGCGGGCGCAGTTGTCCCACAATATTTTGCGTTTCACATCGTCAGGAAGGTCTAATTCGAGGAACGCTTTTACCGACTCGGGGTAACGGGAATCACCATGAGGGTAATCGGTAGAGAAAACAATTTGATCCGAGCCGATAAAATCAATGGCATATTTGCCTGGGGTTTCATCGGGTTCGATTGAAACCCAGCACTGGCGCTTGAACAATTCGCTTGGAATTGCCTTCAAATCAGGTGAATAGGCATCGCCTTCGCGCTCAACTGCTTCATCTAGTCGCCACACTAACCAAGGAATCCAAGAGCAATTGGCCTCTAGGAATGCCACCCTCAACCGAGGGTGGTGTTCCAAAATACCACCAGCAAGAAAACTGCCCAGCCCCATCATCTGCTCAAATGGCTGGGAGTACACGCGGCGCAACATAAAGTTGCCCGAAAGGTGCTCACCTGCCTGCTTTGACTGGGATCCTGACGCTTCGTGAAAACCCAGAGGGACATCAAGTTCCTCAAGGGCATCCCACAGCGGCTCAAAGTAGGGGTCATGCCATGGCTTACCAACAACCATGTTGGAACGAACGAACACCGCTTTGAATCCAAGCTCGGTTACGACTCGCCGTGCTTCTGATACGGCATCGTTAATGTCGTAAACCGAAATCATGCCCGCCCCTAACATCCGTTCAGGGTCAAGCTTACAAAAGTCGTATAGCCAGTCGTTGTAGGCGCGAGCAATAGCTGCTGCAAAGCGAGGATCCATGTTAGGGCGCGTCAATACGCTAAGGCCCCGGCTCGGGAACATGACTGCAACATCCAACCCCTCGGTGTTCATCGCCTCAAGTTGAACCTCCGAGGACCATCCGCGCGCAGCATCGGTCCGGTAAAGGATCTGGTTGTGCTCGTATACCTGACCGAATCGAGGAATTCCGCCAGAGTTGTCGTAGGGGCCATCCTCAGGCCAGGAAGTCCGAAGATCTCGGACATTTTCGGATGTTACCCCGATGGGTGCACGGCCAAGGAATTCAGGGTCAATGTAGCGCTGCCACAGATCTGCCGGTTCCATGATATGCATATCGCTATCAAAAATATTCCAGCCATTACGAGCCATACCGCACTACTCCTCTATCAGAAGTCTCTAAATCGTACACACGGAGAATGTGATACTACTCGGCCCCACTGGATGTCAAGCAAAAATGTCGTCGGGGGGAGCGGGGGAGAGACCTTTCGCTCCGGCCCGCCCGTGGAACGCGAACCCCATGATTTCACCGAGTGCTACCCACTAACAATGCTCCCGGCGTCCATGTCCTCGAATGCCGTTCAGCCGATCATGAAGGCCCGGGGGAAGGGCGCCATCGTAAACACTGCATCGGGAGCAGGGGTGAATCCTGGCACCGGCCAGGGAGCATACGACGCCTACACTCGTGAGCAAGGCCAGCCCGTGGCTGAACCCTTAGTTCAACTGCAACGACCCAGAAGAGCCCTATTCGAGGTCAGCGGACTAGCCACGGTTAGGGTGGCTACGTCCAGCCGCGATTCCAAGGCTCGCCGCGTTCAATCTTGCGTTGGTAGTAACGCCACTCGTCGGAGTGATCTGTCGTTGGGCGGCTGATGTTCTTTTGGCGGCCCGCCATCTTCGCCTTATTTGCGGCCAGCATCTCCTTGTGCTCGATGGTCACGCCCTCATATCCCATCAGTCGCGCCGCATGCTCCATTTTTGCCGTGCGCTCCATGTAGATTGCGTTGACCGTCGCCTCATCAATACTGCTGCCAACGGTCACGATGCCATGGCCATTGATGGTCATGCCAGGGGCGTTGCCGATGGCCTTCACTAGTGCGTCGCCGTCCTCTACATCGGAGACGTAGATTGGCAACGGGTAGACTGGCAATCCCTCCCCGAACCGTGCCGACATCAACGTTGTTGCTGAGATGGGCAGCTTCGCGAGGCCCATGACGATACACATGGGCGCATGGGCATGCACGATCGAGTTCACTTCAGGCTTCGCTTTGAATAACTGGGTGTAGATGGAGGCTTCACCGGGCACGGTACCGGTACCCGAGAGCTTGTTGCCCTCAAAGTCGAACTCCATCATCCAGTCCTCGTCCTTGTTCTCCTGGGCGACCCGTAGCAGCTTGACTGCTATGCCCTTGTTGTCAGGCAGGCGCACGCCGACGTGACCGATGATGTCGCCGAATTCCCATTCGAGAATGATCGATGACGTGCGCAGATCGCTTTTCAAAACTTCGCTGTCGTCCATGGGTCAGCCCTCCTTGAGCACCAGTGCATTCCCCGCCTGCTTTTCAGTTCTTTTTGTTCGCGGCGGTCGTCTTTTCGAGAGGGGTCATACAGACACCTTCACCTGGTCACAATAGCTGCTCATCGCTACCACATGACTACATGCGACCGTCAGTGACCGGGAGCATACGCCCACAGACCCAAAACGTCACAGCTATGGGAAATCGCGAGCCCTTGCTAGCAGGTGCCCGGATAGTGGACCGCGGTAACGATGCAGCCGCTTAGTCTCCGTAAGATCCGTCCGCGGCATAGCTAGGAAAGTTATATTCAGTATTCGTGAGCAATCCATATAACGCTGGGTACTGCTTCCCCAGAGAGTCGACGCTTGTTATTTGCCACTGATCCTGAATGCCTTCTTCACGTTTCTCGTTATAGCCAAGAAGACTAATCATTCCCCAATGGATGTATTCACCAACAAAACATTTATACCCACAGTCGTCCGATCGGGTATACCACGCGTCATGGGGATATTGGTTTGCCATGTGTTCGAAATACCCCCCGCGAGCATTATCCATCGCCACCGTTAGCAATGAAGCATCCTTCTGTCCTTCTCCATGCTTTGCGATATGAGAGCGAACAGCCTCTGAAGGGTTGTCGCCTCGTTCACCATGCCAGAAGACAGATGGATATACATTTGCATATCCAATGTCCGTTATGAGATGGAAGGTTTCTTCTGTTGTTGCATCCGGTGGCAAAAGCCCGTCGGTACGGTAGTGATCCTGCGAATACTCGCTAATGGGAAGGCCGTACCAGTTGTGATTGATACTTGTTACATCCAAGCCGTAGGTCGGGGCGTGTTGATTTTTCAACATCCTCTGTGAAGTGTTATGCCACGGGCCGATTTGATCAAAAGTGACGCCAAGGATCATTCGACTTTTCTGTCTGATAATTTCAGCGAGGACGGCCGGATTATCTGGACCCCCGTCCTCATCGTTATCTATCCACTGAGCAAGAACATTCGCAACCAGTTTCAGATCTCTGGATTCAATCCCTTCCAAAGCAAGAACCTTGACCCCAAATACGGTCATGGTTTTGTTGATCAACGCGGTTTTCTCGTTCTCGGTTGGCAGTTCAATATCGGTTAACGGTGTTACTGGAGAGGACCAACTAGTGGTGATTGCCGTTGGCGAGGGCGTCCAGGTCGCGTCAGGAGTCCAGGTGGGGACGGCTGAGGGGGCAACTGTGGATGCTGCCGCTACCGCAGCATCCACAGTTGCTTGGATGTCAGGGGTGGGTACAGATGTTGGGGTAGGTTCTGCCGTGCAAGCGGCAAACAGGGCGATGAAAGCTAATAACGCGAGCTTCCTTCTCATGCCGGAAGCATATGACCACAGACTCTAAATGTCCCAGTAGAGTTAAATCGCGAGAAAAAAACGAGGAGATTCCCATCATTAGCGAACTAATGAACCCCCACTTCGTTTTCTGGTTCTTATATCGATACCCACGCAACAGGTAACGATGCGCTCTAGAGCACGTGGTTCGCATAGGCAGGAGTGCGGCTTGGTCTACAGCTATCGCCTTCAGACATGGTGATACGACCAGCGGCCATAAGCCACATTCTGCAAAGTTCAGGTCCAATGAATTTAAAGTTCAAGCTTAATTCTTTCTGTAGTACCTGGTAACTGTTCCCCTCTAGCACGTCGTAGAACCAGTGAGTGAAGCTACCGTGGATCTGTTGAATTTCGAGCAATCTCTGGGCGTTATAGATAGTAGCTTGGACTTTTATTCGGTTACGGATGATTGCGGGGTTGATCAGGAGCCTTGCCACATCAACAGGTGAGAAGCATGCCACGGCGGAAATACTCCAATCGCAGAAGGCTTTGCGGAATCCATCTCTCTTATTCAGTATCAGTTTCCAGCCCAAGCCTGCTTGGAACACTTGCAGGCTCATGATTTCGAATAAGGTGTTGTCGTTGGCAATTGGCTTGCCCCAAATTGTGTCCGCGTACCAGATCTCGGGGAGGGTTCGAGTAATCTGCTGTGGCATTCTTACGACCTTTGGTCAACCAGAGTCAGGAGGGAATGTGTCGAGCAGCGACAAATCACTTAAAGGACTTTGGGCTGTACATAGGCGTCCGAACTAGACGTATACGACACTGCTCTCATCTGAGGTCCAAGCGATGACCCCTTGTCATCAGAGGCTAGCGATCTCCGCCAAGCCCCAACCAGGCCCACGTTCGGTGACGTCAGTAGTCAATGGCGGTTATGTCAAAGAGCTTGCCGCAACCTTGGACGGCATCACTCACGCCAGCCAGCCGGAGCCCGGCCCACATCAGCGCTTGAGCACTCGTTACGACTGGCACACCTAAATCATTCTCGAGCCCGGCGATCACGCCAACGCTCGGTAAAGAGGCTTGCGTGATCCAAATGCCGTCCGCCGAGTCGGAGTGAGACCCGTATACCGTGCGCGCTGTTGTGGAAACGAACTCCAGCGGGAACGCTCCGGTCTCAGGGTAATCACCGTCGGAGTAGACAGAACGGTGGTCAACCATTTCGATTCCTGCGTGATGCAAATAGTCTTCGATGAGGCGCGCCAATTCGTCATCAAACGCACTCACAACGACTACACGACTGATGCCAAGCACCCGCATGGCGGCGATGCTTGCGGCCGCGTCCGTGATGTATGGCGTCGGTGTTAGTTTCGCCACCCGCGCCCGGAGCTCTTCTTCGATTCCCCAACCGTGGTAGACCAACGGCGGAATGCCGGTCTGGATGATTGCATCCGGCCCGCGAGGGAGAAGCCGCTGAACCGGGATTTCCAGGCTCGCAATGACCCGTTCATAGTTCTCGTTGGACATGCTACTGAGGCCGAGGGACGTCAGCACCATTTGAACGCCAGGAGGCGACATCATGTAAAACTCAAACGGATTCGTATCCGAGACAAGACCAGGTTGGAGCAGGCCGATTCGCGCACGCCAACCGTAGGCTGCACCCGGCGAATGCTGAACGGGCATCACGTACCTCCATCACGACCAGCAACCTAGAGATCGACTGGGTCGATTTGCAGTTTGCCATCACGAAAGACGATCTGGTGACCGTGGGCGTGGTCGAAAAGAGTAGGTGCCCACCAATCGCATTTGCTCCACTCCCTCATGATTACATACGACCGTCAGTGAGCCACAGCATACGCCCGCTGACCCCAGCGGGCAGAGAGCCCGATAGACTAGCCAGCGATATTGGCAGTTCGGCGATGGAGTAGTTGATGAACGTGTTGTTCGTATGCAAGGCTAATGTAGGCCGCAGCCAGGTGGCGCAAGCCTTGTTTGAAGAGTTGTCTCACCATAATGCGACCAGCGCGGGGTCGGAGGCGGACAGGATATTGGCTGAGGATCCCAGCGCAGGCAAGCAACTAAAGGATGGACGCGCTCGGTACTCAATCCCCTATATGCAAGAGCGCGGTGTGAATATCGGCGAGCGTGAGCGGACGCAACTGACCCCCGAATTGGTGGATCAAGCGGACAAGGTCATCGTCATCCTGCCAAAGGAAGATTGGCCCGAGTACCTAGTCGAGAGCGAAAAGATAATCCTCTGGGACCTTCCTGATCCCATAGATACCACCCATGATGGCGCCTGGCGCATCTTTGATGAGATTGGTGTACGGATTCGCATCCTAGCGAAGGAGATTGGGTGACAGCAACCACATCATTTGTGCTCCCGTTTGGAAACGCCCACGGGGATGACGCATGGAAAGTAGGCCCGAAGGCGGCCAATCTGTCCCTGTTCCACAGCCTCGGATTCCCCGTCCCTGAAGGATTCGTGATCACCACCGCCGCGTTGGAGCAACTGCTCTCCGCATCAGGGTTGGTAACTCGCGTCGGCGACATCCTGCGGGAGATCGATACGCTGTCCGCTGATGATCTCGGGCTCCGTCCAGACGCTTTGCGCGAGTTTGTGGCATCCGCCGCAGTACCGCAGGAGATGGCCGATGACATCGGCATAGCCTATCGAGCGATGGGAGGGAAACCAGTCTCAGTGCGGTCGTCCTCGACATTAGAGGACCGTCTTAATGCGTCCTTCGCTGGCCAGCACGACACGGTGCTCAACGTCCTGGATAAGGATCAACTCTGGGAAGCTATCAAGGCATGCTGGGCGTCGCTGTGGAGTGACCGTGCCATCCAGTACCTGCGTGCCATGGGCATGTCGGCGCGAGAGATGAAAATGGCGATCATCGTTCAAGTGCTGGTTCCGGCAGATGCATCGGGGGTTGCGTTCACGATCAACCCGGTCACTGGCGATCGTTCTCAGGCGATGGTATATGCCGCGCTGGGCTTGGGAGAGGGAACCGTCTCGGGGGCGGTTTCGCCGGACGAAGTCGTGATCCAGCGTGATTCGCTAGAAGTCTCCACCTACACCCTTGGGGTCAAAGCAACGAAGGTTATGGCGAGCGACGATGGAGGGACGAAGCAGGTTGATATTTTGTTGGCCCAGCAAAGGGATCCGGCAATATCGGCGAAGCAGGCCCTCGCAATCGCAACCATGGCGTTGGAAACCGAAAAGCAGATGCGGGGTATCCCCCAGGACGTGGAATGGGCGCTAAGCGCGGGCCGACTCTATCTACTTCAGGCACGGCCGATGTCACGACCGGCAACGCATGACGAAGGCGTAACGTGGGAGAGCCCCTTGCCGGGGGCTCATTGGCGTCGTAACTGGCGCCTAGGAGAGTGGCTTTCCGGACCGGTCACACCCCTTTTCAGCACCTTGATGCTGCCGATACTCGTGGCCTCTCGAGAGGAAACGGGCACGGGCGAGTTGGGATGGGAAATGAAAGCGCATTTCGCCATGCCCCAACCCTGGTCGTGCATCGTGAATGGCTACTTCTACACGCGCCAAGACAACGCCGTACGCTCGCCTACATCTGGCCCGCCGGACGTCGGCCGAAGATTGCGGATGGCGAGGGAAAACAATGAGGAGATGGAACGCTGGCGGTCGGTGTACCTCCCCGCCTACCTAGAGCGGTTCGACACGCACCTGCGATTCGATTACGCCACGGCGACATCCTCAGAGCTTGTGGCGTTCATCGGTACGCTCGCCAGAGAAGCTGGCGAGTTCTGGCATCTGATGTCGATTGCTGGCTACGGGTTCCAAGAGATGATGTTCAAGCCAATCTACGACTATCTGGTGCCGGAAAAAGGGCGCCCCTCGTACCAGGATCTGTTCGCGGGGTACCGCACGAGGATCATCGAGGGTCAAGAGCGTTTGCACGCTCTTGCCCTGGAGGTCAAGCGACACCCCGACCTCGCCGAGCGATTCGCCACCTCTACGACCGGAGCGATCATCGGGTCGATTGGGCAACTCCCGATTTGGCTGCAGCAGCAGCTCGACAGTTTGTGCGAAGAATATGGTCATGAGCTCTACAGCTTGGACTTCTATTTCCCCACCGCTGGCGAAACGCCTGAGGTGACCATCGCCATGATCCAAGGCTACTTGCGGTCAGATACGCGCTCGCCGTTCGAGCTAACACATGCCGCTGCCAGACGGCGCCAACGAGGAGTGCGTCGGGTGCTGACGCAATTGGCTGACCGACCAGAAGATCAAGCGAACTTAGGGGAACTGATTGACTCTTTCCAGCGCTCAGCGATTGCTCGTGAAGATGAAGCGTTCTACTTTCAGCGACCATGGCCGTTGATCCGTCGCTCGGTATTGGAACTCGGCCGTCGTCTTACCACCGCCGGGGCATTAGAACACCCCGACAGCGTGTTTTTCTTAGAGAGCGAGGAACTTTCCGGCCTGGTGGCCGCACTGGAACACGGAGATCAGGTGATGCCTTTCCACGACGTTGCCATGGGACGCCGACAGACCTGGGAATATCATGGGCGATTGGCTCCGCCCGACCACATACCCGACGATGGAGTGTTCCACAGGCCGATGGATCGCGATGCGGGGCTTTACGATGACGCCGATGGGCATCGAATTGTCGGCCAATCCGCAAGCCCGGGGCGGGCCACAGGCCGGGCACGAGTAATTCGATCTCCAGAAGACGCAATCGGATTCGTTAAAGGCGACATTCTCATCACGGCTGCAGCTAGTCCGGCCTTCACGCCATTACTGCTGCTGGCTGCGGGGCTCGTCACCGAGGCAGGTGGCGGCGCAAGCCACTCGTCGCTGGTGGCGCGTGAGATGGGCGTTCCAGCAGTCGTAAATACCGGCATCGCCACTCAGGTCATCCAAGATGGCCAACTCTTAGAGGTTGATGGCACCCATGGCGTGGTGAGGTTCCTCTAGCAGGGCCTTAACGAACGTGAACCTACGCCCGCAGACCCAGAACGTCACAGCGACGGGAAATCGCGAGCGCTTGCTAGCAGGTGCCCCGGTAGTGGACCGAGATGGCGTGGAGGTCACCACACAGCCACCGAAACGTGTTCTGGACCAGGAGGTAGCCGGTCATTAGGCTAGGCAGCGGCATGAGGAACCGCTTAACAGATCTGCTGGCAACAGCGCATTCGCGCCCGACACGATCGCACTGTCGTAGATGGAGGAGAACCGCAGCCGCACAAGGCTGATAGCGAGGAAGCCTACTCCCGTCACCGCCGCGGTGCGTAACAGATTAAACAGACTAGTCCATTGACAGCCAACGAAAGATGTTCTGGGCCAGGAGGTAGCCGGTCATTAGGCTAAGCAGCGGTATGAGGAACCGCTTAAGTCCTTTATTCACCTAGTGCCCTCTCTATACCCATCAAAAACAGTGACCCAGTAGTCAGCCACCAATAACCTGTGTTGGTTCAGAATTTTCACCACAGAGTCAGATCTAAGGAGATAACGATGTTAGCAAAAGCAACTCCCGTACTACCCGCAGAAGACATGGAACGAGCAAAGTCCTTTTATACCGAGAAGGTCGGGTTGTCGATGCTGTTCGAAATGTCTGAAGGAGCCGCATTCGGATGTGAAGATGGCACTACAATTTTCCTATATCCCCATGAGCGCACTCTGGCGACACATACAACCGCGTCATTCGTCGTTGAGAACGTAGTAGCCGAAGTTGCTCGCTTGCGCGAACGAGGCGTGGTTTTCGAAGAATACGATAACCCCGGGCTAAAAACAGAGGATGGCATAGTTCAACAAGAGGACGTCAGCGCGGCATTCTTCACCGATACCGAGGGCAATATCATCGGGCTCGTGCAAATGTAGAAAGCCCGCGGTAGTGACTCCGAGGGGATTCCCTTGGGAATTGTTGATGGGGTTGGTGGTCTGCCAGTGAGGATTCGTTCTCCACAAAGGACTTTTCTAAAAGTTAGGAAAGCCTTTGTGAATTTATAAACCCGCTACGAGGTAACGGTAGTAACACTTGGTGTTGATGATGTGTTGATCGGCGTCAACACGGCGTTACTAGGAGCCTGAGGTTTAGAGCGCCAAGTCAGAGGAGCCGATAAATCTGGTGTTCTACAGTCTGCGTAGTAAACGGAGGCAGACATGGGCGCGATACTTCATCGGCAGCAGCGGCGGCGACAGTTCAGTCTTGTGGCACAACAGCCAGGAGCATTGCTCCTCTATGACCTGCGCTGGATCCAAGAGTCAAGGCTTCAGGAGCCTCGCTCGGGTACCTCGGTGGGGACCGCAGTGGCCGGCTCAGGCGTGAAGAATGAGAAGAGCCATGGCGTCAGCGCGCCCGGTACCATGATAATCGCGCCGGCCACCAGCAGTGATTCCGCCAAACCGATCAGCCCTGCGAGTAACCCGAAGGTCACAGGACCAACCAGTTGCGCCGCAGCCCAGTAGAGTCCGAACACTGCCATGGCCACACCGCGCTCCTCAGGCGCGCTCAACTCAGCGGTCATGGAGGCATACAGTACCCGGCCTGCGTTGAAGGCAACACCCAAGGCGAACATGAGCACCAGCATGGGCCAGAAGGCGCCACTTGCGATCACGGCCAACGCCAGGAAGCCACCGCTGCCTAACATGACGAATGCATACAGCCAGCGAGCGCCTAGCTTGCTGATGAGGAGGCCGTAGGCAAAGCCGGCAACGACCGCCCCACCACCATGCACCGCGCGCAAGAGCCCGACACCCGTCTCCGAGTACCCTTCCTGCACCAGGTAGGCGGACATGAGTGAGCCGACCAAAGCGACGACCAACGACGTGCCGAACGAGATGATGGCCGGTAGCTGGCTCGTACGCCGGACGAACATCGCCGGTATCGGTGCAAGGATGGCGCGGATCGATTTGGCGGCTTTCCGTGGCAGCGATGGCTGAACCGCGACAGTCAGCAGGGAGACTGCGGCCATACCAGTTGTCATCAGGAAACCGACGGTGTAGCCCACCGTGCCCGCAAGCAAGCCTCCCGCGAAGGTGCCGACGATTCCGCCCGCCGCGCCTATCCCGAAGAAACGGCCGATGATGGAGATGGCCTTCGCTTCATTGATGCGGCTTGCATAGGACTGAGAGGCGGTCCAATAGATCGACCGCGACGCACCCGTAAGGAGTTGGGCGAGGATCAGCAGCCAGAGTGTCTCAAAAAGGGCGAGCAGCAGGGCGGCACTGAGCAGCGCGAGGAAATTGGCAGCGATTACCCATCGTTCCCCCACGCGGTCAGACAGAACGCCGCCGAACAGTCGCAGGCCGAGTTGGAATACGCCCTGTGCGGAGATGATGACGCCCAGCCAGGCGACGCTGTAGCCAAGCTCCAGCACGTAGAGCGGCGTGAGCATCATGATCATGCCTAGCGTCAGGCTGAACAGGACTGTCTGAGCGTAGAGCACGGTCGTGGCGCGGAGCTCCGCGCTCGGGCCCGGGTCTGCATGATCCGGTGATCCTAGCATGGGGCGCGATGGTATCAGAACGCGGCGACAGCCTAAAAACTAACAACAGCGGGCTTCACCGTAGAGCGTGGGTACAGAGGTAACGGGCGCGTGGTGATTGCAGGAACGCCGGCCGGCCAGAGCACCAGCGTGCTCATGCTTGAGCTGTTGTTGCCTGAAACCAGATCGTCAGGGATCGCTGCCGCGACCGTCGCGGTATTCGCGATAGCCCCCTTGGAGCTGGGGGCCGTGGCCAACCGGCGTCACCAAATACCATGCACCAAAAACCAGCGTGATACGCCTGAATCGAGAGGCTTGAAAATAAAACTGACGTACATCAGGCCCCGATCAAAGCCGATTTAGCAGGCTGTTACCTTGTAACAGTGGTACCGGCCACCCATCGGATGACGTCATCGCTGGTGCCGTATGCGCCGGCGCCAAGGAGTGCCAGAGCCGACCCCGGTTTCGAACGAAAGTCAAAGCCAGCAGGGTCCACAAGCTGTGCCTCAACGGAATCTCCGCTATCGATATAGCCGTTGAAGTTGTCCTGGTATTCACCTGGGACGGGGAAGTCAGAAACTTTGCCAGTGCGGTGCCCGGAAATTGTGTTCGCGGCGTTGTTCCGGGTGATTGTTCCATTGTTGCCCGGTGCCATAACGATTATATCGTTCCTGTCGTAGTCGCTGGCGAACGCAGTGTTGTTGTAGATTTCATGTTTATCACCCTTCACCATGATGGCACCCCTGACGTTCCACATCACGTTGTGATGCACGCTCGCGTTATGCCCGGTAGCGGTGCCGCCTGCCGGAGAGTCCATCCGGATACCGTACTTAGAGCTGTCATGCAACCAGTTATACGCAATGGTCGCTCCTAGCTGCTGGTCCATCATGAGCTGGACCATTGCGCCATCACTCTGTACAAGGCCCGTATCACTGATGTCGTTAAATGTTACCGTCGCGTTATTGCCGGGATTGACTGTCGACGAAGCACCAAGCTTGTGGAGCGTGTTATAGGTAAACACGTTGCCTTCGCCGGTCAATTGGATCGTCGTCATGAGTTTGTCGAGATCAGCCCCGCTCCAGTCGATGTGGTAAAAATAGCTATTCTCTACCGTGTTTTGCCCCCCAGACATCTCCAGCGCGGATCCATCTGTGTACAGAAAACTTGAATCCCTAACATTGCATCCGTAGCATTTGTCAAACCGTGAGGTCCATCGGTCCTTCGGATCTTCACCTGCCGTCCCAAGGGACCGTTTCGATGTACTCGGGTAAAGCAGGCTGCAATTTTCGACGGTGCACCCATTGCAGTTCTCAAATTTGAACGTCGTCGCGAAGAACTCGATGCCTACAAGGCGGACATTGTTACCATCCGTTGAGGCAAACCCGTAGCTCCTCGTCTTCCCGCGGATATTCATATCAGTCGGGTCTTTGCCGGTCGGCGGCATGAAATAAATCTCCATAGCTTCCTTGTCAAAGAACCATTCCCCTGGCACGTCAAGTAGTTCGAGTTTTCCTTCAAGGAAGTAGTCGTGGTGCTTGGTTTTCCAACTTGGTACTTCGTCGTACTCGATGGTCCCCGTAGTACTATCGTAGCCCGTAACTTTGCGGCTCCAAGTCTTAAAGGAACCGAGGTTCAATACGGCAATCGCACCGATTGGGTCAATACCACTCGTAAGCAAACCTTCGTGCCCATTCACAACGGCACCGGCGTCGATAAGCATTCCGTTGTCATAGGAAGGCCCATCGTCAATCGTGCCGTGAGCCCAGTGATGCGTTTTATCGAAGATGGAACCATCCAGAAAGTTGGCGTTCGGCCAACGCGCCGGAACCATTTCCTCCCAATCAACAAAAAGTTGCCACACGTCGACGGCAAGCTTTGCTCTGTAGATTCCATCCTTGTACGGCATCCACTCCCCGCCAAGATCGTGCTCGATGTCTGCCGATCCATCGAGGACGACACGCTCGCCGTCTGCGGCCATGAACGCGAGGTTGTTTTTACCGGAAATTGTTACAAGCTCAGAGTAGCGCCCCTCACGGATGATTGACTCGTCATTGTCATTCATGAGTTCCGCCGCCCTTTGTATGGTATAGAGAGGACACTTTGTGGTACCAGGGAAGAGGTCACTACCGGTTGCCCTATCGACGACGTAGGGCGTTCCCGCTGACTTGACCTCGGCTATACAAGCCAGGTGGGTGATTGCTAAGTCTGGCGCGGCCGATATCGCTGTTGAAGTGGGCTTTGGCACCGGGGTGTTATCTGACACTGTTGTCGGGGTGGCCGTTGGCTGCGTGCTACTCGATTTCGATACGATATCAGTATCTCCGCTACAGGCTGTGACCAAAATCATCAGACCTACGAGTGAGGCGAGTCGTTTCATCTCCCTAGCCATTCATTCCCACCATAACCCCATACGACAGTTAGTGAACGCGAGGAGCATACGCCCGCAGACCCCCAATCGTCACAGCAGGGTTAAATCGCGAGTGGGGTCTGCTGATAATATGCCGGATGCAAATCCGCGCCCTGCCTGAAGGCAATCAGTTAGCTTTCAAGCAGAGTTGGAGCAAGGATGCCGGTCGCAAAGGGAAGCATGGGCGACGTAATCCATGGGGACTTCATGATTCGGAGGAGAAGGTCAAATGCCCATCATCGATTCTGATTGCCACGTGATTGAAAACGAGCATACCTGGTCGTACATGACTGGACCGGATGAGCAATATCGCCCAAGTATGGTGCTGGTCCCCGACGGAAAGGGAGAAGAGCAAGCTTATTGGAACATCGAAGGTCGACTCAAATTACGTCGTAGCTTTGATCCCGCCAGATCCGGGACAACCATCGAAAGCTCCGATATGACCGACGTTCGGGCCCGGCTTAGTCACATGGACGAATTGGGAGTAGACATCCAAATTCTCTATCCGACCGTATTCCTAAATCTGGCGTTCAACCGACCCGAGGTGGAAGCAGCCATGTGTCGGGGTTACAACCGCTGGATGGCTAGCATTTGGAAGGCAGGAGAGGGACGGCTCGGTTGGGTAGTTATGCCTCCAACGATGGATATGCAAAGCGCAATCGAAGAACTCCATTTCGGGAAAGCAAACGGGGCCTCCGGAGTCTTCATGCGTGGCATGGAACAGAGCAAGATTCCTATTGATCCTCACTTTTTCCCGATGTACGAAGAAGCCAGCAAATTGAATCTTGCGATCTGTTTCCACGCGGGTTCCGCAAGCTCTTTCTTCGACTCAGTAATGATTCCTAAACAGGCATTACTCTGGCTTGCAAAGGTACCTGTGATTGCCGCGTTTCACTCCATAGTGGTCAGTCAACTCCCAGAGAAATTTCCAGACCTCCGATGGGGTTTCGTTGAAGTCAGCGCATCATGGGTTCCCTACGTAATGCACGATCTCGGAGCCAGATTCGATAGGATGACTTGGGCCTTCCCGGATCGGAAAGTGGGAAATCTCATGAGCGATTATCGTATGTTCGTAGCCTGCCAGACAGACGATGACCTGCCTTACGTGCTGCGGTATGCAGGGGAAGACAATCTCCTGATCGGCTCTGATTACGGGCATGCCGATACTTCAAGTGAACTAGAAGCGCTACGGAAACTTAGAGAGTCAGGCATCATCCCCATCCAGGTAGTCGACAAAATTATGAACGACAACCCGCGCCGGCTTTACGGTATTTAGTATTCCGAATTGGCAAGACCTCTTAGGCGGCGGCGTGGAGTTTGATCTTCGCTGCGGTGATCGTAGGGGTGTACCGAGAGCTTCTGCTTACG
>CAUZFB010000038.1:0-22801 GCA_963579135.1 Dehalococcoidia bacterium | reverse complement strand
GCGGACCTCATCATCGCTCTTGACGCCGGTAAGGTCGCTGAGAGCGGGACGCATGACGAGTTGGTTCGGCTCGGCGGGATCTATGCAGAGTTTCATGCGAAGGAATCGAGCGGCGCGTGAGCACTGAGCAGAACGGGTGCACCGTATTGGTAATCGTTGACTCGGGCGACGTTGTCATCAATCAATCCTCGTTCGACGGCATCGGAGACGCTCCGGCGGTGGTGTTATCGTTCACGCAGTCGAAAGCTAAGGTGGAGGAGGTCGTCGCAGCGGTGTCGTCATCCAGCGATGTACGGATCGAGAGTGGCGCTCCGTCGGTGGACGATGTTGCACCCGACGTTACCGAGCGTTTCTTAGAATTGCTGGCCCGAGTTCCCCGTGAGTTCAAACTCGGGGGCAAGCCTTTGGATCAGGCCTGGGAGTTCGACGGCGGAGGGTCATTGTGGTGGCTACACGAGCTTTCTGGCAGGCGGTCCGATCTATACCCCACGTTTACGCGACTGTGCCAGCTAGAAGTCGTTCGCCGTGCCGTCCAGCGTAGCGGTGCCACTGATGTGGTGCTAGTTTCCGATGACGGCGCCTTCTCAAAGGTGATCGCATCGCTTTGTGAAGGGTTGGCGATCACCTATAGCGCTCCTCCCGCTGCCAAGGCGAATACGGGACTGAGCTACCGTGGCATAGTGGCGAGACTAGCTCTGTGGTCGAGCCGGACTGTAGCCCAGACCTTGCTGGCCAAGCTGCTAACGTTTAATACCAAACCGGTGCGTGTCAGCGGAATGCCGGTTTGCTGCTTCCATACGCTGTACCCCGCCCTTTTCATCACCACTCACGGAGTGATGGATGAGAAATTCCATCGTGTTCCTAACCTGGTCGCTTCTCATGGAGTGACGCCGTTCCTGGCGGTGACTTTCGCCGCAGACGACGGTCACCAGCACCTGACGATGCCCGCATATGTCAAGGCGTGCCTGATGCTCCGGCGGAAGCCCAGCTTCAACGATGTGCCTGCAGGGCTGATCGATCGAGACCTCTCCTGGGGCGGGATGGTGAGTGGACTCGTGGGCGGGGCTGTCGCGGCTTTCCGGAACGCTTCGCTGGAGTGGAGGCGAGGATTCCGTAGTCTGTGGCGAATGGGTGATGTGGACATCTTCCCGCTGATCCGGCCCGAGTTGCGCATGGCCACGTACCGGACACCCCGTTACCTCATGCACCTGCGACGGATGCAGGCATTCGTCGATGCAACCGAACCCGATGCGGTGACAAGCTCGCTGTTCGAGTTCTGTTACGGGAGAGCGACGACGTACGCAATCGCGGGGTCGCGGAGCAAGCCGCTGAACATCGGGGTGCAGCATGGGCCGACGGGGCGCAAGCTGATGTACCGGTTTGCGGCTGGCGAGCTTGCGGCTTCTGCTGAAGCCCGCAGCCCGCTGCACGTGCCGATGCCAGATCACCTGATCCTTGAGAGCGAAGAGGCAAGGATAGCGCTCAGTACTTCGGGATATCCCTCTGAACGATTGCACGTCCTCGGCGCACCTCGCTTGGACTCGCTACCTGGCGTTCCGCGATGGCGGGGAGCGAAGGGTAGGAAGGGCAAGCCAGGTCGGGTGCTGGTGGCCTTCGGCGCATCCGACGGTGCCCAGATCATGGGCATGGTTAGTCCGGTGATGGAGCGCATCGGCGGCTATCACTTCATCATGAAGCCGCACCCCCGCTCTAGCGTTCAGGCTGAGCAGATAGAAGCGATCCTGTCGCATGGTCGAGCCTCGACGTATGAGGTTGCATCTGTTGGTCTCTATGATTTGCTGCCAACTGCCGAGGTGGTGGTCGCTACCTATTCTTCGGTCGGCATGGAGGCGGCGGCGCTTGGCTACCCCACAGTCGTGTTGAACCTACCTGACTTCGCGTCGCCCAGCGGTCTGATGGATATTGCAGGCAATGTAAGATTCGCCGCGAGCCCGGAAGCACTCGCAACGGTTTTAGAGGCCGCTGCTTCGACTGCAGTGGCCGAGTCAGGTGAGGTAGAGCGCGCGTTTTTCTCGCGGCTGGACGGTAAGGCGCAAGAGCGCTGGGCCGAAGCTATCGCACGGCTCACACTCGGACGCGTTTAGCTTCAGGACGCGCTCGGCTCGATCGGATACATTCGGGCCGGTTGACGATAGCTATCCACAAAGGTTCGCCTTGGTCCTTGGGGGCAACGCTCTTCTCCTCCTGATACCCTCAGGAAGTGGCGACTGGCACTTGTGTAGCTGGCCACAGGAGCTCTGATGAAAGTCGTTGCGTTCATCCCTGCAAGAATGGGATCCACCCGGTTCCCTGGCAAGCCGTTGGCGCCACTGTTGGGCAAACCCATGATTGAGCACGTCTACAAGCGGACCGCCATGGCGAAGAGGGTGGAGTCGGTTTACATCGCGACGTGTGATGAAGAGATCAAACAAGCTGCTGAAACGTTCGGCGCTACTGTCGTGATGACGTCAGACCTGCATCAGCGCGCCTCGGATCGTATCGCGGAAGCGGTTGAGAAGGTCGCACGAGACGCCGACGTGATCGTAATGGTGCAGGGCGATGAGCCGATGATCTCTCCGGAGATGGTCGACGAGTCTGCGGCACCGTTCGTCGACCACCCTGAACTCGCTTGTACCAATCTGTTGGGCGTCATACGAACAGAGGCAGAGTTCAGCGACCACAACACCATCAAGGTGATACGGGGAAGGGACGACAACGCCTTGTACTTCTCACGAGAGCCCATACCGACACCAACGATCTTGGGCTTCGCCGGCCTGACTGCCTATAAGCAGGTATGCATCATCTCGTTTTCCCGATCAGGCCTGCAAGGATTCGGCGAGTTAGTTCCCACATCGTTGGAGCAGGCTGAGTCAATCGACATGATGCGGTTCCTTGAACATGGCGTGCCCGTCCGGCTCGTGCCGACCCCGCACTACACCCATGCGGTTGATACCCCCGACGACCTCCGTGTAGTAGAAGGGCTGCTGAGGGACGACCCCCTGACCAAGCTTTATTGATAGATAGGTCGCGTTTGTATGACTAAGATCCTCGTTTCCGCTCCTTATATGTTGGCCGTGATCGACCGATTCCTGCCCCAGTTGGAGAGCGCGGGCTTGAAGGTCGAGTTGGCTGACGTCAACGAGCGCCTCAGTGAGGGTGAGTTGCTGGCACTGATAGGTGACGTTGATGGCGTGATTTGCGGTGATGATGCGTTTACCGAGAGAGTGATGGAACAGGCGCCCTTGTTGAGAGTCATCTCCAAGTGGGGTACGGGCATCGATTCTATCGATGAAGCTGCGGCCGACCGCAGGGGGATCCGCGTCTGTAACACACCGAATGCGTTCACTGACTCGGTCGCCGATACTGCCATGGGGTACGTGCTCGTATTCGCTCGGCAACTGGTCAGATCTGACACCGACATTCGCGACGGAGCATGGCGAAAGCGGCCTGTTGTGGCGCTTTGTGAATGTACGCTTGGGATCGTCGGCTTGGGCAACATTGGCCTTGCCGTCGCGAAGCGGGCGCGGGCATTCGGGATGACGGTCATCGGCACGGATATCGATGAGCAGGCAGGGCAACGCGCAAGCGAGGTTGGGGTCGCGGTACGTTCGCTGGAGGAGCTTCTCAAGCAGTCTGATTATGTCACGCTCCACTGTGACCTCAATCCCACTTCATTCCACCTCATGGGAGACGACAACATCGCGCTGATGAAACCGTCGGCCTATCTCGTAAACACGGCGAGGGGACCTATGGTAGAGGAGCAATCGCTGGTATCCGCCCTCGAACGCAACGCCATCGCCGGCGCTGCGTTGGACGTCTTCGAAGAAGAACCGTTGCCGCTTGAGAGCCGACTGCGTGAATTCTCCAATTGCCTATTCGCTCCGCACAATGCTAATGGAAGCCCGTCAGCGGCAGAGAAAGTCCACATCAGCACGATCACAAACCTCCTAAAAGGCCTCGCCGAACTCCCACCGCGAACGCGGTGAGTTCTCCGCTGAACCAGGTAGCCATGGTTGCTCAATGACAGGCGCATCGATCATTGTTCGTGCGTTCAATGAAGAAAAGCACATACGCGCTCTTTTTGAGGGCATCCGTGAGCAGAACTACAAGGACGCGGAGGTGATCCTCGTCGATTCAGGTTCTACGGACCTCACTCGTCAGGTGGCATCGCCGTATGTCGATCGGCTGATTCAGATCGCCAGCCGCGATTTCACGTTTGGTTACTCACTCAACGTAGGGTGCGATGCTGCGGTCGGTGACAGCATCGTGATGGTTTCTGCCCACGCCAAACCGGTCCACCGAGACTGGCTAGGGAACCTTGTTGCGAATATGGCTGATCCCGGGGTCGCGATGGGGTTCGGGGGGCAGCAGGGCAGCCCCTCCTCCAAGTATTCCGAGTCACGCGACCTCTCACGAACGTTCGGCGGCAAACGCCGGTTGTTGGACGCGTCGAACTACTTCGTGAACAACGCGAATTCAGTGATTCGCCGTGAGCTCTGGACGCAGCATCACTTCGATGAAAGACTGCCGGGACTGGAGGATGCCGAGTGGGCCAAGTATTGGATGGCTGGTGGGTACGGAGTCGTCTATGACCCCAGCGCAGCCATCTATCACATCCACGAGGAGTCCTGGCGCCAAGTTCGCATCCGGTACCACCGCGAGGCTGCTGCGGCCAGACAGATCGGGACTAAAGCACGCGGGCAAATGCCGTTAGCGTTGGCCAAGGAAGCGTCATATGCGCTCACCGATCTGCTTACCGTCGCGTTCCGGCCGACTCGATGGAACCGCTTCTCCGAGATCGTTCGTTTCCGGTTGAACAAAGCTGCGGGGACGGCTTCCGGTTTGTGGGAGCGAACCCCGCTGCTTGAAAGCAACAATCGCGAAGAATCGATGTTCAACCGTGAGGCGCGGGCAGTGGTAATCGAACGTGCCAAGCACGCGAGGCTCAAGGCCGTAAACGTTCCACAGGTCAAACCAGGGGACGTCTTGATCAAGGTCGCCTATGTCGGCCTGTGCGCCACCGACCTTGAAGTACTGGATGGAACGCTCAGCTACTTTGAGTCGGGACTCGCGCATTACCCGATCATCCCGGGCCATGAGTTCTCCGGTCAGGTGATGGATGTCGGTGTCGCGGTGCCGCACCTGACCGAAGGGGATCACGTAGTTGTCGAGACGGTGCATGGCTGTGGCGACTGTGACCACTGCATGGCCGGGAACCGCACAGCTTGCGTCTCGCGTGCAGAAGTCGGCGTGTTCGGCCTGAGCGGGGCGTACGCGGACTACGTGGTAGTTCCTGGCGCTTTCGCGCATAAGATCCCAGCCGACCTTAATCTCAAAGCGGCCGCGCTGTGCGAGCCTTTATCGGTCGTGTTGAAGGGTTTGCGAAGGTTGAATTCATTCCTCGCCGAGCCGAGTTCAGTTGCAGTGATCGGCGCCGGCCCGATCGGCCACCTGGCCACGCGAGCCCTCGTCCACCAAGGCCATTCCGTTGCGGTGTTTGACCGAGATTCCGAAAGGCTCAATCACTTGAAAGATGTTGCGAAGGAGCTGCGGACCGAGATGGATGGCCTTGGCGAGTACGCGATAGTGATTGAGGCCACGGGAAACACAGTCGCCCTGAATGAGGTGATTGATGGAACGCTTCCCGGCACGACCGTTTTGTTGCTGGGCTTGCCCTACAGCGGTGCGGCACTGGGCGCTGAGCACTTAGTGTCTTACGACAAGACACTGATCGGGTCAGTAGGCGCCGGCCCCGAGGATCTGGACGAGGCGATATCGGTGATCGGTTCATTGAAAGTTGACGCCCTGCTGCAAGCCACCCTTTCGTTGGAGTCGTATGCGCGCGGGTGGGAGATGGTGCGTAACAAGGAGAGTCTCAAAGTCATGCTTGAAGTGGACCCGCTGATAGAGCTGTTGGCAGGGCCTACCAGCGCTGATTCGGGGGCTGAGCCGACGTCCGACGAATCGTAGCCCACCGTTGGTTTCCCAGTTACAGAACTCCTGCCTTGGTCAAACCGTCGACCAGGTTGTCCACGGCCTCTGCTTCCATCTGCACCCGAGCCTCAGCTGTGTTCGAGCCGACGTGCGGGGTGAGCAGTACGTTCGGGTGGTCGCAGAGCGGGCCGTCGTACGGCTCCGCCTCAAACGTATCTAACCATGCGCCTGCGACCCTGCCTGAGGCGAGCACCTCTAGCAGGGCTTCTTCGATGATGCAGCCACCACGGCTGGCATTGAGCACGTATGAGCCTCGCTTGAGATGAGCGAGCGCCTCACGGTCGAGTATCGGCGCGGTGCCACTGACGTGGATGCTGACAACGTCGGCTTGTTCGAGGGCATCGTATAACGACAAGACTGGGAGCCCCCCTGACGTGGCTTGGTGACTGCCGGGATCGACTACCAATATCCGGGTCCCGAAGGGCACGAGCAGCGACGCCAGCCGACGGCCTATGCGCCCGAACCCAACGATGGCTACCGTACGATCACTGAGTTGTCGGCCAAGTTGCTTGTTCCAGCGGCGGGTGTGCATGTCACGATCCATCTCTGGGATGCGCCGCAGGAGGGCTAGCAGGCTCCCCAACGCTAGCTCAGCTACTGCCTGAGTCGGTGCGTCAGGCGTGGAGTAGAGCAAGATTCCTAGATCGCGCGCGGCGTCTTGGTCCACGCTCGACATGCCAACGCCCACGCGCGAGATCGCCTTGAGGTGTGAGGCCGCTAGCATGGGTCGATCCAGTGGCTCGAGACCCGCGATAAGCCCGATTGTGTCGTCGGTGAGCAGGCCGGGAAGCTCCGCACCAGCGATCGTGCGACCAAACGGATTCAGCACCGGCGTGAGGCCGAGGTCTGCCAGGCGTTGCAGCGGGGCGTCATCTGCGACTCCGAACGTTGACGTCCCAATGAGAATCTTCATTCGACTACACCTGCCCGTGGACGGAATGACACTGGCGACATCCGATGGCGAATGTCTCGATCGCTCGCGAGACGGCGCCGCCGAAACCTCGCGATCCCCATTGCAAAAGGCGTCTGGAGCGACCGCTATGATACCATCCATCCGTGTTCCCTCCCACGAGACAACGATGTGGTAGAGGGGTTTTTCAGAACCCCATATCGGTCCCTGTTCCAGGCTGCTGATGTGTGGCATCGCAGGCATTCTCGACTACGCCCATAGGGTACCTCTGGAAACGCTCGACCCTCGTGGCACCACCGCGATTTCCGCTGACCGTACCGCTCCAAGACCGGTACGCTACTTGTTGCCCCTAGCACTTTGTCGACCCAATCCCGGGAGCTATTTTTGAACGTACCTATCCTTCGAGTTCCCTTTAGCGATGATTCGACACGGTTCATCCATGAAGGGATCGACCAGATCCTGGCTTCGGGCCACTTGACCCAGGGCGGTGAGACCGCCAAGTGGGAAGAGATGTTCGCTGCCTTCACCGGTGCCAAACACGCCATCGCCTGCTCCAACGGCACCGCCGCGCTCGAGCTCATCCTCCGAGGCCTGGGCATCGAAGGCGGCAGCGTCATCGTCCCCACCAACACGTTCCTGGCCACCGCTCTTGCTGTCATGCATGCCGGCAACCGTGTGATCTTCGCCGACAGCGATCCCGCAACGCTTGCCCTCGACCTCGCCGACGTCGAGCGGCGCCTAACCGACGATGTCGCCGCGGTCATACTAGTCCACATCGGCGGCATCATCCCGCCCTATGTCGACGACCTCAAGAAACTGTGCGACGACCGCGGCATCGTGCTCATCGAGGACGCCGCCCACGCCCATGGCTCCACCATCAACGGTCGCCACGCCGGCACCCTCGGTGTCGCAGGCGGCTTCTCCTTCTTCCCCACCAAAGTCCTAACGACCGGGGAGGGAGGCATGGTCACTACCAGCGATGATGACCTCGCCGACCGCATCAAGAAGATCCGTAACCAGGGCAAGGATCCAGTGCTCGCCAACCACATCTCCGAAGTCGGCCTCAACTACCGCGTGAGCGAGTTCACTGCCCTCATCGGCGTGCAGCAGATGATGCAGGCCGAGGCCGTCATCGCCGACCGCCACCGTGTAGCCGCTCACTACGATCAATCCCTTGCCGACATGCCCGGCATCAGCCCCCTGCCGCTGCCGGATGGCGTTACCTCCAGCTACTACAAGTACGTCGCCTACCTAGATGAAGACGTCGATCGCGCGTCGCTGAAGAGCGCCATGCGCGAGATGTACGGGGTCGCGCTAACCGGCGAGGTCTACGCTGACCTCTGCCACAACGAACCCCTCTGGGGGCGCTTCTCCTACTGTGGCAAGGACCGCTGCAATGACCCTGTCGCCTGCAACCGGTGGCCTGCCTGTGGCTGTTCCCAACAGCAGGGTGGCTTCCCCGGCGCCGAGTACATCAGGAAGCATCATGTCTGCCTGCCGGTCTACCCCGGCCTCACCGACGAGGAGCTCAGCCACGTAACCGAATCCCTGTGCGAGGCCCTCGCCTCCGCCAAGGCTGGTGCCTAGTGAAAGTTCTCGTGACTGGCGGCTCGGGGTTCATCGGCAACCATATCGTCAACAAGCTCCTCGCCCACGGCATCGACGCTCGAATCCTCGATATGCTCGCCCCTGTCCAGGCCCGCGAGGGCGTCGACTTCACCAAGGGCAGCATCCTCAATATGGATGACGTCCGCACCGCCATGCACCGCATTGACGCCGTGATCCACCTAGCCGCCGTCGCCGACGTCCGCGATGTGTTCAACGATCCCCACTACGCGGAAGAGATCAACGTCCGCGGCACCTCCAACATTCTTGAAGCCATGCGCCTGGTTGGCCTCAAGCGTATCGTGTTCGGCTCCTCCACCTGGGTGTACAGCGACGTGGTCGGAACGGACGTCGACGAGACAACCCCGCTGATGCCACCGTCCCACCTTTACACTGCCACGAAGATGGCCGGCGAGCACTACTGCCGCGCGTATTCGCAGCTCTACGGCCTTGAGCCCACCATCCTCCGTTTCGGCATCCCCTATGGCCCCGGCGCACGCCCAGGTGCGGTCATTCCCATCTTCGTGGACCGCGCCATCAAGGGCGAGCCACTGACCCTCGCAGGCGACGGCTTGCAATTCCGTAAATTCATCTACGTTGAAGACCTCGCCGAAGGCAACGTCGCTGCGCTGAAACCCGCTGCCATCAACCAGACCTACAACCTGGATGGCGCGGAGAAGGTCAGCATCAAGCAGATTGCCGAGACCATCCAGAAGATTCTCGGCGATGTAACCATTGAGTACGGCCCAGCGCGCCCGGGCGATTTCGGCGGCAAGGATGCATCCAGCGAGAAAGCACTGCGCGAGCTTGGCTGGAAGGCAACCACGCCGTTCGAGGAAGGCGTGCGACGCTACGTTGAATGGTTCCAGGACCAAGTGCGGCAGCGCGAGGTATCGATGGCGCGCGTCGATGCCTCGCTGCTCTAGCCGGCTATGAGCGCACAACCCAAGCGGGTGTTGGTCTTTCAATCCGACCTTGGTGGTGGAGGCGCGGAGCGTTCCGCCCTGAACCTCGTCAACGGCCTCGACCGCGCCCGCTTCGCCCCCTTCCTCATCCTGAACAAAGCCATCGGCCCCTACATGGTCTCGGTACGCGATGACGTCCCTGTCGTTGAGATTGGCGCACGCCGCATGCGTGGAGCGCTGTGGGGCCTGGTGCGGGAGATACGAGGCCTGCGTCCCGACCTGCTCTTCTCCACCATGCAGGGCCCGTCGGTCATGCTGTGGCTAGCACGCGCCCTGGCCTGCAGCAAAGCCCCGCTGGTCTTGCGCGAGTCCAATAACTGGACTGCGCGAGGCGTCTCCCCACGCACCATCGGCCAACGGATCGTCGGCATGGCCTATCGCCGCGCGGACCGCATTGTTTGCCTTTCCAACGGCGTCAACGACGACACCCTCGCGCGCTACGGCAACGTCCGTACGCAGACGATCCATAACCCCGTCGACGTCGCCGGCATCCAGCGTGACGCACAAGACAACGCTGCTCCGACGCCCCCGTGGGGAGTCAAGGGCGAGCGTGACGTTGTTCAACTCATCGCCGTGGGCCGCCTCACGCGGCAAAAGGGGTTCGATCTGCTCATCGACGCCGTCGCCCAGCTGCGCGACCTGCCATGGCGGCTCACGATCCTAGGCGAGGGCCCCGACCTTCCAGCGCTGCTGGAGCAGGCCCGCGCTCACCGCTTGGAAGACCGCATCTCGTTCCCGGGTTTCGTCCCCAACCCGTACCCATGGTTCGCCGAAGCCGACCTGTTCGTACTCTCCTCACGTTGGGAGGGATTCGGCCACGTCATCGTCGAAGCCATGGCCACAGGCACACCTGTGCTCTCCACGCGCTGCCCATCAGGCCCCGACGAGATCATCACCGATGACGTCGACGGCGTCCTGTGCGACCCCGGTTCGTCAGAAGCGCTCGCCGAAGCGCTGCGAAAGCTAATAGGCGACCCATCGCTCCGCCAACGGCTGGCCGTCAGCGCCGTCGACACTCCGTCGAGGTTTGACGTCACGACCATCGTGGACCAGTACCAAGCGCTATTCGCGGAGCTTACCGCAGCCGGCTGAACGCGTCGTCGATCGCCTTCGCTACCGCCACGACTTCATCATCGTCGTCGTTGGGCGCGATGCTGAAGAGTGGCGAGAAATCGTTGCTGGGCGACCGGCCAAGATGGCCGTCCATTGCTGCCAGACCAGCGTCAGGATCAAGCATATCCACGCCCGCATACACGCACCTGGCTCGCACTGCGTCTAGTGCCACAGGCTGCAAGCGACGTAGGCCAATGTCGAAGAACAGGATCGGCTTGTTCGTTGCAGCCGCAAGGCTGAACGCCGTTGTCGGGTAATCGAGTACCAGCACGTCCGCTTCAGCGAGCCGCGCCTCCATAGGGCCGCCGGCGGGAGCGAACCCCTGAGGCTTAAACCGTTGAGTCGTGCGCTTGGGGTGCAAGCGCACGTGTGGCGCGCTTCCGGTGCGCTCGGCGAGCCAGGCGATCAACCGCTGCTGCCAAGCCTGGTAGGTCGCTGGGTGCACGTCCCGGTACGGCCCATACCGCCCCGATTCCATCTCGGTCGGCAAATACAGCACCGACTTCCCGCTCAACGAGCCGATTGCCGGAATGGGCTCGTCGCTCGTGACACGCCGTAGCTGCGCATCCGTACGTGCGTAGAGCAACGTAGGCTTGCCATTCAGCGTGCGCTCCCGCGTCAGCGTCCCCAGGCCGCGTTGGCGGTCGATATCTCCGTAAACAACCTTCGCCATGGGGATCTGGCCCTCGTAGAGGTCGTAGTAGGGCTCATCGTAGGTTTTGAACTGACCGCCATGGTGGATGGTGAGCACCGGAACGCCGTGGGAGATGGCATTCAGAGCGCTGAGACGCGTCCGGAGCGCTCCCAGGGTGCCGGTGACCATCAGGCCCACCTTCGGTGCCGCTAGGACCGGCATTGCAGCCACGCGCTGCACAGCGTGGTCCACCGCGGGCGCGAACGGCTCAAGCGCGTCGCTCGCGATGCCCATCGCGCCGGCCACCGCTGCATGCGCCGCCTCCGCCCACGCCAGCAGGTGCGCTCGCTGTTGTCCCATCAGCGGCACATTCGGACGCCCGGCAGGCGCCTCGCTGAGCGTCAGGTCATGCGCTGCTAGCGCCGTTCGCAGTTCCTGCCAGAGGAACGTCGTCGTACCCGCGAACCCCACGCGCCCGCCTTCCAACCCCCGTGGCGAGCGCAGTCGCGACAATAGCTCGCGTAGCCGAGCTCTTGGGCGAATCGCCTCGCGCATCCCCGCGCGACGCGTGACCACCGCGTCTCCCTGCATCCCGTTGATGCGCTCGTATTCGGCGAAATAGTGGCAGCAACTCTTCGCGTGGAGGTCGCAGAAAAGCATAACGGCGAGGTTGCTGTGAAACGCGAGTCCATGCTCGTCGGCGATACGCTCGATTGTGTCGTACGTGTGCGATAGCAAGATGACGCCGATGGCGTTGTACGCCTCCGGCGAGAAAGCACGGGTCTCCGTGAGCGCCGGAAGATCAACCGCCAGACGCTCGAGGTCCGCCCTGATGTCAGCGATCGTCAAAGCCCCTGTCCCGCACCAGATGGAATTGCGCGTGCAAGGTACAGCACGCGATCGTGCCCTAGATCCATGGCCCTTGTGATGGTTCCGTGCGAAGAGATTGCCTTCACCAGCGTCTCATGAGACGGCACATACCCGGACGGATTTTTCGGTACAAAGAGTCCCACGCAGATTAATTTGCCGGTCGCCAACATATCAGCGATGACATCGGCCCATGTAGGGATGTACGACAGTACTTCGGACGCAACGACAAGATCTTGGTTGCCCCAACGCCGCACGGCCTTCGGGACATTGGCGACCTGGAACGCGATTCCACGGTAGCGTTGCTTGGCGATACGAATCGCAGTGGGGGAGCAGTCGATGCCCCGGATATTGGCCGCGCCGGTTCGCTGACGGATCGCATCGGTAAGTGCCCCTTTGCCACAACCGAGGTCGAGCACGCTGCTTGCCTTGATCCCATCAAGGAGAGCTAAGATTGGGTGTGCCCGTACGTCATCCTGGAACCACGGATCGAATGCCTGCGAGGAACCATCCCGATACATCGTTTCGAATTCGCCCACAAAGTGCCCGTCTTTGAAAATATAGGGATGATAAGGTTGCGTCATGTTCAGCGGTGGACTTGAGTGATTATTGCTGCGGCAGCGCGACGCGTGATCACCGCGTCTCCCTGTATTCCGTTGATGCGCTCGTATTCGGCGAAATAGTGGCAGCAACCCTTCGCGTGCAGGTCGCAGAAAAGTGTCACGGCGGGGTTGCTGTGAAACGCGAGCCCATGCTCGTCGGCGATACGCTCGATCGTGTCGTACGTGTGAGATGGCAAGATGACGCCGATGGCGTTGTACGCCTCCGGCGAGAAAGCGTGGGTCTCCGTGAGCGACGGAAGATCAACCGTCAGCCGCTCCAGGTCCGCCCTGATGTCAGCGATCGTCAAAGCTCGTGTCCCGCGTCAGCCGGCATTGCGGATGCGCTCACGATTCTCGTAGATTAGCTGGGCAAGCGCCAGGTCGCGCGGATTGTCGATGTCAAAACCATCGATAGCATCCATAACGTACGGCACCACCTGCGTCGCAAACCGCGTACCCTGCGTGCGATAAGCGTCCATACGTGTCAGATAGAGCGCGCCATTGAGGAAATAACAGTAAGGGTAGCCCTGGCGTTGTACGCCACTGCCTAGATCAATGCCATCAATCATCGACCGCATCTTGCCATCAACGAATGTCACTGTTTCGGCTGGATGTTCCGTCGGTTCCGAAACTCCAACCACGGAACCAGCGCCGCTGGACTCCATAAGGCAGATAGCACCGTCGATATGGGAAGCTGTCCGGAACGGGTTCGTCGGTTGGAGTATGGCGTACGCATCCGGCACGTACCCATCGATGCGCGCCAGCTCTGCGAGCGCGTGGTCGATGGCGCCGTCCATCGGCGCCGTGTCTGACGCCAGCTCCGCAGGACGCATGAATGGCACCTCAGCGCCGGCGTCCCGCGCCACCTGTGCTATCTCCTCGTCCTCCGTCGTGAACACCGTGCGGTCGACAAGCTTGCTGGCGAGCGCAGCCGCGATGGTGTGCGCGATAAGTGGCTTGCCGCCCAACGGTCTGAGCGCCTTGCGCGAGATGCCCTTGGAGCCCCCACGGGCCGGGATGATCGCCAACACACGCAGCGCCATCAGTCGTCGCCCTCCGGCTCGTAGACGAACCGATGTCCGTGGACGTCCATCGAGATGCTCCGGGACGCTGGGTTGAAGAAGCTCTCGATGCGCCGCTGCACCTCCGCAGCATCCATGCTCGCGTCGGTCCAGTACATCTCTAAGACTTGCTTGCGTGTCGTGCGTGCCCCTGAGCGCCACTGTCGCCCAGTCTGGGGACGTACGCTGCCCTCGAGTAACCGGTTGAGGTGCTTCAGCAGCAGCGCGATGGACAGCAGTTCCGCCTCCTCGATGAATCGCATTACGCCTAGCGAGCGGTCAAGCGGCTCTTCGCTAACGTCGATGATCGCCCGCGCTTCGACAGCATTGCTCATGCGGTGGAGCGTCGCAACCGTGCTTATTGCTCCCTTGTAGAAAGCGAAATGTTGCGGATTTCGCCCTGGGTGTGTCGGGGGTGCGTGGTGAATGTTGAACGCACTCCCTTTGGCCACCGCCAGCAATGACGCCGGTATCACGTAGGGATTCAAGAACGAGATCCGGACGTCGGGACTGTGGTTCGGCGCCCCGAACGCAAAGTGCTCGTCATCGCTCCCGACGTGCCAGAGCTGCCACGGCACGTTGGGGGATGCTGCGCATGCCTGCCGGTAGGCCTCTAGTCCCGCCCCCGAGCGGCTCGTGAATGAATACGATGTTTCCGCTGAGCTAGCGGCCATGACTTACAATCGCTCCTGGAACAGCGATCGCATCGTCTCCCGGTTCTGGAGTTCCTCGCTGGTCGGCGTCTTGCCGGCCGTCCCCAACTGTGCTGCGGCCCGCTTGCACGCATGCGCGATCTCCGCCATCTCCGCCGGGTCCGCCGATAGGATGTGGTCCGTCCCTTCGAGCGTCTTGTCCAGCGTGAAATGCTTCTCGATGAGCTCCGCGCCCAACGCCGTAGCAGCGATGCATGCCACCGTCCCGATCGTGTGGTCAGAGTAGCCCGTAGGCAGTCCGAACCGCTCCCTCAGGAATGGGATGCTCAACAGCGATGCGTGAGCGTCCGGCAGGGGGTACTCCGACACGCAGTGGAGCACGGTGACCTTCGGCTTCGACCCCAGCATGTCCAGCGCTTTGGAAACCTCGTCGACGTCCCCCATCCCGGTCGAGATGAACACTTCGTCGAAGTGTTCGCTCACGTAGGTGAGCAGCGCCTCGTTGGTCAGGCTCAGGCTCGCAAGCTTTACCGCCGTGCAGCCAATCTCGCGTAACAACGTCGCCCAGCGAACGTTGACCGCCGTCGAGAGGAACGTGATGCCCGCCTGCTGTGCCGCTTCACGCAGTGTGTGGTGATCGTCGACTGACAGCTGGACGCGGCCGATCCACTCGCGCACTTCGTCGTCCGTGCCCGGCGCCAGGTCGTCCACGCTGTACGATTGAAACTTCACGAAGTCGGCACCACTCGTCGCGGCTGAGTGGACCATCTCCACGGCTCGCCCCATGTCGCCCACGTGGTTCTCGCCTGCTTCGGCGATGACTCGGATGTTCAACCTATCCCCCACTCCTCGCAGAGGCGCTCGGCGATACGCACTGCACCCATGCCGTCGATCTCACGCTGTGCCGCCGTCGCTATGGCCTGGCGCGCCGCCTCGGGCTGCAGCCGGCGTACTGCGTCCGTCAACTCAGCATCCGTCAGCTTGTCGTGGATGCTGGTCCGCACGACCGCCCCCCGCTCTTCGAGCACCCGAGCGTTCGTCTCGTGCTTCGCGAGGATCGGGACAACGATGCACGGGAGCCCCAGGGAGCAGAACTCGTACATCGTACCCCCGCTGGTGGTTATGGCGATATCGGACTCAACTGCAACCTGCGCTAACTCGTGCGGCGTCAGCGGTCCAAGAACCTCCACCGGCACCGGGTAATCCGCCACCGTGGCGCGAACGGCCGGCTCATCCCCGAACAGCGGGCCAAGCACGGCCACGATGCGCAGGTTCTCGGATGCTACCGACGCTCGCAGCAGCTCTAACGTATGCCCCGTGACGTTCTGCGAGTCCGCGCCGCCGTAGCAGACCAGCACCTGGCTCACATCGCCTCTGACCGTCCGTGCGACCGCCCCCCTGTACCCCTCGCCAAGCGGGAAGTGCTCGGGGCGCAGGCTGTTGTTGAAGTTCAGTGTGCCAACCTCGTCCTCTGGCAGCTCCGTCGCCACCGCCCATCCCTCGACCGCCGGCCCCACCCCTTTGGCATAGGCAGGCTCGACCTTGAGCAGATCGCACACCAGATGCCGCGCGCCGGACGACCCGATGAGCCGCAGCAGTTGCGCAGGCTCCCCTCCGGCCTGCCAGTCGGATGCGGGCAGGGGAGCAACGGCGAATCCAAGCTTGCTGGCCTCGTCGGCAGCCTCGGGGAACTCGGCCGGAACCACTACTAAGCACTCGACGCCACGCACACGGAGCGCCTTCGCGATCTCGAACGACTCGCGCAGATGCCCCCAGCCCTCCTTCAGGCCAGCGTCGGCGTGGACGATTACTGTGCTCACGTGAACACCTGCTCCAGCTTCTCGGGCCATTCGGCGTTCAACAGCCGCCCGCTCTCCGACCCCATCAGGAAAAGCGCTTCCACCGCCGACATCTGTGGTTGGAAGTCCGGATAGAGCTGCGAGTAGATCGGGTGATGGAACTCCTCCCACTCGACGGCGGTAATGTCGTAGGTGTGGTCGTAGGCCCGGTTGCGCACTACGCAGACGCGGACGGTGTTGCCGTGACGGGCGATCGCGCCGCCACAATCGAGGGTTTCATCGTCGATGTGGGGTGCCACAAGCAGTACGTTTATCACTTATCCTGTGCCCACTGAGTCGATCATTACTGAGATTTTACTAGTGCGGGGGAAGGGAGTTCCGCCGAGGAAGGACAATGTAACCGACGGTGGGTGGGGACGCCTCCGGCTCAGGAGTGCGGATTCGGGCGCTTTGGGAGGCGGTGCCGGGACAGCTGCTCTTTGCACTCTTGTTCGGCATCGGGCAAAATAGCGGCCTGCCAGGGCGGTTAGCTCAGTCGGTTAGAGCGCTTGCTTCACACGCAAGAGGTCACAGGTTCGAGTCCTGTATCGCCCACCACTCATGTGCCGAGGTGGCGGAATGGTAGACGCGCTGTGTTCAGAGCGCAGTGTCCTTACGGGCGTGCGAGTTCGAATCTCGCTCTCGGCACCAGCAGTGGCGGTTTGCTTGCGGCTTTGAATGGCCGCGTCGATGGTTCTGCGCTAGTAGCTCAGCGGATAGAGCGCTTCCCTGCGGAGGAAGAGGTCGTGGGTTCGAGTCCCACCTAGCGCACCATCGCTCTTCTTCCCTTCTCCCTTGTTTCTCCTCTGTGGCGGTTAGCCGGGCGACCTGTTGGGTTCTGGCGTCGAGGTGATCTCCCACCAGTTGTGGTCAAGATCGCTGAAGACGAAGGACGCTTCCCTGTCCGCTTCCTTGAGGCCGCAGAGATGGGTGATGCCTGAGCTTAGCTTGCCGAGCTTGTCGTAGGCGTCGAGGACGTCAACGGCGGTTGCTACTTTGAGGGTGTAGCGGTTGACGGCTCGAAGGTAACTGCGCTCGGGGGCGGGCAGGACGACGACGTACCAGGGTGATCCGGCGTGTCCGATGTAGGTGGAGACGTTGCCTCCGCCCATGATGCTGAGGCCAAGGACCTCGGTGTAGAAGGCGTTGCTGGTCTCTTTGTCGTCGCATTGCGCGGTGCCGTGGGACAGGGCCTGCGGGATGTAGCCCCGGCCGGGGAATCGGTCTTCGGGGAGCGGAGTGTCCCAATGGCCGGCGGCTATCTGGCGTCCGTGGGAGGCGGCTCTGACGTTGTAGTACTCAAGTTCGATAGCGTTCCCACCGGGTTCGCCGATGTAGATGGAGTAGGCGAAGTGGCCTGCTGCGGGCTCCGATATGGACACGATGCCGTATTGTTCCTCGTGCTCGGTGATGTAGGCATGGGCTGCTTCAATTTCTTTGTGGTCGGCGACCCTGAATCCATAGTGGTTGCCGTGCGGTTTTTCAGGCGCGTCGGTGCCTGCGGCGTGGACGATGAGGGTCCAGTCGGTGTTGGGATGGCGGACCAATGCGGAGTCGTTGAGTCGTCCGGTGACTTCGGCGGCGAAGAGGTCAGTGAAAATGGGGAGCGTCTGATCCAGGGACTTGCATTCGTAGTGGCCGTGGATGAGACCTTCGGGTTGCAGCAGTGCCATTAATTTACCTCGGCGTGTCGGGGCGTTGTGGGGCAGATGTTACTTCGCGTTGTTTGATTCCGCGAGTGGCGGTTTGTGGAATGTCGGCTGGTAATATTGCGGGAATTCACGCTGAGTGCAGGAGAAAGTGAGAGGTCGTGACGAATCCACCAGGATGGAAATTGGATGACGGGAAGAGTGCCCGAATCATAACGATTGAAGTCGATGCGAAGACGCTGGCGAACGTGCAGAAGGAGGGGCATGCGGACGAGTTCACGGTGCTGTGCGACGAGTCTGAGCGCCTCGGTGGGGACAATATTGCGCCGTCGCCGATGCGATACATGGCGCTGTCGGTAGGTTTCTGACTGCTGACGCAGGTTGTCCGGTACGGACAAATGATGAAAATCAAGGTGGATAGTGCTCGCGTGGACGTGACCGCGCGGTTCAGTCGGGGTGGCTCGCTGTTGGATCATTCGGTGTTCGCTGGTTGTGTTGGTGTGGACGTTCATCTTCAGGTGGATTCTCCGGAGGATGCTGAGCGAGTGTCTGGTCTGCTGCGCAATGCGGAGTCGGGTTGCTACGTGATGCAGGCGCTCGCGAATCCGACGCCAGTGACGGCAACGTTCGAGCTGAACGGTGTGCCAATCGAGGCGGTTGCGCCGGTGGGATAGCGCGGGCTGCCCCAGGCTTGTTGGAGGCTCGGTCGTATCGCAAGCCGGTGCGAGCCCTCGGATCTCTTAGATTTCGTCCGCCGGGGCTGAAGGTCGCTCGGTGCTCCGAGGAAGGTGAGCGTTCCTTCGACTGCGCTGAGCCCAGTCCAGGGGCTCCACTGGGCTCGCGCGTTAAGCTAAAATCGAACTTCGACGCGCTGGGAGTGGCGCGTCATTTGATCAACGGGACACTGTCGGAACCGGGATGGGGCGCGTTTGCGCCGGGAAGCCGCTCGGTCTCCAGGAGGGTTCGCTGTCAAGCCTCGGCGCTAGCCGGGCGTTTGTGTTGTGTGATCCGACCGGTGGTGGGAAGCCTCCGCTCATAACTCAATATATTTGGAGGCCACTATGTGGACGACGATTCGCCGTGTCCATCTGGCTCCGCTGTTTGTCATTGCGATCGCTTTGGTCGCTACCGCTTTATCCGCCCCGGGGTGTTCGGGGAGTGACGAAAAGGTGCTGTACATCGGTGGGATACCGGATCAAGACGTTTCATTGCTTGAGGCCCGATTCGAGACGGTGGCAGAATTCCTGTCGGATCAACTGGACCTCAACGTGGAGTACCTGCCCTCGGACCACTACTCAGCGGTGGTGACGGGGTTCAAGAACAACGACATCCAGTTGGGGTGGTATGGGGGGCTGACGGGCGTACAGGCGCGGCTCGTTGTGCCCGATGCGGAGGCGTTCGCGCAGCGGCCACGAGACGAGGAGTTCCATTCCGTTTTCGTGGCTGATCCCGCGCTCGGGTTGTCTAACCTGGCTGATGTCGCTGGGCTTTCGCTGACGTTTGGTAGCGAGAGTTCGACATCGGGCCATCTCATGCCACGATCGTTTTTGATCGAGGCGGGGGTCGATCCTGAGGATGATCTGGATGGCCCGCCGTCGTATTCAGGTTCCCACGATGTGACATGGAAGCTCGTGGAGTCTGGGGCTTTTCAGGTTGGGGCATTGAACGAGGCGGTATGGGAGGCGCGAGTGGCTGCGGGCGAGGTGAATCTGAGTAAGGTTGACGTGCTGTTCCGGACGCCGTCCTACTACGACTATCACTGGGTTGTCCGTGGTGACTTAGATGAGGAGTTTGGCGAAGGCATGATGGAGCGCCTCCGCGCCGCTGTGCTGTCTATCGACGCGTCCAAGGGTGGCCAGGAGGCCGAGATTGCCGAGGCGTTCCAAACCGAGCGCTTCATCGAGACCAATAACGATAACTACAAGGCAATTGAAGATGTGGCAATCAGACTCGGCATCATCGAACAGTAACCAAACGTTCGCTGTCAGCGTCGAGGGGGTAACGAAACGGTTCGGCGCGACTGTGGCGGTGGAAGAGGTGGAGTTATTCGTGCCTCCAGGCCAGGCGGTTGCCCTCGTTGGGCCGAGTGGCGCGGGGAAAACGACGCTATTGGAGCTCATCGCGGGCTCGGTGAGTCCTGACGCGGGCAGGGTGCGCCTGGATGGCCAGGATCTGTCATCGCTGAAACCGGGCCGCGACCTAGCTGCGCTGGTTGGCGTCGTGGCCCAGCAGTACGATCTGGTGCCGAATCTGTCAGCGTTGCAGAACGTACTCGCGGGCCGTCTAGGAGTCTGGAGTGGCTGGCGCGCGCTCCTGTCGCTGCTGGCGCCGCGTGACAAGCTGCTGGCGATGAGTGCGCTGGAACGGGTCGGTATCGCAGACCGATCGGCGGTGCGGGCTGGACGACTCTCCGGCGGGGAGCAACAACGCGTTGCTATCGCCAGGGTGGTGGTGCAGGATCCCGAGATCGTTCTTGCAGATGAGCCGGTGGCGTCGCTGGACCCTGCGCGGGCGGAGGACGTGCTTGGGCTTCTGGTGAGGGTGGCGCACGAGCGCGAGCAGACTCTGATAGCGTCCATGCACGCGGTTGAACTCGCGCAACGTCATTGCGATCGACTGGTGGGGCTGCGCGAAGGCAGGATCCTGTTCGATCGCGTGGCGAGCGACGTCAGCGGCAGCGACCTTGATGAGCTGTACAGGATCGAGGGTGCGCACGTTGGCTAGCCCGGTCACTTGGATGGAAAGCCGGCGGCTGCTGACGATGATCCTGCTGGGGGCGCTGTTGTGGAGCCTCGCGAGCGTGGACTGGCAGGATGGGGTGCTGCATGCGCGAGGGCTGGCGGCGCTAAGGGAGATCGCGTGTGCCGTATTCAGGCCGGATCTGTCTTGGGAGACACTGGGCAAGCTTGTGACGTCGGCGTGGCGGACGGTGGCCTATGCGATGGCTGGGCTGAGCCTGGCGCTTTTGATCGGTTTCCCTCTGGGGTTGCTGGCGTCGGGGGTGCTCAATCGTTCGCTAGCCAAGCGCCGGGCGGTGCAGGCGGTGGCGCGTTTCGTTCTGGGATTCCTGCGCGCGATCCATGAGCTGGTGTGGGCGTGGTTGTTCGTTGCGGCGATAGGCTTATCGCCGCTGGCGGCAGTTCTGGCGCTGGCAATCCCCTACGGTGGGATCCTTGGCAGGATCTACGCTGAGCTGTTCCAGGATGTTCCGGAGGCGCCGCTGCGCGCGCTGCGTAACGCGGGGGCGTCCGAATGGCGGGTGTTCTGGTATGGTCGGCTGCCGGCAGTGCTTCCCGAGTTGATCGGCTACACGTTCTATCGATTGGAGTGCGGGATACGCTCGGCGACGGTGCTGAGCTTCGTGGGGCTAGGTGGGCTAGGCTTCCAGATAGGGATCGCGTTGGACGATCTCGCGTACGGACGTGCGTGGACGTTTATCCTGGGACTCGTGGGATTGATTGTGCTGGTGGAGGCGTGGAGCGGGGTTGTGCGACGGAAGGTGATTCTGTGAAGATTCCGGTCGCCACGCGCCCAACGATCAGGATGATGTTTCCCAAGATGGGAGTCATTAGAGGCTCGTTGGCCGTGAGCGCTGTCCTGCTGGTGCTGTCATGGGTGTTCGTGCTGGGATGGGACCGGCAGCAGCGGGTGCCGTTCTTCTCTGCTGAATCGGCGGCACGGGCGTGGAGTTTCATGCAGGATCTGGCTGGGGTAGGGCGAGTGACGAGCCCTGCGTATGGCGAGCTGTCGGAGTGGTGGCGAGTAGCACGTTTGGCTTACGAGACGCTTGTGATGAGCGTCTTGGCGGTGATGCTATCTGGGATCGCGGCGTTCCTGACGTTCCTCTTGGGCGCGCGTAATGTGATGCTGGGAGAGCTTGCGCCGAACGCTGGGTGGGTGTCTCGTGGCGTGTTCTTGGCGGTACGGATGGCCTGGGCTTTCGTGCGCGCCGTGCCGGAACTGGTGTGGGCGTTGATCGTGGTGTTCGTTTTCGCGCCTGGAATCCTGCCGGGTGCGATGGCGCTGGCTATCCACAACTATGGCGTGCTTGGCAAGCTGGCGTCGGAGGTCGTTGAGGGGATAGACGCGAAGCCGGCACGGGCACTGCAGACGGCGGGCGCCGGGCGGACGAAGATGCTGCTGTACGGTGTGCTGCCGCAGGCGCTTCCTAGGTTCCTGACCTACCTTCTGTATAGGTGGGAAGTGGTGATCAGGACGACGATCGTGGTCGGTTTCGTGGCGGCAGGCGGACTGGGGATGGAGTTCCGGCTGAGCATGAGCAATTTCCACTATACGACGGTGACGCTGCTGCTAGGGTGGTACTTGATCCTGGTGCTTGGCGTTGATCTAGTATCCTCGCAGCTTCGTCGTTTGGTGAGGTGAGGCCGGGCCGTCGCTAGGCACAGGCGTAGGGGTACGCGATTCACCTAGCCCTGCTCCTAGTGGTGTTACTCGCAGATCGATGGTAGTCCCGATGGGCTGTAATTACGATGCGCGCGTGGTCCTTAGGCGACCTCGGACGAATCGCAACATGAGGTCGTGCTTCTTGCTGTCTTGGGCCATGGCTTCAATCAATGTGGATGGAAGGCCGGAGTCGATGTCACGGTAATCGGCCGCGACCTGCTTCATGATCTGCACGCCTTTGCGCTCGTGCCATGCCAATTCCTTGAGGTCGGTGCTCACCCTCGCTTCTCTTGGACTTCGTCCGCTGGGCCTAAAGGTCGCTCGGCGCTCCGGGGGGCGGGGGAGGGTGAGCGGTCCTTCGACTGCGCTGCACTCAGGAAACAGCGGCGGCATGGCTGGGTGGGAAGGAATGAGAGATCCTTCGCGGACTTCGTTTCGTCCCAGGATGACGTTGATGGGGTAGCGGAACGGGGGCGCCAACTGTCTAGGTGATGCCGGTGATGTTG
>CAUZFB010000037.1:0-24192 GCA_963579135.1 Dehalococcoidia bacterium | reverse complement strand
CCACGCCACAGTAGTAGCCACCCTGGGGAGCCGGGAAACCACCATCCGTCGGGAACCCCAAAGGCCGGGCGCCCTGGAAGAACGTGTACTCTTGCTCGATCCCAAACAGGAACTCTTTGTCAGCATGCTTCTCGGCCCACTCACGCGTCGCCGCCCGTGCATTCGTCACGTGGGGCGTCATATCCGTGTACAGGACCTCGCACAGCACCAAAATGTTGTCGCCACCGCGGATCGGGTCAAGGCAGGAGAACACAGGCTGCAACACGCAGTCGGAAGCGTCACCGGGAGCCTGGTTGGTGCTCGAACCGTCGAAGCCCCAGATCGGTAAGTTGGAAGCGTCCTTCATAACTTTGGTCTTCGCCCGCATCTTCTGCGTGGGCTCGGTTCCGTCTATCCAGATGTACTCAGCACGTATCGCCACGGTACCCTCCTCCATAGTCCGTCCGCCTCCATAGCGGGCAAACGGAACTTCAAGACTGATGATGAGCAACAGATTAGGGGACACAAACGTGCGCCACAATAGGCCAAGGTCCTCTCAGCCCATACCGTAACGGATTTGTAACAACTCGCATGCGAAACGGGGACAAAGCTACCAAGCGGGGGACGCACGACCTGCCGAGGTCGCTGGCAACGGTCCTACGAAAGCCCGTAGAAAGCGCGCGCCGTCCCGCCGAACAATCGCTCTTGCTGAGCATCCGTCATCGGACCGGCCGCCAACGCCGCCGCACCGCGCACCTGCTCGTACGTCGCGAACTCCACGTGGCCCGGCCAATCGCTCCCGAACATCAAACGATCGTAGCCAAACATACGTACCATCGACTCCACGAACAATCGCTGGTGCGCCACGCTCCAGGGCTGAACGTCCAACGCCACCAAGCCCGACATCTTCGCGTACACGTTCTTGTGTGGAGCAACATTCAGCATGTGAACGCCCCACGGCTCACGCTCACTCCGCGCTATGAACGGCGACCCTATATGGGCTATCGCGATACGCAGTTCCGGGATCTCCGCCGCCAACTCCCCCACCGACGGCAACTGGCGAGGCTCGATTTCCACGTCAACGCACAACCCACGCTTCGCCACCAACCGCAATCCACGTAGCGTGTCCGGCTGCACCAACCAATGGTTGTCCGCCTCACGCCCCACCGGCAGGGCCACGCTTCGGAACTTCGGCGACACCATCAAACTATCCAGCCGTTCAGCGACATCCTTAGTCGTCACATTCACCCACGCAGCGGCTGCGGCTACCTCATCGGCGACCGCCAACTCCAGCAGCGTTTGCGACGCAACGAAATCAGGTGATCCAACCAGGACCGCCTGGCCAACGCCATTAGGCTCCATCGACGTTTTGTACCCCTCCCAGGACGCGCGATCGGCCCCAGGAACGATTCGAACGTGGGCATCTACAGTCTGTGAAGAAGAACGGGTGCTCAAAGGCCTCTCAACCCCCAATCTAGCGATCCTCAGCTTGGTCATCGATCTTGAGAAAGCGGATTGCTGGGGTTCAGCACCACCGCCACCACCGCCGATATAATCAACGCAACGCATCCCAACGCCACGGCGACGGGAACCCCGACGAACCTGCCGACGAGCGCAACAAGCGTGCCTGACAGCGGCTGGATACCCCACACGATACCGTAAACACCTAGCACTCGGCCACGCATCCCATCCGAGATCGTCAGTTGGATCGAGCCCATCGTCCCTGTCGTATAAACGATCTGCGTCAGACCGAGGCAGAACATGAACGCCAACGCCAGCGGAAACGACCCCACCAAGTCTGCCGTCAGCGCGAAGCCGATGATCAAAAGGCCATTGCTGATCGACCCGCCGATCACGAACGACCCCCGCCGCTGCAACAACGGCGCGTTGATTACGGCCAACGTTACCGTTATCACCGTCGCACCCACGCCGGCAGCAGCCAGCAGGGCACCCTGCCCATCCTTCCCTACTCCCAGGATGTCCTGCGCGATCACCGGCATCAGCACCACATACGACCATCCGAACAGCGCCGACGCGAACGCCAGCATGATTAGCGTGAAGAGGTCAGGGTTCCCGCATATGTACTTCAGACCATCGATCAAGTCCCGCAGTGGGTTGCCATTGGATCCACCCTCCGCGTTCATCCTGATCCATAGCATCGCCACGTACCCCGCCGCGGCAATGTAGAGCGCCAGCGCCATCCCATCCAATGCAACGTCGGCGACCATCCCCACGATCACTCCAGCCACTGCGGGCCCGATGATGCGAGTCGACTGCCAGATCGTGGAGTTCAACGCCACAGCGCTAATCATCGCGGACTGCGGGATGAGCCTCGGGTAGTAAGCAGAACGAGCGGGAGAATCGAAGGCCCCAACGGCGCTAACCACCATCGCAACCGCCAGCACATGCCACACCTCGACCAACCGCATCGATGTCAGCACCGCCAGCAGCAGTACGACACTCCCCGCAACCGCCTGCGTCGTAATAATCAGGCGACGCTTCTCCCAGCGGTCTGCGAACACCCCACCGATCACCCCCAGGAGGATCGCCGGTGCCGCATTCGCGGCCCCCAGCACTCCCAGCGCAACCACCTGAGCCCGTCAACTCGTAAACGAGTACGAACTGTACGAACTGAAAAATCTGGTGACCGGACACCGCCAAGAAAAAACCAAGCCAATATACTCGATATTTCGGATGCCGAAATGCCGGAGGAATACCAATAAGTAGGCCGCTAGAAACTGCGTCCTGTATGTCACCATCAACCCGTCCCATACCCGGCTCCACCACTTGCTGGAAGCCCGACACCAACCGCCCGCAGTATGGTCGGCCTATCGTTCGCGATAATCCAGCAGCATTGAACGCCCCATGCGTAGCGACTATTATGTAACCATTACTATCCGGATGTTCGCCTTCAAAGTCGAGCTGTCTACACACGAACCAGGAGATCAACAAATGCCCCGATTGGATATTCTTTCGCTGGAACAAGCGCAACTCGATAGTTCCACCGGAAGGCGTGCGCAGATGTTGCGCGAATACGTCGCAATCATCGGACAGGTCCCTGCCGGTCAAGCGGGCAAGCTCGCAGCCGGACCAGGTGAAACCCTGAGCGCCGTCCGGCGTCGGCTCGGTGCCGCCGCAAAAGCAGAGCGGTCGAGCGCTAATCATCAAACGAACCGAAGAACACTTGTACTTCTGGGTCGCCCCCAACTCTGAGCGACGACGACCAGGGCGCCCTCCCAAGAACGCAAGCTAACGTGCGACGGCTCGCATAGGATGATCCAGAGGGTACAGTGCTCCTAGCCAGATGGCGCGGGTACAAGCCGCGCTAGTCGGTGACCCTCTGCGAAGCCTTCACTTTCACCGCGCCGATATGCAACCCCGCGTCGTCCTCAGCAACGTACAACCCACTGGTGCTCATGCTCCCCGATGCGCCATCGACGATGCTCCACCGAAAACCCACATCCCGCAGCAAATTGTTCGCCTCATCGAACGCTTGCGCGGAAAACAAAACAGGGTCGCCCGCCGCTAGTGTCGCTCGCTTCGGCGTGATTTCGATGCGGGTCAGAATGCCCAGTACCGTGACCGATTTTGTAACTACCTTTGGCGCGCCATCGGGCCCCCCGATTGTCAGGGACAGAGCATTATCATAACGCCCTGGAACCGCCTGTGTCGTAAGGTGATTCTGGCCATCCACCGCGAACAGCGAATCATCGTATTTCCAATCCAGATCTGGCGCTGGTATCGGCCTACCCTCAATATCGAAAATCATCACTGAAAGCCGAATCGTTCCATTCGTGGCTAGCCGCACCGACTGCGGGAAAACCAGGGCATCTCCAGACACTCCTACCGGCCCCAAGACCGCAGGCGATTGCACGATGACATCCAGGAAGGCAGACGCCGTTTGCCCGTCGAAATCACCGCTCAACGTAGCCGTTGCCCGGACCGAAGCCGGATATGCCCCCGGCGTCTCCCCAAACGTGAGCACGCCTGAATCGCTAACGCTCCCGGCGATCGGGTCCAGCATCTCCCACGTGATCGACTTCGAATGCACTGGTCGCCCCTTGAAATCAACCGTCAACAACACGAGCGGCGCACGTCCTCCGGGACGGCCGAACGCTGCTGTCGGACCGATAAACGCCCGTACTCGACCGGACGCCTCCGCTTGAGACAACACCTCAATCGATGCCGTCCCTACAACCGGAGCGCCAGACCCGCCTAGCCGTCTCGCCTGCACCTCGACCGCATCCGGATATGTTCCAGGTTGGTCGCCAAAGATGAAACCGCCATTCGGACCGATCGTTCCGGCGTCCGGTTTCGTCACCCGCCAGAACAGATCAAGGTCCTGCATCAAACCACCCCGCTCCCCGATACCCGCCGCACGCATTGGCACGAAATCCCCCGCTCGCCCCGTCGAGATGCTCGGGAACACCACCACCGATTCGATAACCGCATCGGTGAATCCCGTCGTTACCAGGACCGACGCACGTCCCACGGCGGTGAACTCCTGCCCTCCAACCTCCTGGACCGCGATCACCTCCAGCGCACCGGGATAATTGCCCGGCACGTTCCCTGCGGTGAACACGCCATTTTCGCTAACGGTTCCCGCGACCTGATTGTGCATCCGCCACTGGAACCGCAGTCCGCCTAGCAAGCGTCCTTGCGAATCCCGCGCCGACGCAGTGAAGATGGCCACACCGCCGCGCGCGGCCGTCAGGTCACCGGGGATGGGCCGGACCCGCTTTACGCTAGCCGGTACATTTTCGATCACCTGAACGTCGGCGAACGCTTCGAGAGTGATGGTCCGTCCGCTCTCGAACACGCCACCGATCCCAGAGCCACTGCCACAGCTAGCCCCAAGCGCTGCCACCAGCACCAAGGACAGGGCACGAGTTATACGCATATGAAATTGATAGGCACGATTGATGTCGCCCGTTGGCAGGCGCTACAACTCCTCGCGGTGCACAGGTTGTCTGGAAACTCTTCGGCGCCATCCCGTGCGGAGATCGCTGAACCGGCGACGAGCCGAGCAACTCCCTTAGGGTAGCAAACGCCCTCCTTTCAGGTAAATCAACGAGCCTCTATTTCCGGCCACCGCAACGACCGCACCCGTTTTGAGCGATCGATTGCTCGTTTACACACCCCGTACCCGTTTGCTAAGGTTCGAGAGCAAAATCGAAGGCCGCGAACGCGCGGCGCGCGCCCCCGCGCACCTAATAAGGTGCGAACCGCAACCTTCGCGAGTAGATTCGACCGAGGGAGTGACCGTGAAGATCGCGATTGGAACTGACCACGCAGGGTTCGAGTTCAAGAACCAATTGGCCATCATCCTCGCCGATCAGGGCGTCGAGGTCATGGAGGTCGGAGCCCACACCTACGACGCTGACGACGATTACCCTGATTTCGCCGAAGCCGTCGCCCGGGCCGTCGCCGCTGGGCACGCCGAGCGAGGGATCCTCGTCTGCGGTAGCGGCGTTGGCGCCAGCATCGCCGCCACCAAGGTGAATGGCATCCGCGCGGCCATGTGCCACGACACCTATTCAGCCCACCAGGGCGTCGAACACGACGACATGAACGTCCTTTGCATGGGTGCGCGCATCATAGGTATAGAACTTGCCCGCGAGATCGCCATCGCGTTCCTCGGCGCAAGCTTCAGTGGCGAGCCTCGTCACGCCCGTCGTCTCGCCAAAGTGATGGCCATCGAAGCGACCAAATAGCAACCGGACGCGACCAGCGGTAAGTGCAACACCTAATTAACGACCGGAGCTCTCATGGCAAACAACATCATCCAAAACCAAGCGTTCGGCCAGTCGACCTGGGTCGATTACATCCAGCGCTCGATGCTGACCACCGGTCAGTTGGGTGGCCTCGTCAAAGAAGGGGTCACCGGACTCACCTCCAACCCCACCATCTTTGAAAAGGCCATCACCACCAGCTCCGACTACGACGTCGCGCTGACCGAGATACCCGACGATGGTTGTTCCGCGATCGATTTGTTCGAAACCCTAGCGGTAGAAGACATCCGGGGCGCCGCGGACATCCTCCGCGCCGTGTACGACTTCACCGCGGCACGCGACGGCTACGCGTCGCTTGAGGTCCCGCCAGCCCTCGCCCACAGCAGCAAGCAGACGGTGGCTGAAGCTCGACGCCTCTTCACTCTCGTGCGCCGACCCAACGTCATGATCAAAGTACCGGCGACCGAACCCGGCATATCCGCCGTACGCACTCTCATCGGCGAAGGGATTAACGTCAACATCACGCTCATCTTCTCGCTCGCCATGTACCAAAAAGTAATTGACGCCTACATGAGCGGCCTCGAAGATCTCATAGCCTCCGGCAAGGATCCCTCCAACGTCGCATCGGTCGCATCGTTCTTCATCAGCCGCATCGACACCGCTGTCGACGCCGAACTCCGAGCCATAGGCGGCGACACCGTAAATCTCACCGGCAAGACCGCCATCGCCAACGCCCAAGCGGCATACGCGCTATTCCTGCGTGAGACCAGCAGTGCCCGCTTCCAAGCTCTTAGGGCTAAAGGAGCCCAGCCCCAGCGCCCGCTCTGGGCCAGCACCAGCACCAAGGACCCCGCGCTGCCTGACACCCTTTACATTGATCAACTCATCGGCAAAGACACGGTCAACACCATGCCGCCTGCGACCCTCGACGCTATCTTGGACCATGGCACGCCAGCCGACACTCTCAGCGGCTCCGAGCAGCGCGGGCGAGATCACCTACTCGCTCTCGCTAACGCTGGCGTCGATTTGGATGCCGTTACGACCAAGCTCCTCAACGATGGGCTCACCTCGTTCGGCAAGTCGTACGCCGACCTGCTCGCCGGAATCGAAAGCAAACGAGCCCAGCTAGCAAAAGCTTAGCCACCGGAGAACACCATGGACATCGGGATGGTTGGTCTGGGACGAATGGGTGGAAACATGGCCTCGCGGCTCGCGCGTGGTGGACATCGCGTCGTCGCCTACGACCGCGACCCTGACACCCGTGAACACGCCGCCGCCAATGGCCTCGAAACCGTTGACTCGCTTGAACACCTGACCGATCAACTCGCGTCGCCCCGAGTGATCTGGGTCATGGTCCCCTCGGGAAATCCGACCGAAGGCACGATGTCAGCGCTCATGGAAGTCTTGGGTGAGGGCGATATCGTCGTCGACGGTGGCAATGCCCACTACAAAGACTCCATGCGCCGTGGCGCCGAGTTCCAGCGTTGCGGCATGACCATGATCGACGCTGGCGTCTCAGGCGGCATCTGGGGCCTCGACGACGGCTACTGTCTCATGGTCGGCGGCGACGACGACGCCATAGCCAAGATCGAGCCCTGCTTCCGCACGCTTGCCCCATCTAGCGAGGATGGCTACGCCCACGTCGGCCCGCTAGGATCTGGTCACTTCGTCAAGATGGTCCACAACGGCATCGAGTACGGCCTCATGCAAGCCTACGCCGAAGGGTTTGAGCTCATGCGGGCCAAAGAGATCTTCAACTTGGACATGGCCCAAATCGCCGAACTCTGGGGCCACGGTAGCGTCGTGCGATCGTGGCTGCTAGATCTCACCGCCGGGGCCCTCAAGAAAGACGCGTCACTCGCAGGCATCGAGCCCTGGGTCGAGGACTCCGGCGAGGGCCGCTGGACCGTCGAGGAATCTGTCGAGCTCGCCGTACCGCTACCCGTCATCTCCATCGCCCTTCAGGCGCGTTTCCGATCGCGCCAGTCGGACGCCTTCGGGTTCAAGATGCTCGCAGCCATGCGCAATCAATTCGGCGGCCACGCCGTGCACCGGCGGGGCTCGCCTCCACCAAGCTAAACCCCATCGAGTGCGAGCACCTCGTTAACCTTCGTTGGGCTCCTCACGGAGCAACCATGTATCTTTAACGAGTGACCATGTACGCTATCCCTGTCGTCACCAAGTTTCCAGAGCCAGATAGGGGTTTGCGTTCGCGATGTGTGGCATCTTCGGATACCTGGGATACCAAGAGGCCCAGCCGCTCATCATCGACGGCCTCACCAGCCTCGCCTATCGCGGCTACGACAGCGCGGGCCTTGCTGTGCTCTCACCCGCAGGCACCCTGGGCGTGCGCAAGGCCCCAGGCAAAATTGACAACCTCATAGCGGCCGCAACGGAGTCCCCTCTCTCCGGCAAACTCGGCGTCGGCCACACCCGGTGGGCCACCCACGGCCAGCCAAACCTGATCAACGCCCATCCTCACCGCGATGGCACCGGCTCCATCGTCGTCGTCCACAACGGCATCCTCGAGAACTACGCCGAGCTCAAAGAACGCCTCATAGCCAACGGCCACCTATTCAGCTCCACCACTGACACCGAAGTCATACCGCACCTCATCCAAGAGCTCGTCGCCGATGGCCTCTCGTTCACGGAAGCCGTCCGCGTCGCAGCAGGCCAGCTTCGGGGAGCCCACGCCATCGCATGCCTCCACGCCGACCACCCGGAAGAGATGATCACCGTGCGCATCGGCAACGCAGGCGGCGTCGCAATCGGACATGGCCAGGACGAAATGTTCATCGCCAGTGACATGCCGGCGCTCATCCCACACACCACCTCTGTCACTCCCCTAGAGCCCGGTGAGATGGCCATCGTAAGCCCCGAAGGCTGCGACATCATGACCCTCGACGGCAAACCCGTTGACCCCGCCAAACTCACCATCACCGTCAACACTGTCTCCGCACCAAAGAACGGCTACAAGCACTTCATGCTGAAAGAGATCATGGAGCAGCCAGCAACTGCCATGAGCGCGCTACGAGGACGCCTCTCCTTCGCCCCCCATGAAGTCACAGTCGACCTACCTTTCGACGACCAAGCAATCAAAGACCTCATCCGCGTCGTCTTCCTAGGCATGGGGACCAGCGCCCACGCCGGCCAGGTGGGCGCGCGATACATGGAGGGCCTCGCCCGGATCCCAGCCACGTCCGAGAATTCCGCCGAGTTCCGCTACCGCGACCCCGTTCTCGACAGCCACACGCTGGTCATCGCGGTCGCCCAATCGGGCGAGACCGCAGACACCCTTGAGGCGATGCACATGGCCGCCACCGCAGGCGCGCGCACCCTCACCATAACCAACGTGGAAGGGTCCCAGGCCTACCGCCAAGCCGAGGCCGCCATCCTCATGCACGCTGGCCCTGAGATAGGCGTCGCATCCAGCAAAACGTTCATCAACTCCATGGTCGCCATGCAACTGCTCGCTCTCAAACTCGCTGCCGCCCGCGCGACCATCGCCCCTGCAGCCAGCGCCGAGTACGTCCAAGCTCTGTCGCAGCTCCCCAGCCTGTTGGGTGAAACTCTCGCCGTCAACGAAAACGTCTACCGCAGCCTCGCCACCAAGTACGCACGTTCGCGTCGATTCCTCTTCATCGGCCGTGGCCTCCTCGAACCCATCGCCAGAGAAGGGGCGCTCAAGCTCAAAGAGATCAGCTACATCCACGCCGAGGGCATGTCGGCTGCCGAGCTCAAGCACGGCCCAATCGCCCTCGTCGACCCCGAAACACCCGTCGTCGCCTTTGCTCCGCGCAACGGCATGTACGAGAAGATGCTGGGGAACATCTCGGAGGTTCGGGCCCGCGCAGGCAAGGTCATAGGCATCACCACAGCAGGCAACGCAGGTTTCACCGAGTGCGTGGACGACGCTCTCTACATCCCGGCAGCGCCGCCGCTCATCGAGCCGCTCGTCGCAACCATCCCCGCCCAGCTCCTCGCCTACCACATAGCCGATATGCTGGGTAACGATGTAGACCAACCGAGGAACCTAGCAAAAAGCGTCACCGTAGAGTAGCCAACATGATCCAAATTCAGCGCTCGCTCTGGGATACGCATAGCCACGTTCTCCATGACATAGACGACGGCCCCGAAACGCTCACAGATGCTATCGGTATTATCGACATATCAGCGCAGCGAGGTGTCACCGGGATCGTCGCCACTCCCCACTCGCTGTCCGTCTTGGACGCTGGCGGCCCCACGGTTCTCCATGACCGACTCGGCAGGCTCAAGGCCCTTATCAGCGAACGGTCCATCCCCATCGAACTCGTCCCCGGCATGGAGATACGCCTCATGCCCGATGCTGCCGAGCACTTGGCCGCGGGCCACTTCATTACCATCAACGGCACCGACACCGCGCTGGTTGAATTCGACTACACCCAATGGGCGACTTACTCGGACGCGGCCCTCTTCGACATCGCGGTCGCGGGCCACAAAATCCTGCTCGCCCACGTCGAACGCATCGTGCCCCTCCAAGATCACCCGGGGCGTGTGATTGAATACGTGGAACGCGGATACTTCAGCCAGATAACCGCAATGAGTCTCACCGGGGGATTTGGCTCCGAACCCAAGCAAACAGCCGAATACCTGCTCCGCAAAGGCGCCATTCACGTTGTTGCCTCTGACACCCACACCTCCGACGGCCTACGGCAACCCTGGCCCAGGGACATCGTTCCGCGCTTGGAGAAGCTCGTGGGCGAAGACGCAGCGCACCTACTTGTCTACGAGAACCCAACTCGCGTCGTCAACGGCGAAACACCATTGCCCGTCGAGCCTCGACCGAAGAAACGCCGCATCTGGCCCTTCGGCCACCGCTAGCGGTGGTCCACCCGCTCGAATAACGTCACCCCCGGCCATGAAGCCGCCCTCGTGAACAGGAACGGGTCCTGCTCCGCCGACGCTTCGAACAAGTGGGGAGAGTCCAGCGGTTGCCAGTGGTAGATGAGCAAGTAGTTCGTATCGAGCTCGTCCATGATGTTGTAAAGCCGCAGGCTGTTCACCGCGCCAAACCAACCCATGTGCCGCACCTCTCGCACAGACCGCCACACCTTGGCTCCCTCGTCGTTCCACCCGTCCATCACGCGGCGCCCCGTCTGCTCAGGTATCCACCAGTCGTCCCAATTGCGAAAGCCAACTGCCAGGACCTTCGCCTCCGGCTCCGTGTTCTCCGTGATCCACTCGAATGCTACGTCCACGGCGGGGATGCGTTGCACCGGCGTTAGCGTCCAGCGTGCTTGCAGTCCGTCCTGCGCAGGGATCACCAACAGCCCCAGCGCTCCGGCCGCCACAAGCGCCGACACCGCTCGACGCGAGAGACGGATGCGGTGGAAGAAAACGTAGAGGTCATCCATGATCTCGTTCAAGAACACGGCACCCATCACTGCCATGAACGGCGCCATGAACACGATGAACCTTGCCACGTCGAGCCCGGAGAACGGGTAGATGTCGATGACCGGGGGCGCACCGAACGCCACCCATGTGAACACCATTAGCAGGATTCCTGGCCCGACGGCCCGCATCCGCCCAAACGCCACTTGCATCAGGCCCGCGATCGCCAGCGGGATGTGAATTAGCCCGATATACGACGGATAAGCCTCTTTACCCAAGAACGACCGCTCCAGCGACCGGCGAACCATCTGCTCGGCGCTCACATCCCAATTCCCTGCGATCTCCCGCTCAAACCCCACGCTAATCAGATGCGGTATGAAGAACATCAACCACGGCAGGATCGCTACCAGGAACACCACACCGATCGTCACCAGTTGCCTGAACACCACGCTCCGCGTACCCCGGGGCCACAGTCGATACACCGCCCACGGCGCCATGGCCATCCCGAACCCGAACCCCGTCATGTGATGCGAGAGCATGCTCGCCGACAGCAGCAACCCAGCCCACACCGCGTCTCGCCGTCGCGCCGTCCGGAACGACCGCTCCGCCGTCGCATAGCCCGCGATCCCGAACGGCAACGCGAACACCGTCGAATACCAACCGAATATCCCCAGCGACACGAACATCGGGTAGGAGAGGAGCGCCAGCAGACCTCCCCAAGCCGCCACCGGTTTGCGCACGCGGAATTCGAGAAGGAGGCCGTAGACAGTCAGGCCCATTCCAACAAAAGCCACAAATGTCCAGATCCGGAACGAGATTTCGATCGGCAGCGGGCTCACCGCCGACAGCAACCCGATCGCCCCGTATGCGATGGGTGGGTAGGCCGCCGCATACGGCCAGCCGCCGTACCAGTACGGATCGTTAAAGATGGAGCCAAGGTTCCCGGTCAGTGCCTGATCGACCACCCACCCCAGGTGCAAGAACGTGGGTGAATCAACGCCCGGCGGGCTCCCAGGACCGAACATCGGCCACATCAGCACGCCGACCACCACCGCGTAGATCAGCGCAACCAACCCGTGACGGAGCAACACGCGCTTGGCCAGCCACAACATCGAGCCGAAGCCGCCTCGGGAAAACCACGCAATCACAGCTCCGCGACCGGGGTCGATCTCAGGTAAATCGCCGGGCTCAGACAGATCAACGAGTTCTGGTGGGTCCATGGGAAAGGAACTCCTCATGATCTACTGCCCAGCTTATCCGCAGGCCCGCGTGTCGGGAACGCCTAAGCTGGTCGATTCGCTCGCGCTTTCTGATGCGCAACCGTCAGGGCCAAGCCCTCCGCAAGCGCGACCTGCCACTGCCACCCCGTCTCGCGCACCAGCTTCGACGGATCCAACGTGACTCGGCGGACCTCGCCTGCACGCTCCTCCGCGTACTCGACACGACCGCCAAAGCCACACGCAGCCGTCAGCTCTCGCGTAACCTCGTTCACTGACGACGCCACGCCCGTACCAACGTTGTAAGCACCCTGCAACCGGCGCTCAATCGCCTCGACGTTCGCCTTCGCCACGTCGCCCACGTACACGAAATCGCGCCGCTGCTCGCCATCCCCGAAAATCACCGGCGTCTCGCCCTTCAGCATGAGGTTCGTGAAGATCGCGATTACCCCCGCCTCACCCTCGGGCGTCTGGCGTGGGCCGAACACATTCGCATAGCGCAGCGCCGTATACGACAAACCATACGTATAGTGGTACATCCGCAGGTACGTCTCGACCGACGCCTTCGCCGCACCGTAGGGGGAAAGCGGCGCTATCGTCGTCACCTCATCAGCGGGCACCGTCTCTGGGTCGCCGTACAGCGCCCCGCCCGTGGACGCGAACACCACGTGTTCTACCCCGGCAAGGCGCGCCGTCTCAAGAACGTTCAACGAGCCCACCACGTTCGTCAGCGCATCAGCTGCAGGGTCACGTACCGAAAGCGCCACGCTGATCTGCGCCGCATGGTGGTCTACCATCTGTGGCTTGAACGCATCGAAGACGCGGCGCAAGCCGTCGGCGTCCCCAATGTCTGTCTCGTAGAACTCCGCACCCGAATTGAGATTGTCTCGGCTACCCGTTACCAGCGAATCCACGATACCAACGGCATGGCCCCGCTCGATCAGCGCATCGACAACATGTGAGCCGATGAACCCCGCCCCACCGGTCACCAAGATGCGTGTCGGCTCAGCCATTGCTCTGCGGCTCTGATCGCCGGCGCCTCCTGCGCTCCGCCGTCCGTGACGGCCCTCGTGGCCGCGCCTCGTCTCCTGGCAACTCCGTCGCGTGTCTGCGTTTGTGCCGCCACACCAGCAAGCTCACGCTAATCGTGATCAGCAGGATGCCAACAATCTGAGCGGTCGGGATCGCCCCTACCCTCCAGTTCCCGCTGCGCAGGAACTCCAGCCCGAAGCGCTCAGCGCCGTACCATATGAAGTAGAGCAGCATCATGTCGCCCACAATCATCCGCCTCGCGAAACGCCGCCCCAGGTACAACAACACCGCCACACCGATAGCGCTGAGAATCGATTCATACAGAAAAAGCGGTTGGAAATGCGTCTCACTCAGATACGCCAGAGGACGGTGCGCCTCATCGATGGGGATACCCCAGGGTAGATCAGTCGGAGGTCCGTACAGCTCCTGGTTGAAGAAGTTTCCCCAGCGGCCAATCGCCTGCCCCACCAGGAACGCCGGTGCCCCGATATCCAGCCAGCGCAGCACGCGCAACCGAGGTGCTCCACGGCGCCCCGAGCGAGAACGGTTCGCCCACCACACGTACAGCGCAAGTCCGAACATTGCCCCAACCACGGCACCGAAGATACCGATACCGCCGTTCCAAACCTTGACGATCTCCCCGGGGTTCGCGCTGTAGTACGGCCACTCATTGCGATCCAGCACGTGATAGATGCGCGCGCCCACTATCGCGAACATCGCACCGAGCACCGCGATGTTCACCACATGGTCAGGCTCCTCGCCATAGCGCCTCGCCTCGCGTTGGGCGATGAACACCCCTACGCCGATCCCGCTGAGAATCATCAGCGAGTAGAAGCGAATCTCCAACGCTCCTATGGAGATCCCTTCCATGGCCATATCAAAAGTCATATCTGTAGTCCTACAGCGATGGCAAGGCCATCAATCCGAGGCGTAACCGCCTCTGCAATATGATACGTCCCGCCTCGGAGGGATGTCTCACCGCAGAGGCTAAACATTAGGGGGTTAATATTAGTCCTTGCCCAGCCGGTACATCCGCGTCCCGCACGCCGGGCACTTTCCCTCGGTTGCGGGACGCCCATTTTTCATCGTCACGGTCCTCGCATCCGCGATCGTCTTCTCCGAACGACACTTCATGCAGTATCCGACCATTGCTCTCCTCCTCCAGGGCCGACTTGCCCGCACCGCTCAAAATCTTAAAGATTCCGCCGGACGCCGGTCAACGAGAAAACTCCGGACAAAATCGTCTATTTCTTCATTGCAATACCGAAAATGAAATCGGCAGGATCTGCCTCTGCGATTCACGGCTATCCCAAGTCTTAGAAACATCAAAATAGCGGCATGCCAGCAATCCTCAAGCTACGCCTACGAACACTTTGACACCCCCGAACCGCCACCCCTATAGTGCCCCCGTCCCCACCCAATCTCTCCACCTGGTTTTCAACATGGGCGTACTCTCAAGCCAACAGATAAACAGCCTCATTGACAGCGAATTCCCTCTGGTCTCCGGCCTCATCGATCTCGGCACCCAGCTCCAGCCCAACGGCATCGACCTCACCCTCGGCTCGCTGGAAGCCCTCGTCGGCCCTGGTCAGATCGGGCTCACCAACGATGACCGCGTCCTCGCACCAGCTGTCGACGTGCCATTCGGCGCCGACGGTTTCGTTCATCTCCCCCCCGGCGTCTACGTCGCCCGACTCAACGAGGCCGTCGCCCTGCCCGCAACCGTCATGGCCCTCGCAAAGCCCCGCTCCAGCCTGCTCCGTAACGGAGTCACCGTGAACAACGCTGTCTGGGACGCCGGCTACGCAGGCCGCTCCCAGGTCCAGATCCTCGTCAGTAATCCCGCAGGATTTCGCGTAGCCAAGGACGCACGCATCGTCCAGATGATCTTCCTCACTCTCGACACCGCAACTGACTCACTCTATTCAGGCATCTACCAGGGCGAGAAACTCGACCAGGCACAGCGTGGCTAGCACCCATAGCAGACCGGACGTCATCATTATCGGCGGTGGTGTCATCGGGTGTGCCGTCGCCTACTTCCTCGCCACTGAACATGGCGTAAAGTCCCTCATCATCGAGCGCAACGGCATCGGCAGCGAAGCCTCCGGCGGCGCTGCCGGCGAGCTCGCCGCCGCCGAGCTCACCGAGAAGGGCGGCCAGAGGCCGAGCCCCACTTTGACCCGGTTCCTCCAAGAAGGCATCTCCCTCCACACCGCCCTCGCGAGCACGCTCGTTGAAGAGTCAGGGGTCGACTATCTCCTGAACGACATCACCATGCTTCGGCCAGCGTTCACCGTCGACGAAGCCACCGGCATGAAGGACGAGTTGGCGAGACTCCACGAATCGGGCATCGACGCCTCTTGGATTGAGCCCAAGAGCATCCAGGCCATGCACTCCTGGCTCTCCGGCGACGCCGTCGGCGCCATCCTCTCCACCGAGTTCCAGCTCGAGGCCTACCCCTTCGCCCTCGCTCTCGCCCAAGCTGCTGAGCAGCACGGCGTCGAGATCCGCACCGGCGAAGTCACGGACATCGAACTCTCTGGAAGACGCGTCACAGGCGTTCGCCTAGGCGACGAGATCGTCAGCGCCCCCACCGTTGTCATCGCCAACGGCCCCTGGTCCCGGTTTGCTGGCGAATGGATAGGACTCAACGTCCCAGTGATTCCACTCCGTGGCCAGATCGTCCACCTCGAAATCCCGGAAGGGGCACCTCGCCCAGAGCACGCCATCTTCCATTCCACCGGCTACGTCCTTCCCAAGGCGGGCGGCACCCTGTACGTCGGCACCACCATCGAGGACGTCGGCTTCGACAGCGAGCCCACCACCGACGCACGCGACGCCATCATGGAAGCCGTAATCCGCCTGGCACCGCAGACCATCGACATCCCCATCAAGCGCATGACGGCCTGCCTTCGTCCTTACTCCCTCGATGACATGCCCATCATCGGCGCCGTCCCTGATGTCGACGGCCTGTTCATAGCCACTGGCCATGGATTCAAAGGCATCACCCTCTGCCTGATCACCGGCAAGAATCTCGCCGAGTTGATCATCGAAGGCTCCAGCAGCTTCCTCATGGACGGATTCTCACCCGCGCGCCTTGAGAGCAAGTGATGGCCAGCGACCTCACGGCCTCCACCGCCAGCGGGCTCGCCACCCTCGTACGCAACCGGCAGCTATCGCCCGTCGAGATCGTCGCCCACTTCCTCGATCGTATCGATGGCCACAACGAAGAGATCAACGCCTTCGTCACCATCGCCAACGGCGCCGCGATGACCGACGCCCACCGTGCGGAAGAAGCGCTTCTGTCTGGTGGCGCGCTTGGCCCACTCCACGGCGTGCCCATTGCCATCAAAGACCTCAGCGCTACCAAGGGACTCACCACCACCTACGGCTCGCAACTCCAGCGTGACAACGTCCCCGACCACGACGACATCATCGTCGAGCGCCTCCGCGCTGCGGGCGCCATCATCGTTGGCAAGACCACCACCCCTGAATACGGCTGGAAAGCCACCACCGAAAGCCTCCTCACCGGCGACACCCATAACCCCTGGGACCTCTCCCGCACCTCTGGCGGCTCCAGCGGCGGTTCAGCAGCAGCCGTCGCCGCCCACCTAGTCCCCATCGCCTCCGGCTCGGACGGTGGTGGCTCCATCCGCATCCCTGCCAGCTTCTGTGGTGTTTACGGTATCAAGCCAACGTTCGGCCGTGTCCCTGCCTCCTACACCGGCCTCGGGGGATGGCGCGTCCTCGCCCAAGGTGGCCCTCTCACTACCAACGTCCGCGACGCCGCGCTCATGCTCGACGTTATCTCCGGCCCCGACCCGCGTGACGCCACGTGCATCGCCGACGCCCCACCACCATTCCAACGCGCCATCGAGAACTCCAGCGTCGAACGCATGCGCATCGCGTGGACTCCCGCCATGGACGACCGCCCCATCGACGCTGAGATCCGCAACATCTGCTCGACAGCCGCCTACGCGTTTGAATCTCTGGGTGCCTCGATCGAAGAAGCCATGCCTGCAGTGGAGACCGGCCCGACCATGGACGCCTTCGCCACTATGTTCCTCACCGACTACGCCGTATCCCTTGGCCCGCTCATCGCCGCAGGCCACGCGGGTGTGCTGCCCGATCGGTTCGTTGAGTGGGTCTCCGCTGCCGTGGAATGGCCCGCCGCCCGCTTCGCCCGCGCCCTTCGTGAGCGCGAGTGGCATCGGCGGCGCTTCGAGGAGCTATTCGACTCCTACGACCTGCTCATCATGCCCACTATGGCGACCGCAGCCTTCGGCATCGACAAACAACCCAACGTGATTGACGGCAAGCCAGTCGACCCCATGAGTGGATTCACTCCCTTCTGTTACCACGCCAACCTCGCCGGCCTCCCCGCCGCCAGCGTCCCCTGCGGGTTCACGAAGAATGGTCTCCCCGTCGGCCTCCAGATCATCGGCGCGTGGGGCGACGAAGAGACCGTCCTGCGCGCCTCGGCAGCCTTCGAGGCCGCCCACCCATGGGCGCACCACATCCCCGAACGCTTCCTCTGGGATCGCCCAGTAGATTGACGACTGCCCATGCCCGTCCTAGGCTGAGCATCAGCAACAGGTAGTCGGCCAGCGGCAAATGACTAGCCAGTCATAAGCCCAGTCATGCACGAGGAGCAACAGCATGGACCTCAACCACACCATCGTTCCAACCACTGACAAAGACGCGTCCGCAGCATGGTTCGCCCGCATCATGGGCCTCACGTATGACGGCCCCGCTGGGCACTTCTGCCCCGTCCGCATCAACGACACCCTCACGCTCGACTTCGACGACCGCAGGGATGTCGTTCACCACCACTACGCGTTCGTCGTCAACGACGGCGAATTCGACGGCATTTTTGGGCGGGTGCAGGCCGAAGGGCTCAGCTACGGCAGCGGTCCAGCCGACAAGCGCACCAACATGGAGATCAACCACCGGCAGGGCGGCCGAGGCGTTTACTTCGACGACATCAACGGCCACAGCATCGAGCTTATGACCCACGCCTAGCGCGCAGGAGAAACAGCCTTAACGTGAAAGCGGGCCTAACAGGCCCGCTTTGCTTTGCCACGCGGTAAGCCACGCAGCGCGTCCCAAGCGCAGAACTCGCTCTCACCCCCACCAACCCCGCGCCAGCCTCGTATCATGGCCCCAGCGCCAACGAGGATTAGCGCCATGCCAATTACCTTCGCCGACATCATCACCACCGAGGCCCAATCCCGCGAGATCCTTGGCGCACCACCCCAATGCGTTACCGCCAAGGTCTTACTCACTATCGACAAGCACTGCCGCGACTTCATCGCCCGCTCCCGGTTCGTCGTCGTCGCCTCATCCGACTCCAGCGGTAACGTCGATATCTCCCCCAAAGGCGACACCCTGGCGTCGTCCAGGTACTCGACGACTACACCCTCCCCATCCCCGACCGGCTCGGGAATCGCCGCGCCGACACCTTCACCAACGTCATCCATAACCCCAAGGTCGGCCTCCATTTCCTTATCTCAGGCAAGCCCGAAACCGTTCGCGTCAGCGGCACAGCATCCATCGTTCGCAATCAGTGGCTCCGCGACGACATGGCCATCAAAGGCAAAGCGCCCGACCTTGCCCGCGTCATTCATGTTGAAGGAGCATTTATCCACTGCGCCAAATGCATCATGCGATCAGAACTCTGGAACGAGCGCACCCGGGCAGATACCACAGGCATGGCCACCCTTGCCCAGATTATGACCGACTATGGCAACCTATCCCAGTCCGTCGAGGACGTGGAAGAGATCGTCACCGCCAGTTACCGCGACAGGCTCTACTGACCACCCACAACACCCATCTACCCTCTCCGAGGAGACCCCATGCCTTTCACCGTGCGCGACGCCACCTCAGTCGACCAATCAGCGACCGCCGAGGTCATTTACAACGCCTTCCGCCATCTCGACGAGCGCCATGACGTTCCCGCCTACATGAACACCATGGAAGACGCCAACATAGTCGCCTCCCACCTCTACGGCATCCCCAAGATCCACGGATTCGTCGCTGAAGACGACGGCCAAGTCATCGGCATAGGCTTCCTCCACGACATAGGCGACGCCGGCATGGGAATCGCTCCCCTCGCCGTCTCACCTCACGCCCAGGCCCGTGGCGTAGGCCAGGCCATCCTCGACCGCATGATCGAGCGAGCGGGAGGTGCCAGCGTCCGACTCCTCCAGGACGCCTTCAACAACGCCACCCTCGCCCTCTACTCACGCTATGGATTCGTCGTCCGCGAACAGGTCACCTGCGTCACCGGCAAACCGCCCGCCCCGCGCCCAAGCAAGGAGAAGGGCCTCACCATCACTCGCAGCGCCAATCCCGCTGGTACCGCCGAAGCGCTCCACCGCGCCGTCATGGGATTCAACCGCCCGTCGTTCCCCACGCGCCCCGTCATGGCGCATCGCGAAGCCGACCTCGCGGGATTCATCGCCCCCGGAACCGAATACCCCTACGCAGCAGCCGACACCGAAGGCACCCTCATCGCACTCATCGCGGGCCTAGCCGCAGAACTCAACGCCCCTATCACCATCGCCATCCCTGCCACCCATGACCAAACCCTCCGCTGGCTGCTCGACCGCGACGCCCGTGTCATACGCTCCATGAACCTCATGGTCCGCGGCCCCTACGCCCACCCCACCGGCGCCTGCCTCACCTCCGGCTCCTATTGAACGGGCTGTTTCCTGAGCGCAGTGCAGTCGAAGGCCCCCTCACGCCCCCCGGGAGCGCCGAACGACCTTTAGTCCCAGCGGACGAAGTCCAACGGATCCAAAGGCGAGCACCGATCTACTACACAACCGAGCCTCCACCGAGCCAGAGGTCAGGTGCTCGCCTTGCATGGCGCTTGCCCTCCGTCCCGCTATACTCCGGCAAACGCAGCCTCCCAATGGAGACACCAGATCATGTCCGAAACCCTCGACACTCCGGTGAACAGAAGACCGCAGGCGTCGGATCCTGGAAGGTCCCCAAGACCCCCTACGACTTCTTCATGGAAGCCGATGACATCCCGATCTACCGGGGGCTCGGCATGAGCGACGTTCGCGAGGTTCCCAAGAAACCCTGGAAGCGGATAGGCGGCATGGTCGTCAACAACCCCGGCGGCACCGGCTGGTCCCACCTGCACCACAGCACCGGCGCCGAACCCCTCAGGCTCATGGTCTACGGAGGCGCCACCCAAGGCGTCGGACCCCAGATCAACCGCCCAGGCGAAACCGAGGTCTCCGGCAACCTACCCCTAGAGGAAGGCCGCCGCTCCATCACCTCCCGCAACGAAGATCCACACATCCGAGAAGAGTACAGACCGATGCTCGCCGCAGAGGGCGTCCAATTCCAGATGCCCGACTGGGCCTACGAAGGCACCGTCCCCGAAGGCGAAATGCTCAAAATCTCGGGACCCTAGTCTTCAAAACCCGACCTACCCTGCCTCGTTTAGGAGACCATATGCGACTTGATCACACCATCGTTCCCGCCAAGAACAAAGATGAGACCGCCCAGTTTTTCACCGATGTACTCGGATTCGAGCCCGGCGAAGAGCTTGCAGACGCACAATTCGTCTACGTCAACGAAACTCTCACGCTGAGATGTGACGAGAAGTACACCGACCATGTGCACCTCGCCTTCTACGTCAGTGACGAAGAACTCGCTCAGGTCATTGAGCGTGCGAGATCGACAGGCACGCCCTACGGGTCGAGAGCCCGTCGCACTGACAACGAACTGGGTGAGTACGGCGGTGGCCCTCGCCTCTACCTGAGCGACCCCAGTGGCAACAGCGTGGAGTTAGTCACCGTGCCAACCCTACGAGGTTGACTCCGGGTCAGGCTAGAGCCAAGCCTGCACAGCGGAATCTCCGGCACCTCCACCAAGGCCAAGCGCCCGATCCCGTCCAGCCAGGCAAAGCGGAGCCCCTCGACCTAAAGGAAGGCGGACCGGTCAACCACGCCCCGGGAGAAATCACACCATGGACCAAGACTCCATGCGAGACCCCGAAGGGGTCGAGACCCAAACTATCCACGACCTCATTGACTTCAAAGGTCAGGATGTCCTTGAGATCGGGTGCGGCGAAGGACGCCTTACCTGGCGCTACGCTGAAACCGCCAAGTCCGTCCTCGCCATCGACCCTGACGAAGCGTCCATCGAGGTCGCCCGCGAGCAAACGCCCAGCAAGCTAAGAAGCCGCGTCGGTTTCATGGCCACAGGCATCACCGACGTCGCCCTCGCAGACAACGCTTTCGACATCGCGGTCTTATCGTGGTCCATATGATGCATGCCCCGAGAGAGCGTCGTTGACGCTCTGAACGTCATCTACCGAGCGCTCCGCCGCGGCGGCGTCATCCTCGACGTCCATCCCTTGGCCGCACCCTGTCCCTTGGAACTCCGGTCCGCGGACAGCTCCACCACCCTCATCGGCCAGACCGAGTACAGCGCCGAGTTCAGCCACACCATCGCCCTAGCAGAGCAATCCCTCACCCAGCAGGAGGTCGAAGGCCGGTTAACAAACGAACAGCACACCGACTTCCCGACCGTCCACCACTTCGCCACGGCCGATAGTTGGGCGCGATTCCGTGCGAAGAACGCCCAGGACTTCGTACCAGTCTCCGAAGATCTCGTGGCGAACGTCGGCCAAGCACTGACCGGCCCTGACACCGTCCTACTAATGACCGAACCTGCCCGCGCCACCCGCTACCACGCCAAGCCCTGATCTCCCCTCCCACCGCCGTCCTTGCCCGACGTCGCCCCGCGCGCGCCCTCACATGTTCCTGCCTCCTAAGCGCAGCGCATTCGAACAGCCCGCGCTGAGTCGCTGGGAGGGACCCATCACCCTCGGCCCGCGCACCTACGGTAAACTCATCCCCGCCCCACCCCACCACCCCCAGGAGACCCCCCGCCATGAAAGTCGGCATCCAATTCCCCTCGAGCACCATCGGCCAGGATCCCGCCGATGTTCGGACATTCGCTATAGACGCCGAAAACGCCGGCTTCCACCACCTCAGCTACGGGGAGCACATTCTCTGGGCCGTCAAAGGCGAAGGCGACGCCCGAGCCAGCCACACCTACCACGATGTCCTCACCACCATGGCCTACCACGCCGCCGTCACCTCCAAGATCGAACTCTTCGCCGCAATTTTCGTCCTACCTCAGCGCCAAGCGCAGCTCGTCGCCAAGCAATGCGCCCAGGTCGACCTCCTATCGAACGGCCGCATGCGTGCGGGCGTCGGCGTCGGCAGCCTCACCCCTGAATACGACGCCCTTGGCGCCGACTTCCGCCACCGTGGCAGGATTATCGAGGAACAGATCACCCTCATGCGTGCCCTCTGGACCAACGACTGGGCGGAGTACCACGGCACCTACCACAACATCACAGGCGCCGCCCTCGGCATCACCCCCATCCAGCGTCCCATCCCCGTCTGGCTTGGCGGCAGCAGCGACGCCGTCCTCGAGCGCGTCGGACGCATCGGCGACGGCTGGCTCGCAACCGCCCGCCACGACCGCCTTGAACAGCAAGTCGCCACGATCCGCGCATTTGCCAGCAAAGCCGGCAGAGACCCCGCCAGCGTTGGCGTCCAAGGCCGCATCTTCCTTGAAAACAAAACGCCCGACCAATGGCGAACCGAAGTCGCCCGCTGGCAAAGCGTCGACGCCACCCACATCGACATCCGCGACGACGGCCTCCAACCCACCGCCCACATCGAAAAAGCCCTCGCCTTCTGCCAAGCAACCGACCTCGACCTCTAACCAGCGCCTGTTGTTCCCTAACCGCAGCACTAGCGCACTCGAAGAGCCCGCCCTGAGTCACTCGAAGGCACCATTCACCCTCCCGTACACCTCCTCCCTCCTCAATTAACGTCACCATGATCACGGAATCGAACGGGCCGATCACCCCCCCCCTGCACTAACCCCGGAGTAAACTTCTCCCATGCAATACGGGCTCCAATTCCCCGCGGGCACCATCGGCCCCGACCCCTGTGCCATCAAGGAATGGGCCCAAACGGCGGAAGCCCTCGGATACGCCCACCTCACCACCTTCGAGCACATCGTCTCCGTGCCCCCCGGCACCGGCGAGCGCACTCACCGCACCGAGCACCACGAACTCCTCACCCTCTATGCCTTCCTCGCCGGCGTTACCGAGCGCATCGGCCTCCTCACCGCCGTCGTCGTCCTCCCCCTGCGCCAAGCCGTCGTCGTCTCCAAGCAAGCCGCCGAGATCGACATCCTCAGCAAAGGTCGCCTCCGACTCGGCGTCAGCGTCGGCCGCGTCCAGCGTGAGTACGACGCCACCGCCACCGACTACCACACGCGTGGCAGGAAGCTCGAAGAGCAGATCGACCTCATGCGCAAACTCTGGACCCAGCAATGGGTCTCCTACAACGGCCGCTTCCACCAGCACGGAGAGATCGGCATTGTCCCCCCTCCCATCCAGCGGCCCATCCCCATCTGGCTCGGCGGCGCCAGCGAGCCCGTCCTCAACCGCATCGGGCGCATCGGCGACGGCTGGCTATCCACCAAGCTCGACGGCGCAACCGACGCTTTCGACCGCATCCGCCAAGCAGCAGCTGACGCAGGCCGCGACCCCAACGCCGTCGCCATGGAAGGCCGTCTCGAAGTCGCGGGTAAATCACCCGAAGAATGGCTCGAAGGCGTCAACGACTGGACCGAAGCAGGCGCCACTTTCTTGACCATCCGTGGCGACGGCAACGTCACCGGCGACCTCGACCTCGCCCAGCGCGTCAAAGAAACACTCCAGTCAGCCAACCTCTGGACCACGTAGCCCCCTCTCCTCCGGGACAGGGAGTGTAGAGGCGCCCCTCTGCGGGGGGCATGGTCGAAATCCCATC
>CAUZFB010000036.1:0-24417 GCA_963579135.1 Dehalococcoidia bacterium | reverse complement strand
TAAGGAAAGGGCAGCGATGAGTGTCGCTGCCCTTTCCTTGTCGCGTGTCCCGGTGCTAGCGAGGGCCTACCAGCACATCGTCACCGTCGATCTGCACAGCGTAGATGGTGATCGGTTCCGTCGCCGGTGGGTTCATCACCGAGCCGTCGAGCACATTGAAGTGACTGTCGTGACAATCGCAGGTGATCTCTTCACCTTCCAATGAACCTTCGCCCTCGAACACGAAGTCGCAGTCCTCGTGGGAGCAGACGTTGGAGAACGCAATCACCTGGCCTGCGATCTCGGTGACCACGATCGCTTCACCTTGAGCTTCTACGACAGTCAATTTACCGGCCTCGATGTCGCCTCGCTGGGCGACCTTCTCAAATCCCTCCATGGGGTGGGCCTCCTAAGGTTTTTCGTCTACGTGGATCTCCACGTGTTGCTTGCGGGTCTTCGGTCGTGTGTCTTGTCCCGGCTCGGCGGAAAGAACGATACGCTCCACGTATTTAACGTTTGCGCATTGGTCTACTTCGTCGGTCTGGCAGGCCGCAACGTCGGGGATAAAGAAGCGAATGGGCCCCCCCTTGTCATGCGGTAGGGCCTCGCCGCCCAGCCCATAGATCAAGATGGCGTGGTCCTTCACGGCATGCAGAGGAACACACGCGCTATAGTTGCCTTCCGCGTGGATGGTGATGAACCGCGCCTCGCCGGAGAGACCTGCGTCGTCTAGAACCGACGCGAGTTGGACGGCCACGCCTTCGCGGTCTGCCGTGAGTGCGGTAACGTCGGGAATCTGCCCGGCCAGCGAAGCCAACGCTTCTGAGTCGAGCGAGCGAGTCTTGGACACGAGTCCTTCGATGATCAATGCCGCCATGGGCCACCTCCGATGAGCGCAAGTTTACCCGCCAGTTGGCCTCCGCAGGCAAGGGGTTTGCCGAACGCCCAGGAAAATGACCTCTGGCGTGTTAGCATCCGCCCGACTTGAGCACACCAAATAGCGGGTCTGCGATCCGCGAGATTCTAAGCCGGAGAACCCTGCCGGTATTCTCGGCTTTCTTCTTCTGGAGCTTCGGAACCGGCGGGCTGTGGCTCGTCCGGCCTCTCTTTGCTTACGAGATTGGTGGAACGTTCTTTCTTGTCGCCCTTATCTCATCGGCGAGTGCTCTCCCACGCGTCGTCATCGGGCCCGTCACGGGGTACCTAACGGACCGCTTCGGACGTCGTCCGTTCGTGGTGCTGGGCGCTTCACTGCACATCGTCGCCCTTACCGGGGACTTTTTCGTCCAGGAGTACTGGCAGTTTCTCGCGTTCGAGATCGTGGCGGGCACGGGTATTGCCATTTACATGACGAGCTCAAACGTGCTGATGGCGGACGCTACGCGCACCGGTACGCGGGGACGAGCGATTGCTGCGCGGCAGGTGTCGAACCGCATGGGCAATCTCGCGGGACCTGCGGTGGCAGGGCTGATCGCGGCTGTTTTCGGCCTGCGCTACGTCTTCATCTTCATCGCTTTCACCAAACTCATGGTCATCCTCGTCGCGTTGTTCTTCATTAAGGAAACGCGGGAACCAGCTACAGCCAGGTCTCCGAAATCGGCCGGCGAGCGTGAATCTCGGATACCTGATCTGTCCATGTTCAGGAGCCGCGCCTTCTTGTCGCTCGCCCTGGGGACCGTTGCTTTGGGGCTGGTCAACGGGGGCACCGGCGTGTTCCGGACCTTGTTCCCTCCGCAGGCTGGGCTTGTTGCCGACCTCAGCCAGATGCAGATTGGGAACCTGATCGCGGTGGCCGGCCTGTTCGGACTGCTGAGTTCGGTGCCGAGCGGCATGGCGGTAGACCGCTTTGGCCGGAAGTGGCCGCTGATTGTTGGCCTTTTGGCCACGGCACTGGGAACGTACTTCATGGCACTCACGGGGGACCTGGCCACGGCATTGTTGGCGGTCACGGTCTTCGGGTTTGCGGAGTCGCTCGGGCAAGGCTCTTTGCAGGTTTACGCCATGGACCAGGCACCTGCCGAGAAGCGTGGTGCGTTCCTAGGCATGTGGCTGTTGTTCACCAACGTGGGCCAGATCACCGGCCCACTGGTTATTGGAACGATCGCCGACGCCCACGGATTCAAAACAGGGTTCGTTACGGTCGTCGCCGCGCTGGTGGTCGCGGCGGGCTTGATGGCCATGCTTGGACGAGACACACGCGCGGAAGCCCGCAGACAGGACGCACTCGGGCGTTCTTGACACACCGTAGGATGCGGCCTACGGTGCTAACACTTTCGTTACTTCAGAGAGGAAACAGCGATGTACGACCTACTTATCAAGGGCGGCATGATTGTAGATGGGTCAGGGATGCCCGCCTATTACGGCGACGTAGGCATCAAGGACGGGAAGATTGCAGAGGTGGGTCGATTGCACGGGCCTGCCGAGCGTGTGATCAACGCCGAGGGGCGCGTGGTGGCTCCCGGATTCATCGATAACCACTGCCACTTCGACGCGCAGGTCACGTGGGACCCGCTGTGCACGTACTCACCGCATCATGGAGTGACGACGGTTATTTTCGGCAACTGCTCGTTGGGCCTCGCTCCGGTGCGCCCCGACGACCACGAAAGCCTCGCCATGATGCTGTCGCGCGTGGAGGCCATCCCGATGGAGAGCCTCAATGCGGGTGTCGAGTGGGACTGGGAGACGTTCCCCGAGTACCTGGACAAGATCGACCGCCAGCTCGGGGTCAACGTCGGCGTGATGATGGGCCATTCCGCGATTCGCCAGTACGTCATGGGCGACGACGCACGCGAGCGGGAGCAGGCCACCGATGAAGAGATCGAGGCCATGAAGGCCATCGTGCGCGACGGCATCCGCTCAGGGGCGGTCGGATTGTCGTTCGACCGTAACCGTGGGCACCTGGACCTGCTGGGTCGTAAGATACCGGGCATCGTTGCGCCCTTCGAAGAGATATACGCGCTCTGCTCCGCGCTTCAAGGGCTGTCCTCGGGTGTTCTGCAATGCGGATCCGCGTACCCACATGAGATCAGAGAAGGCTTCGCCACCAAGATGGGCGATATCAGTGGACGCCCGGTGGTCTACAACCAGATCACGTACAACCAGAACGTGCCCAACCAGTGGCGTGAGCACCTGGACATCGTCGAAGAACGTGTACGCGAAGGGCGGCAGGTTTACCCGGTCATCAACCCACGCCCCCAGGCGGTTCGATTCACGATGCGTAACGGTCAGATATTCGATCGGCTGCCTACGTGGCAACCGCTGATGCTGTTGGAGCCGACGGAGAAGGTAGCGGCGTTCAATGATCCGGCGAACCGGGAGAAGATGCGCAGCGAGTCAGAGGGCATCGACCTGCCTCCGACGGCGTTCGGCATCATGTGGGATCGCGTGTTCGTGACGCGCACGGCGCTGGAACAGAACAAGGACTTACAAGGCAAGAGCATCGCGGCAATCGCGGAGGCGCAGGGTAAGCACCCGGTGGACGCGCTTCTGGACCTGGCGATCGAAGAAGACCTGAACACGAGCTTCCGTAACTCCCAGTCTGGTGGTGACGACGGAGCCATGGCCACGATGTTGCAGAGCCCGTACACGGTCATCGGTTTGTCGGACGCGGGTGCTCACGTTGTTTTCGAGGCGGGGTACGGTTACTCCAGCATCGTCCTCGGCCACTGGGTTCGCGACGAGGGAGTGCTCACGCTTGAGGAGGCGATCCGCAAGCTGACGTTCATGCAGGCATCGCTGTACGGCATGCACGACCGTGGTTTGCTGTGGCAGGGGATGGCTGCGGATATCACCATCTTCGACCTGGCGACCATCGCCGCGGAGGAGCCCGAGGAGGTCCACGACCTCCCTGCGGGGATGATGCGCTTGGCCCAACGCGCAACTGGGGTGGATTTCACCATCGTCAACGGTCAGATATTGCTGGAGAACGGCGTGCACAGCGGCGCTCTCCCCGGGCGGGTGATGCGCAACCCTGCTTACACCATGGTCACAGCGTAGGCCACTAGACCTCAACCGATACAATGCCCCCGCCCCGCAAGGCGGGGGCATTTCTATTTCACCGGCCCCTGCCGGTTCATCACCATTCCGAGGAGATTTCATATGGCAGCGATTCGTACAGCACACGCAACATGGTCAGGAAGCCTCACCGAAGGTAGTGGAGTGGTCAGCGCCACCTCATCCAACGCATTCTCCGAGCTCCCCGTTTCATGGGTCGCCCGGACTGAGCAGTCCGGCGGCAAGACCAGCCCGGAAGAGTTGGTCGCCTCAGCCCACGCGTCATGCTTCTCCATGGCGCTTTCAGCAGGGCTCGGCGGTGGCGGCACCCCGCCCTCCAAGCTTGAGGTTGACGCTACGGTAACGTTCGACAAGATCGACGGTGGGTGGAAGATTGCCTCCAGCGCGCTCAAGGTCGTGGGTCAGGTCCCGGGTCTCGATGCCGCAGGTTTCTCCGCCGCCGCTGAAGCCGCCAAGGACGGGTGCCCGATCTCCAGCGCGCTCAAGGGTAACGTCGAGCTCAGCGTCGAGGCGATTCTCGAGTAGTTAGCCGTCACCTAGTACTTCTGCGGGCCGCTCCGAGAGGGGCGGCCCTTTGCGATGTAATCGCCTAGCCGCGCGATTCAAGCCCGCGATGTAGAACCCCGCCCGCACCACCAATCGATCCGTGGAGAATCTCACAACCGGTTGACCGCAGAACCGCAGCGCAGGATGCGGTTCTGACGTTGTCGTCGATATGCTGCAAGCCCTGGGCATCGACACCAATACTCCCAACGTGGACTTCGCGACCGGGGCACGGGGTTTTGGCGTCCACTCTGACGGGCTGATTGAGAAAGCTGAAGACGTGCAGCCTGCCATCCAGCGCGCGGCTGAGTATGTCGGGAATGAGGGCGAACTAGCGCTGGTGCACGTAATCACGACCCACCAGCCGCACTCGGTTGCACTGCTGGTGAGGCGTACCTAAACTCAGGTTGCCCCGTATTCAGCATCGCTAGCGAAAGAGGGCATCAGGTTCGATATGGATCTAGGTGTTCGTGAATGACGATGACACAAACGCATGAACAGGCCGGATTCTCCGGCGCCGGACGACACATCACCGAAGAAGACGAGATCCAGCTGACCAGCGTTGGTGTGGATATCGGGTCTTCAACGTCACACCTCGTTTTCTCCAAACTGGAGCTTGAGCGCCAGAACACACGATACGTGATCGTTAGACGGACGGTGCTTCGCGAGTCCGAGATCCTCCTGACTCCCTACGTCGACGACGGCACGACCATTGACGCTGACGCGCTCGGTAAGTTCATTGATCGTCAGTACAACGAGGCGAAGTTGCAGCGGAGCGCGGTGGATACGGGCGCGCTGATCCTCACGGGCGTAGCCGTACGGCGCAGCAATGCGCGCGCCATCGGTGAGTTGTTCGCGCAGGAGGCAGGCAAGTTCGTTGCCGTTAGCGCAGGGGATGGCCTGGAAGCAACGATGGCAGCCCACGGCTCGGGAGCCGTGGGCCAATCGGGCAGGGCGCGCGCTGACACCGTGATGAACATCGACATCGGTGGCGGCACGTGCAAGGTGGCTATCTGCCAAGCGGGCAAGGTGCTGGAGGTGACCGCGATTGACGTGGGCGCACGCTTGCTTGCGACGGACGAACGTGGCGTCATCACGCGGATCGAGGAGGCGGGTCGCTTCTTCGCTAACAAGGCCGGCCTCAACGTCCAGCTCGACGGCCTGCTCTCAGAGAGCGAGATGGAGACCATCGCGGACCACATGATCGACAAGCTCGTGGAAGTCGTGCTGCTCCAGGACATGACTGATGAAGCCAAGTCGCTACTGCGCTTACCGCCGCTGGAGTACAGAGGCAAGGTCGATTCCGTGATCTTCTCGGGTGGCGTATCTGAATTCATCTACGGCCATGAGCAACGTTCGTTCGGTGACTTGGGCGCAGTGCTCGGCCGCAAGATCAAGGCTCGAATCGGGGAGTTGGGTGCCATGCTCATGGTTCCTGAGGCTGGCATCCGCGCGACCGTGATTGGCGCATCCCAGTACACGGTCCAAGTTTCTGGTAGCACTATTTTCGTTGCGCCCGAGGACATCGTTCCCATTCGCAACATCCCCGTGGTCGCCCCTGAGTTCGACCTGGAGTTGGATGAGCTTGATCCCGACGTAATCGCGCAAGCCGTGCAGACAGGGATGACCCGTTTGGACCTCCTAGATTCCGATGACCCCATCGCGATCGGATTCCACTGGGGTGGTTCCGCCACCTTTTGGCGATTGGACGCGTTCTGCAAAGGACTGATCCTCGCACTCAAAGCGAACCTAGCTAGGGGGAATCCGCTGGTGCTGGTCAGCGACGGCGATGTAGGGGGCCTGATCGGCTTGCACCTACGCGAAGAGCTCAAAGTTGGCGAGCCGGTGGTTTCGATCGACGGGATCGACTTGCGGGAGTTCGACTATATTGATATCGGAGAGATCCTGCCCTCGTCGGGGTCGGTGCCGGTCGTTATCAAGTCCCTGGTATTCCCAGGGTCAACGAGTGGAGAGTAACCATGGAGTACCGGCAGCTTGGTCAGACGGACATGCGCGTTTCCGCCATCGGCGTCGGGGGCTACCCATTTGGCCCACCGTTGCTCGGTCAGGATGAGACAACTGCGGTCATCAACGCCGCGTTGGAGCATGGCATCAACTTCTTCGATACGTCTGACGTTTATGGACAAGGGCAGAGCGAGGACCTGCTGGGCGTGGCGCTTGAAGGCAAGCGTGATGCAATCTACCTCTCGACGAAGTTCAACCTGAAGAACCTAGACGGACAGACGCCACGGGAGCGTATCTTCGCGCGCTGCGAGGAGGCCCTCCGCAAGCTCAAGACGGACCACATCGACCTCTTTCAGGTGCACTATGCGACGCCTGACCTGCCGCACGAAGAGCTTATGGGGCCGCTGAACGAGCTGGTTGACCAGGGCAAGGTCCGCTACATAGGCAACTGTAATACCGCGTCCTGGAGGATCCACGAGCAGGTGGTGACTGCGGAAGCAAAGGGCCTCGCTCGCTTCCAGTCCACCCAGAACCACTTCAGCCTCCTATACCGACATGTTGAGCTGGAGCTGCTCCCGTTCTGCCGCAAGTACGAGGTCTCGCTAATCCCCTATTTCCCGCTGGGTGGGGGATGGCTAACTGGGACCTACCGACCGGGCGAAGCACCGCCTGCCGGGAGCCGCGCGGACAAGGTTCCGACCGGCATCGTCACACGTTTGCGGTCTGGGCGGGTCGACGACCTAGTGCTGAAACTTGAGTCGTTCGCCGGTGAACACGGGCACACCGTGGTTGAGTTGGCGCTGGCGTGGGTTCTCTCGCACCCTGAGGTTGGAGTCACGCTGTGCGGGTTTGATAAGCCCGAGCACGTCGCCGCGAATGCTTCCGGTGCCGACTGGCGGCTGACGGCGGAGGAGCGCACCGAGCTGGATTCGATCACCGATTGGTGGTCTGGCGAAGATGCGGTAACCGAGAACTTTGGCCCCCCGCCACGCCCGACGAACTGATCGCGCATGGCTCGCTGGTACCTCGTACGCCACGGTGAGACTCACTGGAACGCTGAAGAGCGGATCCAGGGGCAGTCTGACATCCCTCTGCATGAGACAGGGCGTCGTGAGGCTGCCCTAACGGGTCGCCGCCTCGCAGACGTGCGGTTTGCTGCGGTTTATGCCAGTGACCTAGGGCGCACCCAGGAAACCGCACGGATCATCCTTGGTGCACAATCGGCGCAGCCTCCTGAGGTCGAGACGCATGCTGACCTCCGTGAAGTGGCATACGGCCTTTTCGAGGGGATGACGTGGTCTGAGATCCGCGACATGGACGGACGCATGGGCGACCGCAAGTTCGTTCGTGATCTCGACTTTGCACCGCCGAAAGGCGAATCTTTCCGCCAGGTGTTGGCTCGCACCGGGAGGTTCGCGAGCATGTTGAGTGAGCGGCACGCGAACGACGACGTGTTGATAGTCGCGCACGGAGGCTCGCTCCGGGCGTTGGCGGTGAACATTCTGGGCTTGCCTGAAGATACGTTCTGGCAGCTCCGGGGCCTACTCCCTGCCAGCATCTCGATCGTACTTCAAGATGGTGGGGCGCCTGCGTTGATGACTTGGAACGACGCAGGCCATATCTAAGACCCCTCCAACGGCCGTGAGACCCGCTGCCGCGAGGGCCTTCGCGTGACTGTGGCTCCCTTCCTGGTATACTGAGCGAAGTTTGGATCTGAGGGAGACTCATGGCCGCCTCGAAGCCCGTTAAGAAGGAAAAGAAGCAAGAGACGACTGCCGAGTTCGTCGCGCGAGTGAACCAAGTGGAGCCAAAGCGCAATGGTCTCAAGATCCGGTTCGGCTTCACCAAGCGCACCCGCTAACTCCCACGGCTGGAGTGAGCCATGTCGCACCCTTACGAACTGTCCCTGACGCAGGCTGCGGACGCGATTCGCACGAGAGACCTCTCTCCCGTAGAGTTGGTTGGGTCGTGCCTCGCGCGCATCGAAGAACTCGACCCAAAGTTGCTCGCTTGGGCGACGCTTACGCCTGAGCTCGCTTTGGAATCAGCTCGCCAAGCTGAACGAGAGATCGCCACTTCCGGCCCCAAGAGCCCACTCCACGGCATCCCGTACGGCGCGAAGGACATCTTCGACACGGCAGGGATTCGGACAGCGGCTGGTTCTAAAATGTGGACTGATCGGGTGCCCGAGCAGGATTCGTCACCGGTTGCTATCGTGAAGCGCGCGGGCGCAGTGCTGATGGGCAAGGCCCACACCACTGAATTCGCTGCGGGCGACCCGGCACCCAGCAAGAACCCGTGGAACGTTGAGCACACCGCCGGCGGGTCGAGTACAGGCTCCGGAGTAGCTGTCGCATCCCGTATGGTGCCATGGGCGTTCGGCTCGCAGACCGTCGGCTCGATCCTACGACCAGCCTCCTACAACGGTGTCGTGGGCTTCAAGCCAACGTTTGGCCGGATTAGCAGGCTGGGCGTTATCCCCCACGCACAATCGTTTGACCACGTCGGCGTGCTAGCGCGAAGCGTTTCAGATGCCGCCACGCTGCTGTCCGTGCTCGCCGGATATGACCCCGCCGACCCTGACTGCGCCCTCGCCCCGGTCGATGACTACCTTGGCGCGATGCGGAACGCTGAGGCCCCTCGCATCGGGTTGATCCGAGGCTGGTTCTCCGAAGAGTCAGACGCCGAGACGCGCCTGATCATCGAAGAGGTCGCGCAGAAGCTGGCGTACGGGGGCGCAACGGTCGATGAAGTCGATCTGGGCATCGATTTTGGCTATGGCTACGAGTGCCACCGGACTATGCAGCAGACGGAGATTGGCCACTTCCATGCATCGATGTTCAAGGATCACGAGGCGGAGTACGGCCCGAAGGTGGCGGACTACATCCGCAAGGGCTTCGGCTACAGCGCCACCGACTATGTCACGGCCATGAACTACCGGCGCGAGATGCAGGAACGTGCCCGCGCAACGCTCGCTCAAGTCGACGTTCTGCTGATGCCAACGGTGTCAGGTCCTGCGCCGGGAGACCTCACGCAGACCGGGGACACGCGGTTCCAGAGTCCGTGGAGCTTCACGGGCTTCCCGAGCATCACGATTCCCGTCGGTCTCTCTGGGAACGACCTCCCGCTCGGTGCCCAGTTCGCATGTGGCCCGTTCCATGAGGCGCGCCTGCTGGGCGCTGCGCATTGGGCAGAGCAGACGCTGGGCGTTGAGCTCACACCGCCGGTCTAAGCAGACAGTCGATCGTTTGTGACCACATCTGAGACAAAACGGTGTTAGCTGTTCGGTTGAGTCGCCACGTCGACAGCTGCTTCGCCGCCTCCGACGATGTCGTCGTCGAATTCGTTGTCCGGCGCGTCGATGCGCTGGACTCCTGATGCCGCAAGCGCCTGGTGAAGCTCATACTGTTTGGCGTACATGCCGCCGAGGGCGATGAGTTCATCGTGAGTGCCCATCTCGGCGATCTGGCCCTTGTCCATCACCACGATGTTGTCAGCGTTGCGGATGGTCGACAGTCGGTGGGCTATGACAACCGCCGTACGGCCTGCGAGGAGTGTGCCGATCGCCTCTTGGATCAGTTGCTCCGTCTGCGTGTCGACATTCGCGGTGGCCTCGTCGAGTATGAGCACGCGTGGGTTGGCCACGAGCGCCCGGGCGAAGCTCACGAGCTGGCGTTGACCTAAGCTCATGTTGCCGCCGCGCTCCTCCATAATGGCGTCGTAACCGTCCGGGAGGCTGGCGATGTAGTCGTGGATGCCAACGGCTTTCGATGACCGGATAATCGCTTCGTCCGTCGCCTCCGCGTGGTTGTAGCGAATGTTCTCCCTGATGGTCCCGGAGAACTGGAACGGCTCCTGAAGCACGATCCCCATCTGCCGCGCGAGCGAGTTGCGCGTGACCCCGCGCACGTCATGACCATCGATGGTCAAGCTGCCACTGGTGACATCAAAGAACCTGGACAACAGGGCGACCATCGTCGTCTTGCCTGCGCCCGTACGACCCACGATAGCGACGGTCTGGCCCGGCTGGATATCGAGATCGATACCTTCGAGCACCGGCTTGCCTTCGTCGTAGGCGAAGCTGACGTTGCTGTAGCGCACTGCGCCTTCGATTTCGGGAAGTTCGATGGCGTCATCGAAATCGGTGAGGTCGGGCTTGACGTCCAGCAAATCAAAAATGCGGGCCCCGGAGGCCATCGCGCGTTGGAGTTGCGTGAACTGCTGCGTCATACTTCGGATAGGGTCGAAGAATCGTTGGATCCACAGGCTGAACGAGATGACGATGCCAGCACCGAGTTCGCCACTCGCGATTTGCGTACCGCCGATAACGATGGCGGCAGCTAGGCCAAACGACATGAAGATCTCGACCGTCGGCATGAGCGATGCGGAGAGCCGCGCCGCCGTGAGATTGGAGTCCAAGTTGTGCTGATTCAGTTCGTTGAAGTTCTCCATGTTCTTGGCCTGGCGGTTCATGCTCTGAACCACGCGAACCCCGGAAAGATTCTCGGCTAGTGAGGAGTTGACACTGGATACCGCCACGCGTACCCGGAAGAATGCGGGCTTTGCGGCCCGCTGCCAGAAGTAGATGATGACGATGAGTACGGGCAGCGAGGCCAGTGACACGAGCGTGAGCTGCCAGTTGATGAGCAACATGATGGCAACTATGCCCGTCAGGCTCAGCAGGTCACCTAGCGATGTCACCATGATGTCTAGGAACTCTTGGAGTTGGTAGACATCGTTCTGGGCTCGCGACATCACCGAGCCGACCTTGTTCCGGTTGTGGAACGACATTGGTAAGCGCTGCAGGTGTATGAACAGATCGTTGCGCAGGTTGAAGATGACCTTCTGACCAACCTGAGAGAGCAAGACTTGGTGCGTCCAGTTCGAGAAGAAGTGGAAGACCAAGACCGCGCCGAAGACTCCGGCGATGACATTGAGCGTGGAAGTGCTGCGATTCAGAATGGCGTCGTCGGTGGCTCGCCCGATCAGCCAGGGGATGGCGACGGTAGCGGATGTATAAATCACGACGCCCAAGATCGCCAGTAGTACTTTGGCCTTGTACGGCGTTACATAGGATGCCAGTCGTGTAACGACGGAGCTGTCGTAGAGCTTCGTACTGTCCTGGTCGATATCTCCGACCTGGGACGAGCGGGTGTACTGCCCGCCACCTCCGATTCCTCCCATCATGCGCGGGTACCTCCGCGTTGGGGAGTGGGGTTCGCGGCTGCGTGGCCGTTGAGGTTTGTGGCGTACTGCAGCTCGGACACATGCGTGAACAACCCCCCAGACGCCGCAAGCTCCGCTGGCGTGCCCATCTCGGCTATCTTGCCGCCGTCGAGCACGACGATAGTTTCGGCGTGCTGGATGGACGAGAGACGATGGGCGATGATGAACGTCGTCCTGCCCTTCACGACCTCTCCAATGGCCTGTTGGATGCGCGACTCCGTGCCGGCGTCAACGCTTGCTGTGGAGTCGTCGAGCACGAGCACCGGCGGGTCTAGGATTAGCGTTCGCGCAATCGAGAGCCGCTGCCGCTGGCCGCCGGAGAGCGTGGTGCCACGCTCTCCCACAACGGTTTCGTAGCCTTCGGCAAGGGCCATGATTTCGTCGTGCAACTGCGCTGTCTTAGCCGCGGCCATCACTTCGTCGATGGATGCATCCCGCTTGCCATACGCGATGTTGTCGCGGACGGACGCGCTGAAGAGGAACACGTCCTGTTGCACGATGCCCACTGCGTTGCGGACAGATGGCAACGTCGCATCCCGAACGTCAACGCCGTCGATTGAGATGCAACCACTGTCGAGGTCGTAGAACCGCGCGAGGAGGCTGACGAGTGTCGATTTCCCCGCCCCCGGGGCCCCCATGAGGGCCACGACCTGGCCAGGATGAACGTCAAGCGACACGTCGTCGATCGCAGGTTTGCCGCGGTAGGAGAAACTCGCGTGGTCAAAGCGGACGTGGCCCTGAACGTTTTCCAGGGGCATGGCCTCGGGCTGCTCCCTCACGGGCGACGGCGTATCCAGGATCTCGTAGATTCGTTCACCAGCGGAGATGGCCCTTGCGTAATTGTTGACCAGCATGCCGACCATCCGGACGGGCTGGACCAGCAGGCTAATGTAGAAGAGGAACTGAGTCATCTCGCCGAGTGAGATACGACCCTCGATGACGGCGCGGCCACCAACCCACAGGATGATTCCCGTGGAAGCCCAGAAGATGATCTGCATGACCGACGAGTTCAGCGCCTGCATCCGGCGGGCGTGCAGTGTCCAGTCGTAGACATCGGTGTTTTTGGCCTTGAACTTCGCTTCTTCGTGGCGTTCGGCGCCGAAGGCTTTCACCACGCGCTGACCCTCCAGGTTCTCTTGGAGCACGGTGGTCATATGCCCCATCTCCACCTGCGCGTGCATCCAGATGCGGCGCATCCGTGTGGAGATGATGATGGCGCGGAAAGCAATGACAGGCACGAAAGCGATCGAAAGGAGCCCCAACTTCCAGTCGGTCACCAGCATGAGAGCGCCCGCCCCGATCACCAATAGAAAGATCTGGCCAGATCGCACGAGGCCCATCTGCACAAAATTGCGCACCATCTCTACGTCCACCGTGGATTTCGACATCAGGTTGCCCGTGTGCTCGTGGTCATGGAAAGCGAAGCTCAGGTGTTGCAGCTTGTTGTAAATCAGATTGCGGATCTTGTAGGAAGTTCGCTGCGACAGCGATTCCGCAAGGTAGAGGTTGGCGAAATTGAACATTCCCCTGCCGACGAAGACTCCGATGAGAATCAATCCAAGCACAATCAATTCGTTGGTCGAGGCCGGAGGGCCACCGTCCGCTCCGAGAGCTTGGTCAATCGATCGCCCTATCAGTTTCGGCACGGTTAGGAAGAAGGCGGTTGAGAGAAGCAGCGCGCTCCAGGCGCCCAGCATGCGCCATTTGTCTTGGGCCGCAAGTTTCGAAATTCGCCAGAGTATGTGCATAAAAAGAGAGGGACAGCACGCCTCGCCCCGACGATGACGCACGAATTCAATATACCGCTGCTAAGCGATTTCGTCCATGCTGCGCTCACGTGTAGAGGTTCCTCTGGGCGTGAGTGGTAGAATTCGTCCATATTTTCGTGAGGATGATTGGTGCGCGGACAGTCAGTATTACCCTATGCGCTGAGGCCCATGGATGAAGGTGATTTGGACCAGGTCGCTACCATGGAACGCGAGGCGTTCCCGACCCTGTTGCCCCCGACGTCGTATCGGCGCGAGTTGAAGAATCGCACCGCTGAGTACGCCGTCTGCGTTCGCGATGATGAGTTCATCACGGTTCAACCGCCGCCTGGCAAGAAGGGTTTGCTCGGGCTGTTTGGCCGGCGCAACAAGCCGCTGGAGCCGGTCCAACGGCAGTTGCTCGTGGGCTTCGTAGGGCTGTGGTACATGGCGGGTGAGGCGCACATCGTGTCGATCGCCGTCCGGGAAGCGTATAAGCGCAAAGGGCTTGGCGAGTTGCTGCTCATCGGTTCGGTCGAAATGGCGATACGCCGGGATTGCCAGGTGGTCACCCTGGAGGCCCGAGTGTCCAATGAGCCTGCGATTGCTCTTTATCGTAAGTACGGTTTCAACGAGGTTGGACTGCGTCGACGCTACTATTCCGACAACGGCGAGGACGCACTCATCATGACGACCGATAAGCTGAGCTCGGACGAATATGCCGCGTTCTTTCAGAATCGAGTGGACGCGTTTGACGACCGCTATGGCGAAACCGTCCGTGAATATATGACTTAGGACGTTCCTGGCTGCATGTGCCCTGGGGCTGTGGCCCTGCTAGAATCCTGCCCCATGCTCCGACTTCTTCTCGTCCGCCACGCCCGTACCACCTGGAATGCAGAAGGGCGTGTGCAGGGTGGCGGCGCCCTTGATGAGCTTGGCCGTGCCCAGGCGCTTGCGCTCGCCGAACGTCTTCGGGGCGAACCCATCGACGGGATCTATGCGAGCAACACCTTGCGCGCCCGACAGACCGCGATGGCCGTTGCGCGGGTACATGGGGCAAAGGTTCGCCAGCGCCATCTCTTGCGAGACCTCGACTATGGCGCTCTCTCGGGCGCCTTCCTGGCTGATTTCCAGCGCGAGAGCCCCGGCCTGATCGAGCAATGGCGGGATCATCCTGAGACCGTTCATTTCAAGGGCGGCGAAAGCCTTGCGGACCTCCGCCGCCGGATCTCCCGGTTCATCACGGAACTCTATGCGCATCATCCTTCGGGCACCGTCCTCGCCTCCACCCATGACTCACCCGTCCGGGTTGCGGCGTCGCTAGCGCTCGGGTTAGACGATTCGCACCACAACCGGCCGGATCTGATAACTTCCAACGCTTCGATCAACATCTTTGAGATCGCTGGCGGCGAGATCACGCTCCGAGTCCACAACGACATCGACCATCTGAAGGGCATCAGTGATGGCCGCTAGTGGCGTGAGGCGCACCGCGCGGCGGCGCAAGGTGCTCCAGCCGCGCAGCGTTCGCGGCATCGTTCCCTACACGTCCGAAGCAGTGTTTGATCTGCTCGCTGATGCGATGGGTGAAGTTGAGCATCGGCCGCGTCTCGATGCCATATCGGAACTCGTGTGGACGATCCTTTCGCAGCACACGTCCGACCTTAACGCCGGGAGAGCCTACGACTCGCTTAGGGAGCGATTCCCCTCGTGGCAAGAGGTTGTGGATGCGCCAACCGATCTGCTGACGGCAACGATTCGCCATGGTGGATTAGCGCAGCAGAAGGCGCCCCGGATTCAGGCAGTGCTGACGTCCGTGAAGGAACGTACTGGTGACTACGACATCTCGTTCCTCGCGGAGATGCCATTGACCGAGGCGAAGACGTGGCTACAAACGCTGCCGGGCGTTGGCCCCAAGACGACAGGTGTGGTGCTGTCTTTCGCGCTCGGCATGCCGGCAATGGCAGTGGATACGCACATCTTCCGGGTATCGCGTCGGCTTGCGTTGATCGGGCCGAAGATCACCGCCGACGAAGCCCACGACATCCTTGAGGGCTCCATCTCTCCCGAGCGGGTCTTCTCGTTCCACGTGTACCTCATCACCCACGGGCGGCGCGTGTGCAAGGCGTTGCGGCCGCTGTGCAACGCTTGCGTGCTGAGCGGGCGCTGCCCCTCCCGGGAGTCGTTGGCCGTGGCGGGCGACGACCGTCAGCCGAATCCGGGCCTCGCGGCGAAGCCGCTATGAACGAAGCGCCAACTCGGGCCGCTGGAGCTCCCGCTTCCCCCGAATTGCGCGCTGCCGTCGGCGCCCTACTGCAGAGCTTGTGTGTGACACACGGCATCAAGCCAACGCCCCGGTTGGAATGGTCGACACGAATGCTCCGACTGCTCGGACGAGCGTATCCAGGCGGGAATACCATCCGCCTCTCCGCTTGGCTGGACGAAACCCAGGCTCAAGACACGCTGCGGCACGAGGTGGCGCACATCGCCGCGGGGGTGCGGCGGGGTGCGCCACATGGTCGCCGATGGCGTGAATGGGCGGTGCGTTTGGGTGTGGAGCCTCGGGCGACGGCGCGCGCTGGCCCATCGAACGCACCCGAGCGTACCGACAATCGCAGGCTCTGGGGACTGGAGTGCATGGGGTGCGGCATTCGGGTCGCGAGGATGAGGGTGCTCGCGGGACTGTACCATCGCGATTGCGGGCCTCGTCGCGGCAAGCTGGAGCGCGTGATCCGGGATCAGCGGTCGGCTGTGCTAGGGTGGATCGCGTCTGGACCTTCTGGAGAGACGCGAAGTTCGCCGCGCCGCTGTGGGAATTCACCTGGGTGATCTGGCGGTTGGATTGGCCTGGCGTGATGCCGAGCGACTCTCACATTCTCGTCAGGGCAACCGATGGAGCGGGCGTGACCCCCACCGCGCAGAAGCAGGGCAATCAGCCGTCCGGTGCGACGGGCTACCATCGGGTTCACGTGTTCATCTAGGAGCCCGCACCGACGCCTACTCTATGAGGGATTGTAGGCTGAGCTAGAATCGCCGCAATTTCGTGGGCCATTCGAGCTCCACTTTGAACGCCATTTCGAACCAAGGAGATTTCATGCCGTACGACATCGTCATCACTGGTGGTAGGGTCATTGATCCAGGTCGGGGCGTGGATGCCCAACTGGACGTGGCGATTACGGACGGCAAGATCGCCAAGGTCGCGGCGGGCATCGACGCGTCAGAGGGCGAACGTAGCATCGATGCCCGGGGCCGAATCGTGACTGCGGGGCTGATTGACATCCACGCCCACATCTTCGAGCACGGCGTCGGCAACGGGCTGGACCCTGACCTGGCGGGCGTGCGCTCTGGCGTGACGACGTTGGTTGATGGCGGTAGCGCCGGATCCGCGAACTACGACGGATTCCACCATAGCATCGTGCAGACCGCAAAAACGCGAGTGCTATCGAACATCCACATCGCGAAGACCGGCCTGGCCGTGAGCCCGGAGGCGCGGGACGCTAACGACGTGGACGTGAACGACACCATCGAGGTGGCCAATCGCTACAAGGGCGAGATTATCGGGGTCAAGATCAGGGCGTGTGGTCCCGCGCTGGAGACGATGGGCATTGACTACATCCACGCGGCGATCAGGGCGGCTCGGGAGGCCGGCGTGCGGCTCATGGTGCACATCGGCGACCCGCAGTGGAATGTTGATCCGACGATCACGGCGCAACTGTTGCCATTGCTCCAGGCGGATGATCTGATCACCCATCTCTACACCGGCGCTCCCGGCAAGGTACTCGACGGCAACCGCAACGTGTTGCCGGAGCTCGTCGATGCTCGCGTGCGTGGCGTTGGTTTCGATCCGGCGCATGGGCGCATGAACATGAGCTTTGAGGTCGCGAAGCGCATGATGGAGCAAGGGATCCTGCCCGACAGCATCAGCACTGACATCACCAAGCCGGGACGGCTCACGGTGGTGAAGTCGATGACCCACGTGATGAGCAAGTTCCTGGCGCTCGGCTTCTCACTGAACGACGTTATCAAGATGAGCACGTTTGTTCCGGCTGGGTTCATTGGCATGCAAAATGAATTGGGCACGCTTGCTGAGGGGACGACCGCTGACATCGCAATCATGTCGATTGAGCAGGGCCGGTGGAGCTACGACGACGCCCTGGGCGTGTCGCTCGCCGGTGACACGGCGCTCCAGCCGGTGCTCACGTTCAAGGGCGGCGAACAGCACGCGGTCGACTACGGTCCGTTTCCTTGGGGTTGGCTACCGAACCTGGCATAGGCGGCCCACTGCCCTATCATCAGTCGCGGCCCGGCGAGGAGTACCAGTAATCGCTCATGTGGTTCTTGTACGCGGTCATACCCTCGATGGGGTAGCCCTTCTGCAGGACCTTGGCGGCCCGCAATGCGACGATGATGATGACGGCCGTACGTTTCGCCGTGACCGATCCTCCTCTGGACGCGGACCCACGATGTTTTGGTAGGCAAACGTAGAGCCTCGCCGGGAACACGGCATGGCGTCATCGCCTGCGGGCGTGAACTCGCGGTGAATGCGCTCTAGCCAGCCAGGACTCCACCGTCGACGAAGATGTCCGCACCTGTTAACGACTCACCATCTGGTCCTGCCAAGTAAACGCATGCCCCCGCGATGTCCTCCGGGGTGATTTGCCTGCCGATGAGATTGGCGACGCTTGTCGGCCGGCTGGGCGCGCCTGGCTCGGCTTCCGTCAGTACCCGATTCGGCGTGATCGAATTCACCCTGATGTTGTGCGGCGCGAGCTGGATGGCCAGCGATCGCGCAAGGTGTAGCGCACCCGCCTTCGCGGCCGGGTACGCGGTTGCGTTCGGCTGTCCCTGGTGTCCCGATGTGGACGATATGTTGATGAGCCGACCCCCTTGGCCATGGTCGACCATGCTCTGCGCGACGTACTTACTGACGAGGAACACGCTGGTCAACGAGATTGCGATGACTCGATTCCACTCGCTCTCCGGCGTGTGGAGGATGTCCCTACGGTCGACGACGCCGACGTTGTTGACGAGAGTGTCGACGTGGCCCCACTCGGCGACTACCTTCGCGACCATGGCTTGAACATCATCGCCGTTGGTAACGTCGCACCGGATGGGGAGGGCGGCCCCAGGCATGATGCTGTTGATCTCATTGGCGACAGCGACCGTCCGCTCTTCGAGAATGTCGACGACCGCGACCTTCGCACCCTCGCTGGCGAAGCGTACCGCGATGCCCGCGCCGATGTTGCGGCCTGCGCCGGTGACGATGGTGTGCTTGTTTTCGAGTTGCATGTAAGTTCGCCTTTTCTGTCGAGCGATGGTGGCGCGAGCATACGCCGAGTTAGCCAGCGTTTCGAGCGTTCCCTGCCCACTTTCTCGCCAGGCATGGGGTGTCGCCACGCCCCGCCACGCGCACCACCACCAACTAGGGTCATCCTGAGTCCGGGCCGAACGAAATCAAAGGACCTCTCCCCCCGGGACCTCTTCCAGCACACCCTTCAGTCGGGCGGTGTATCTCCCGGTTCATACCAAGATTCCCGAAATTGCGTGTTGGGGGACTTGGCAGCGGCGGATCGGTGTGCTTAAGATGGTTATGCGGCCATATGCCGTAGAAAGGGGGTGATCATATAGTGATAAGTTCATTACCTAGCACTGTTGCGTCACCCGCTGCCCGTCGTTAGGAGTCCCCGCTAGGTCGAGTGGGACTGCTCGCGATACGCGAGACCTGCGAGGGTCACGCGGTGGGCGCAGCGAGTGCACCCCGAGTAATCGGGGCAAGGGAAGGGTGCCTCGTCCGCATGCGGACGAGGCACTTTGTTGTTAAAAGGGCCATGCCCTTCTGATCTGAGAGGCCGCAGCGTAAAATCGAGAGACTATGTCAGTAAAGATAGGCGTATCTGGTTCGTCCGTGGCGGCGCGGGATGGTCGTGAGACCTTCCTGCGGTACATCGACACGCTTGAAGAACTCGACTGGGACTCGGTGTGGTTCTCCGACCGCATCGTCGGATCCGCATGGCGGATGGATCCTCTCGTGGGTATGGCGATTACAGTCGGCCGTACAGAGAAGCTGAAGTTCGGGACGAGCGTGTTGATCATGTCCGTCCGCAGTCCTGTGACGACCGCACGTGCGCTGGCGACCATCGACATGATGGCGCCCGGTCGGCTGGTGGTCGGCGTCGGCGTTGGACAGGAGTCCCCGCTGGAGTATGAGGCCATGGGCGTGCGGAAGCGCGACCGCGGCAAGCGGCTCGATGAGGCGATCGTGCTCATGCAGCGGCTGTGGGGAGAGGACAAAGTCACCTACGAGAGTGACTTCATCAAGCTCACCGACGCGTCCATCGAACCTAAGCCCAGCAACCCAGACCTGCCGATGTGGATCGGGAGCCGGGCGGAGGCCGGCTTGCGGCGCACCGGGTACCTGGGCACCGGCTGGCTGCCGACTCAGATGTTGCCAGATGAGATACGCGCAGGCATTAATCGCATCAACGAGTACGCAACCGAGGCGGGCCGAGCGATCCCCGACGATCACTTCGGTTTGCAGGTGAGCACGTACGTGGTGGAGAACGGCAAGGTCCCTGACTACATCAAAGAGAAGTACCTGCTCCAGCGCCGCTCAGACGTGACGCCTGAGCAGATCAACCTGATCGGTACTCCCGATGAGATCATCGACAGGATGAAAGAGTACATAGACGCGGGGGCTTCGAAGTTCGTCTTCAACCCGGCGTGCGGGCCAGACGAGCTGTTCGAGCAACTGGAGTTGCAAGGCAGGTTGATCGTGCAACCGTTCCACCAGAAGCTTGTGCCGTTGGGTTAGAGCCATCGGGACCTAGATGTCTGGAAGGGCAGCGATAGAACTCGAGAAGTACGTGACACCATGAAAATCGGAATCATTAACGTAACGGGATACGCCGGCATCGAGCTGGCACGCATCCTGCATCGGCACCCCGAAGCTGACGTCGTCAGCGTTACCGGCCGTAGCGAGGCTGGTAACGAACTCGCCGATGTGCTGCCCCACCTGTCGCGTTTGGGTATGACCATCGAGCCAGAGATCACGAAGAGCGTGGATCTGGTGTTCTCGGCGCTGCCGCAGGTTGCGAGTGCTGAGGCCTGCGTGCCGTTCCTGCGCGACGGCGTGAAGGTCATCGACATCAGCGCTGACTTCCGGCTGCACGATCCGGCGGAGTACGAGGAGTGGTACGGCAAGGTGCACCCCGCCCCCGACCTTCTGAAGACGTCCGTATATGGCCTCACCGAGCTCGACCGGGAGGGAATCACCAACGCCACAGTGGTTGCCAACCCCGGTTGCTACCCGACGGGTGCGCTGCTGGCGCTGGCCCCCGTCGTAGAGAACGGCCTTGTCACCGACCAGATCATCGTCGACGCCAAGTCCGGCGTCTCCGGCGCAGGTCGTGGCCTCAGTATGGTCACGCATTTCTCCGAGGTCAACGAGAACGTATTCGCCTACGGGGTCGATGGCCATCGACATCTCCCGGAGATCACCCAGGAGCTGCGGAGAATCAAGCCGGGCTACGAGCCCCGGATCATTTTCCAGCCGCACCTGATTCCCATGACGCGCGGTATTCACGACACGGTATACGCGGACTTCGTTGACGGGGCGTTCGACTCGCCGGAGCAGGCGAAAGACCGTGTCACGGAGCTCTTCCACGAGTACTATGCAGATGAGCCTTTCGTGAAGGTTGTCAGCAAGCCCCCGCAGACTAAGCAGACATGGGGTAACAACGACTGCCTCATCTACCCTACCGTCGATAAGCGCACGGGGAGGTTGATGGTCTTCGCGGTGCTGGATAACTTAGTAAAGGGAGCCGCTGGCCAGGCGGTCCAGAACATGAATCTCATGTTCGGAATCCCGGAGACCACAGGCCTTGAGCAGATTGCGGTCTACCCGTAATCTGCGGCTGGCACGCTCCTACTGCGTGCCCCTATCGTCTAGCCGGCCTAGGACGCCACCCTTTCAAGGTGGAGATCAGGGGTTCGAATCCCCTTGGGGGCACCATTTTTTCTTTCTCCGCGCGTCTTATGGCACCCACGCTCGCATGTAAAATCCACGGATGCTAAGCCCAGGGACGCCTATGGGAGAGCTGATGCGGCGCTGCTGGCACCCTGTAGCCGCCGCGTTGAAGCTGGACGAACGCTCCATTAAGGCGATACGCATCCTGGGCGAGACCCTCGAGCAGCGCGCGCGGGTTCAGGCGGTGTTCGACATCTGGGCCGACGAAAAGCCGGTGGAAAAGGCGGCGGGGACCCAGCCCACCCACCGCTAGCCAGCCTCGCGTGCCTCTGCTACCGTTCCCTTCGTCCATGTTGATCTGTCTATCACTTCCTGATGTGAGGTAGCCGTATGGAGATGCGAGAGGCGCTGAGCATGTTTGCGGCGCTCCGCGATGGTGCGGTCGCGATGGTGTCGTCTGGCCAGACCCCGACCATGTGGGAGGTCGGTCATGAACCCCAGACGATGTATTTCACGGGCATGTCGTATTCGGCGGCTGGAGCGCTGGGCTTCGCGATGATGCGTCCGGACTTGCAAGTCGTCGCCGTCGAAGGCGATGGTGCGATGCTCATGGGGATGGCGAACCTGGCGACCATCGGTCGCTACGCACCCAAGAACCTGACCGTCCTGGTGATGAACAATCAGACGTACCTGGGGTCGTTCAAGGGCTATCTCGATTCTGCGACAGTAACGACCGACTTGCCGGCAGTGGCGTTAGCGACCGGTTTCACGTACGCGGAGACGGCGGATAACCCAGAGGACCTAGAGCTCGCCATCAAGCAGGCGATGTCCACTGATGGCCCAACCATGGTGGTGGCGAACGTCGACAAATCGCGCGTGCTGGACGCCGCCAAGCAAGCTACGCGACCGGACCGCACCGACTTCGCCATGGAGTTCGATCGTTGGGTGCACGACCACCCGCTGGCGGCCGCGGTCGCGCCGCAGGTGATGGCGCCGTCGCAGCCACGGCAGCAGGGGGAGCGCTTCGGCAAGACGGCGGGCACTCGTATCTATCGGGCCATCAAGGACGCTGATATCGATTTCATCGTGTACCTGCCGGACGGCGAGCTGTACCCGATCATCGAGGAGGCCGAGTTCGACCCGGAGATGATGACGGTTTGCTGCAACCGTGAGGACGAAGGTATCGCCATCGCCGGCGCTGCCTCCCACGCGGGCCGTAAGCCAGCGATCCTGATGGAGGGCACGGGGATCGGATTCTCGGGGCTCATCATCGCCCACGAGATCCTCAGCCGCGTGCCCATGCTCATCGTGTCGAGCCATTCGCAGGAGATGGGCATCCGATTGCCGCACAACGACATTGCGACGATGGTCAACGAGCCGGTGTTGCGTGCGCTGAACATCCACACCGTCGTGCTCCGGCACCTGGACGACGCACAGTTGTACATAACAGAATCGCACCGGTCTGCTCGCGTACTGCGCGCCCCCGCAGCGGTCATAATCCCTCCCCACGTCATGGCGGAGCAGAGCTAAGCTCGTCCCTCTGTTTCATGAGCGCAGTCGAAGGACCGTTCACTCCCCGGAGCCGCCCAAAACGCGCACAGTTGCCAACGCAACCCGAAGATGCGAGATTCTTCGTTGTTCCTGCTCACGATGACGCATACTCACAAAGGACCCACGACCACAAGGACGCGAATATGAAACTAGGCGCAGTTTTTCCTCAAACAGAGATAGGCTCAGACCCCGGCGCAGTTCGCGAGTACGCACAAGCGATCGAGGAGATGGGGTACGAGTACCTACTGGCCTACGACCACGTGTTGGGCGCTGACACATCGGTGCGCCCCAATTGGACCGGGCCGTACACGGCGGAGACGAATTTCCATGAGCCGTTTGTGTTGTTCGGCTACTTGGCTGGCATCACCCAGCGCATCGAGCTGGTGACCGGGATCATCATCCTCCCGCAGCGTCAGACCGCGCTCGTGGCCAAGCAGGCGGCGGAGATCGATGTGCTAAGCGGCGGTCGGCTACGGCTGGGCATTGGCATCGGCTGGAACGATGTGGAGTTCGAGGCGTTGAATGAGGACTTTCACAACCGTGGTAAGCGTAGCGAGGAGCAGGTTGAGCTGTTGCGAGAGTTGTGGACCAAGCCAGTTGTAACCTTCAATGGTCAGTGGCACCACATCGACGCGGCGGGCCTGAAACCCCTGCCGGTACAGCGCCCCATCCCGATCTACTTCGGCGGTGGTCGCACGGACGGCGTGCTGCGACGCATCGCCCGATTAGGCGATGGTTGGCTGCCCCAGGCGCGCCCCGACGATGAAGGCGCAGCGCTGCTGGACAAGTTCCGTAACTTCGTCGCTGAAGCAGGTCGTGAACCGTCCGACGTCGGGATCGATGCGCGAGTTGCCGTCAGCGACGGTATGAGCGTGGCGTTGGAGAATTGTCAGAAGTGGGACGACCTAGGTGCGGACTACGTGGGGGTGAACACCATGAAGGCAGGCTTCACCTCGCTGGACCAGCACATCAACGCGCTGCGCGAATTCCATGGAGCAGCAAGCTAGGTTGGACATCAGCGTTGGGCAGACGGCGAGCCGCGGCTTGACGGTGACGGCGGAGATGATTCAGAGCTATGCGCAGATCACCGGTGACCGCAATCCGCTGCACTTCGACGAAGTGTTCACGTCGAAGACGCGCTTCGGTAGGCTCATGGCGCAGGGGGGGCATCGCGACCGGACCGCTGCATGCGCTAGTGGCGATGGATATGCCGGGCGCGGGGACGGTGTTCACAAAACGGGCGTGGATGTTTCTTCGAACCGTGTTCATCGGCGACACGATACGCGCGGAGGCAACCGCCCTTTCCGTGCACCCTCGGTGGCCTATGACGGATATGTCGTTCACCGTGACCAACCCAGGCGGAGAAGACGTTTTGAAAGGCGAGGCCGTAGTCTTCCAGGCCGCGCCGGTGGGGTAATCAGCATGCCGACG
>CAUZFB010000035.1:0-25042 GCA_963579135.1 Dehalococcoidia bacterium | reverse complement strand
CTGATTGACGTGGTACGAGTGAGCGACATTTCGAACGACTCCATTGTGGTGCGTGAACTCGCACTCCTGAAGGTGAAGTCCACTCCTGAGACGCGCCCCGAGATCATGCAGATCGTCGACATCTTCCGGGCGAACATCGTTGATGTCGCCTCTGATGCCCTCATCATCGAGGTCACCGGCGATGAAGGAAAAGTAGATGCACTGGTACAGTTACTGAAGTCTTTCACCATCAAAGAGACGATGCGGACCGGGCGCGTGGCCATGACCAGAGGAGCCGCCGCAACCGGATCCAAGGAGGCGAGCGCCGGCACGACAGACCACAGCGCTCCAGATACTGAAGTGGTGCCGTAGGCGTCCGCTCACCGAGAAACAAGCGAAAAGGGAGACAGCAACATGGCAACGGTTTACTACGAGAAGGATGCTGACCCGACTAGGCTCCAAGGGAAAAAGGTGGGCATCATCGGTTACGGCAGCCAAGGGCACGCCCATGCCTTGAACCTGCGGGACAGTGGAGTCGACATTATGGTTGGCCTATACGCCGGCTCTGCCAGCAAGGCCAAAGCCGAGGCTGAAGGGCTCACCGTCGACACCCCAGACAATGTCACCGCGGCGTCCGACGTCGTCATGATTGTCATCCCCGACCAGATCCAAGGCCCCGTCTACAAAGAGTCCATCGGGCCCCACATGAACCCCTCCAAGACGCTCATGTTCGCTCACGGATTCAACATCCACTTCGGTGAGATCACGCCGCCGCCCGACGTCGATGTCAGTATGATTGCCCCCAAGGCACCCGGGCACCGCGTCCGCGAGGTTTTCCAGGAAGGCTCCGGCGTCCCCTCGCTCGTCGCCGTCCATCAAGATGCGTCGGGTAACGCGCTTGCCAACGCCCTGGCCTACGGCGCAGGCATCGGCTCCATGCGTGCGGGGATCGTCGCCACCACTTTCAAGGAAGAGACTGAGACGGACCTCTTCGGGGAGCAGACCGTCCTCTGCGGTGGCGTCACCAGCCTGGTCCGCAATGCATTCGAGATTCTCACCGAGGCTGGCTACCAGCCTGAGATCGCCTACTTCGAGGTCCTCCACGAACTGAAGCTCATCGTCGACCTCATGTACCAGGGCGGCATGAACTACATGCGCTACTCCGTCAGCGAAACCGCTGAGTACGGCGACTACAGCCGTGGCCCCCGGGTCATTGACGAACACGTCAGGGCCAACATGCAGCAGGTGCTTAAAGAGATCCAGGACGGTACGTTCGCCCGGGAATGGATCGCCGAGAACCACGAAGGCCAGCCCCGCTTCAAGGCCATGCGTGAAGCAGGCGCCAGTCACGAGATTGAACAGGTGGGCGCGCAGCTTCGGGAAATGATGTCCTTCCTCAAGAAGTAGCGTTGCCCCCCATGTGAGCCTGTTGGGCGCACGTCTCCGCCAGGAGGACGTAGCCCAAGCAGCCGAGGTAAGTAAAAAGGTGGAAGTCCTGGCAGCAAGCCCGCGATGTGGGGGCCATTCCCCGCTTAGGGGGGGCCAGTTCCGGCCCTTCGAGATGTGTCATATGAGGGAACTCCGGGACTGAAAGGGGATTAGGGAGAGAGCAATGGACGATCGAGTTTTGATTTTCGACACTACGTTGCGCGACGGAGAACAATCCGCCGGGGCGGCTATGACCGTGGAGGAGAAGGTGGAGATTGCGCGCCAGCTGGAAAAGCTGAACGTGGACGTGATTGAAGCCGGATTCCCCATCTCCTCCCCAGGCGACTTCGAAGCCGTGCAAACTATTGCGCGTGAGGTTCGCAAGCCCATCATCGCCGCACTGGCCCGCGCCAATGCAGCCGATGTCGATCGGGCTGCAGAAGCGCTCAAGGATGCAGCCCACCCTCGCATTCACGTCTTCATCTCCAGCTCCGACGAGCACATCCAGCACCAGCTTCAGAAGAACCGGGAAGAGGTCGTGGAACTGGCGGCGCAGAACGTTGCACGTGCTCGAAAGTACGTCGATGACGTTGAGTTTTCCCCCATGGACTCCAGCCGCACAGACAAGGAATTCTTAGCGCACATGGTGCGGGCCGCAGTGGATGCAGGCGCGACCACCATCAACATCCCCGACACCGTGGGCTACGCGGTCCCCGAGGAATTCGCCGGGCTTATCACCTACCTGCGTGAGCAGGTGCCTGAGCTTGGCGAGACCGTACGCCTCTCCGTCCACTGCCACGATGACCTCGGCATGTCAGTCGCCAACAGCCTCGCTGCGGTCGCCGCAGGCGCTCGACAAGTCGAGGGATGCATCAACGGTATCGGCGAGCGTGCTGGCAACACCGCGCTTGAAGAGGTCGTCATGGCATTGCGGACGCGGCCCGACTACTTCGGAGTTGATTCGCAGGTGCAAGCAAAGCAGCTCTTTGCTTCGTCAAGGCTCGTGAGTCAAATCACCGGCTTCGCGGTTCAACCCAACAAGGCCATCGTTGGGCGCAACGCGTTCCGGCATGCATCGGGCATCCACCAGGACGCATTCCTGAAGAAAGCGACCACGTTCGAGATCATTGATCCGGTCGAGGTTGGCGTGCCGCGTAGCGAGCTCGTTTTGGGCAAACTGAGCGGGCGCCACGGTCTCAAGGCGCGACTTGAGGAGCTTGGTTATACGCCAACCGACGAAGAGATGGGCAAGATTTACGAGGCGTTCACCTCGATCGCCGACAAGAAGCGCGAGGTCATGGATCGTGACCTCATTTCCCTCATGAGCAACGAGCGCACGTCCGTCATCGAAACCTACTCGCTGGTCAGCGTGCAGGTTACCTGTGGCAGTAATACCATCGCCACCGCGACGGTCCACCTCACTGACCAGACAGGTCGCGCATTCACCGACGCCGCCACCGGTTCGGGTCCCGTGGACGCCGTGTACAAGGCCATCAACCGCATCGTGCTCGTCCCCAACAGCCTCACTGAGTTCAGCGTGAACTCAGTCACCGAGGGCATCGATGCCGTCGGCGAGGTTAGCATCCGCGTCGAGCAGGACGGTCGCCAGTACATTGGACGTGGCGCTGACACGGACATCATCGTCGCCTCGGCCAAGGCGTACATGAACGCCCTGAACCGCCTCCTCTCGATGGGCGACACCACCCGGTCGCCAGAGGCTGCTAGCGCTGTTTAAGATTGCCAAGAGCCTTTCTGCTTTGACACCAATGCGCTGATCTACCTCTTCGAAGGCGTGAACCCCTATGCCGCGCTGATTGCCGAGGCCATCGGGCAGGTTGAACGAGGCTTGTCGGTAGGGGTGGTCTCGGCCGTCGTGGAGATGGAGTTGCTGGTGAAACCTCTGCGCGATGCGGATACCCTGTTCGTCGAAAAGCTCGGCGTATTCTTCCGCAAAGTCCCCAACACGCAGGTCCGGCCCGTCGCTAGGGTTGGAGCCGAGGTGCGCGCTAGCGCCGGCATGCGCACTCCTGGCGCAATCATCGCAGCAACCGCGTTGGTCGAGCGCTGCGATGCTATCATCGGGAACGACTCCCAAATGGCAGCTCGGATGCCCAGCATCCCGTACTTATACCTAGACGGCTGCACCGTCTAAGCCGAGGAAGAGACGTTATGGCCCCCAAGACCATGTTCGAAAAGATCTGGGACTCCCACGTCGTCAGCGACGAACACGGGAAGCCTTCGCTGTTGTATGTCGATCTCCACCTGGTGCACGAGATCACCTCCGCGCAGGCCTTCGACGGCCTGCGCATGAACGACCGTACCGTGCGGCGCACCGATAAGACCGTCGTCGTCGCCGACCACAACGTGCCCACCAAGGATCGCGATAAGCCATTGGAGGACGAGATCGCCAAGCTTCAGCTGGAGGCGCTCGATAAGAACACCTCGGAGTTCGGCCTCGACTACTTTGACATGTTCAGCGAGAAGCAGGGTATCGTCCACGTTATTGGCCCGGAGCAAGGGTGGACCCAGCCTGGCATGATTATCGTATGCGGTGACAGCCACACCTCCACCCACGGTGCCGTCGGCTCGATGGCGTTCGGCATCGGCACCTCCGAGGTCGAGCACGTGCTCGCAACCCAGTGCATCTGGCAGGCCAAGCCCAAGACCATGGAGATCCGTGTCGAAGGCGCCCTCGCCCCCGGCGTCACGCCCAAGGACGTTGCGCTCGGCATCATCGGCAAAATCGGCACGTCCGGTGGGATCGGCCACGCCATCGAGTACACCGGCAGTGTTTTCCGAGACATGTCCATGGAAGGCCGCATGACGGTCTGCAACCTCTCCATCGAAGCGGGAGCCCGATCCGGCATGGTTGCCCCCGACGAGAAGACGTACGAGTACCTCAAGGGACGCGAACAGTGCCCAGCTGGTGCAGACTGGGACAAGGCCGTCGAGGAGTGGAAGAAGCTCCCCACCGACGAGGGCGCTAAGTTCGACACCCTCATCGAGATTGACGCCCCGGAAATCGTCCCGTTCGTCACCTGGGGCACCAACCCCGCGCAGGTCGTTCCGGTCACGGGCCGTGTCCCCAGGCCTGAGGACTACGAGAACTCCCAGGACCAGTTCGCCGTTGAAAAAGCCCTCAAGTACATGGGCCTCCAGGGTGGCGAGCGCATTCAGGACATCATGATTGACACGATCTTCATCGGTTCCTGCACCAACTCTCGCATCGAAGACATGCGCGCTGCCGCCGAGGTCGTCAAGGGCAAGCAGAAGGCCCCCTCCGTTCGTGCGCTCATCGTTCCCGGTTCCTGGTCGGTTAAGCAGCAAGCCGAGGCTGAAGGGCTCGACAAGATTTTCCTCGACGCTGGTATGGAGTGGCGCGAGGCGGGCTGTTCCATGTGCCTCGCCATGAACCCCGACCGTCTCGCTCCTGGAGAACGGAGCGCGTCAACCTCCAATCGCAACTTTGAAGGCCGCCAAGGTCCCGGGGGGCGCACGCATCTGGTGAGCCCCACCATGGCCGCCGCAGCCGCCATCGCTGGCCACTTCGTGGATATCCGCGACTGGAGCTAAGCTCAACGATACGCCGACGCCACTACCACATGGTTGGTCCAACGTGCGAAGCCTGCCGTGGCTAGGCAAAGGGAGTGTAGAGGGAAGGCCTCTGCCGGGGTCCAGGGGTGTCCCCTGGTACCGGAATGTAAGCCGGCGTAGCGGGAGGGAAAGCCCACCCATGCCAAACAGGAGAAACAGATGGAAGCATTCGAGCAACACACCGGCAAGGTCGTCCCCTACGACATGCCCAACGTAGACACGGACCAGATCATCCCCGCACGATTTCTCAAGAAGATCGACCGCATCGGCTTCGGCGAGCTGCTGTTCAACGACGTCCGCTACAACGCTGACGGTTCGCCCAAAGAGGACTTCATCCTGAACCAGGAGAAGTATGCCGGTGGCACCGTCCTCGTAAGCGGACCCCAGTTCGGCATCGGCTCGTCACGCGAGCACGCCCCTTGGGCTATCCAGCAATTCGGATTCAAGGTCGTTATCGCCCCCAGCTTCGGCGACATCTTCAGGAGCAACTGCTTCCAGAATGGCCTGCTCCCCGTCCAGCTCTCGGAGCGTGACGTTCAAACGCTCATCGCGCGTGCCCAGGAGCTCAACGGTTACCAGATTACCGTCGACCTCAAGGCGCAGGAGGTACACGACTCTGTCGGCTTTAGCGCCAAATTCGACGTTGACGCCTTCCGGCGCGACTGCCTGCTCCGTGGCCTCGACGACATTGGGCTCACTATGGAGAAGACCAGTGCCATCGATGCCTTCGAAAAGGCACATGCGTAGTACTGTGTCTTGCTCCCAAATAACTAACGGCACACGAGGGATCTATGGCGACGTTTGACGTTCTTGTTCTTGGTGGCGACGGAATCGGCCCTGAGGTAGTGGCATCTTCCCAGCGGGTGCTTGAGGTAGTGGCGAAGAAGTGGAAGCACAACTTCCGCTACTCCACCGACCTCGTCGGCGGCTCCGCTATCGACGCTTACGGCACACCCCTGCGCCCTGAGACCATTGCTACTGCCAAGAAAGCCAACGCCATCCTCTTCGGTGCCGTCGGCGGCCCCAAGTGGGACAACGCCCCCACGCGTCCTGAAGCCGCGATCCTCGGCATCCGCAAGGCGCTTGGCTTGTACGCGAACCTCAGGCCTGTCAAAGTCTTCCCTGGGATGGAGGAGTCCTCCCCGCTGAAGAACGACCGCGTACGGGGTGCTGACCTCGTCATCATCCGTGAGCTCACCGGTGGGCTCTACTACGGCAAGCCCAAGAAGCGCTGGACCACCCAGGCCGGGCGCAAGGGCGTCGACACCATGCTCTACACCGAGAAAGAGGTCGAGCGCATCATGCGCGTAGGCTTTGAGCTCGCGCGCTCACGCCGACATAAGCTCACTTCCGTCGACAAGGCGAACGTTCTCGAGTCCAGCCGAATGTGGCGTGAAGTCGCCACTGAGCTTGGTAAGGAGTACCCCGACGTGGAGCTCGAACACCAGCTCGTTGACTCGTGCGCCATGCTTCTCATCACCCAACCCACGCGTTACGACGTTATGGTGATGGAGAATACCTTCGGCGACATTCTGTCCGACGAGGGCGCCGTGCTTTCAGCGTCCCTTGGCATGCTGCCGTCCGCGAGCCTCGCCGGCCTACCTGGCAATGACAGCAAGGGCAAGCCACGCAAGATACGGGGCTTGTACGAGCCAAGCCACGGAACCGCACCAGACATCGTCGGCACCGGCAAGGCCAACCCCATCGGCACAATCCTCAGCGCAGCGTTCATGCTCCAGTACTCGTTTGGCCTCACCGAAGAGGCCAACGCCGTCAACGCTGCCGTGGACGCCGTCATCTCCGCAGGCCATCGCACAGCCGACATCGCCGAGCGTGGCGCGGAATTCTCCACCACCGAGCATATGACCGACCTTATCATCGAGCAACTCTAGAAGTCGTTCCGGTGCTCTCTGCTCAACTCCGATCCCCGTCAAGGCGTGGACTAAGCTTCGATGGCCTACCGCCAGCAACCGGGATTGCCATTGGGTCGAGGGCGTGCCCTCGTGGATGAGGTGACGCTGGTGGTCGCGGCGGTCGTCGCCGTCACCGCCCTCTTCGCAGGAACCCTTGGCGGCATCACCGGCATGAGCACCGGCATCATCGCCCTGCCGGTCCTCGCCTTCGCCTTCGGCGTCCGTGAGGCCGTGCCCATCATCACCGTTGCCATGCTCTTCAATATGACCTCGCGCACCATAGCGAACCGCAGCCACATCAACTACCGCGTCGTGTTCTGGTACTGCCTCGGTGCCGTCCCATCGGCCGCCATCGGAGGCATCGTCTTCGCCAACGCACCTGCGGAGATCCTTGCGCGCGGCCTCGGCGTATTCCTGCTCGCCCTCGTCGCTTGGCGACACCTGCCCATCGCTCGCATGAATCGCATGCCACTGCGTGGCTTCGTCGGTGTTGGGCTAGGGCAGGGGTTCTTCTCCGCTATCTTCGGTGGCGCCGGTCCCTTCGGTGCCCACTTCTTCCTTTCCTACGGCCTCACGCGTAATGCCTTTGTCGGCACCGTCGCCGTCGGCACCTTCCTCGTCAACGTCACCAAATCCACCGTCTATAGCCGCTTCTCACTGCTCGATGTGGACCTGCTCATCGCCGCCGTTGCCGTGGGTCTAGTCATGGCCGTTGGGGCTTACGCAGGGGCATTCATCGTCAAGCGAGTCTCAGACAACTCATTTAAGATCATCGTGGAGGCCGTCATGCTGCTCTCCGGGGTCATCCTGCTCATCCAAGGCGCCCGATGACCCCAGAGGCCCTCAATGTTTGATCTCAGCCCTTGGGTCCTCGTGTTTATTGGCGTGGCTGGCTTTGTTACGGCCGTCGTGGGCGGCATCGCTGGCATAGGTACCGCCATTGCCATGATCCCCGTCATGACCTTCGCCGTTGGCGTCCGTGAAGCCATCCCCATCGTCGCCATCGCCGTCACGCTCAACAGCGTTGGCCGAATCATTGCCACCCGGCACTTCATCGACTATCGAGTCGTGCTCTGGTTCTCCATCGGTGCCGTGCCCGCCTCCTTACTTGGAGGCGCGCTGTTCGCGAGTGCTCCCGCCGACTTGTTGGCGCGCGGCCTCGCCATTTTCCTCATCGCCCTCGTCGCTTACCGTCACATGCCCATCGGCAAAAGGCTCCAGATGCGCCGCGTGAGAATGTTTGGATTCGTCGGCCTCGTGCAGGGTTTCCTCTCATCGGTCTTCGGGGGCGCAGGCCCCTTCGGCGCCCACTTCTTCCTGTCCTATGGCCTATACCGAAGATCTTTCGTGGGCACGGTCGCCCTTGCCACCACCTCCATCAACCTCGCCAAGACGAGCACGTACGCCGGCTTTTCGCTGGTCGACGGTGACGCCCTCGCCCTGGGTCTTATCGTGGGCATGATCATGGTCGTTGGGGCCTACTTCGGTGGTAGGCTGGTGCACCGCATGCCTGACCGTCTCTTCGTCTACATTGTCGAAGGCGTGATGCTTGTGGCGGCGGCGGCCCTGCTGATCAGGGGCTAACGATCAAGACCTGAATCAGGGCCTGGAAGGTAAGCTTGAGGAGGCTTTCGTGAAACTCGGACTATCCCTTTCTGGACTGCTCCAGGACTCCGGTGATTCCAACATGGTCCAGCGCTTCGCTGACGTGCTGGATCTCGTACGCCTCGGACGCGAACTTGGGTTCGAGTACATCTACACGGGGCATCACTACCTGACTTACCCCTATCAGATGATGCAGCCCATACCAGCGCTGGCCCGGCTCTCCGCTGAGACCGGCGACATGGATCTGCTCACCACCATCCTCATGCCCCTCCAGAACCCCGTTCGACTTGCCGAAGAGGTTGCCACCCTCGACGTCCTCACCAACGGCCACGTCATCATCGCGCCCGCCCTCGGCTACCGAGACGAGGAGTACGAAGCGTTCGGCGTCACCCGCGAGGACCGTATCCGGCGCATGCTGGAGGGGATGGAGCTGATGAAGCTGCTCTGGACTGGCGATGAGGTGACCTTCGACGGTGAGTTTACCCAAGTCACCAAAGCACACATCGGCATCAGGCCCATTCAGCAACCGTACCCACGTATGTGGATGACCGCCAATGGCGACGGCATGGTGCGACGCATCGCGCGCATGGGTTACCCCTGGTACCTCAACCCCCATGGTACCTTCGAGACTCTGGCCCGGCAGGTGGAGATGTACAAGGCTGTGCGTGACGAAGCGGGCCATGGCCATGTAGACACGCTGCCCATGTCGCGTGAGACCTTCGTCGCCGAAACCCGCAAAAAGGCCCAGGACACCGTCAGACCGTTCCTGGAGGGCAAGTACAAGACCTACGCCGCCTGGGGTCAGGACAAAGCCATGCCTGGCGAAGAGGACTTCACCCAGTCTTTCGATGAGCTCTCCCAGGGCCGATTCATCGTTGGTAGCCCCGACGACGTCATACAGGACCTCACCAAGTTCAAGGACATCGGCGTCACCCACGCGTCGCTGAGGTTCGGCTGGCCCGGCACCCCTAAGCACATCGTCGAGGGTGCCATCCGCCTCGCTGCCCAAGAAGTCTTACCAGCGCTCAAGTAGACCCTTCCGGTTCCCCTCCTTGCAGCGAACAGGCTAGGGGAGGTCATCTTCCCAGATTGCAGAGGAGCAATCCATGGATAGCACCACGTTCGCTAAAGAGATGGCAGCCCAGGTCGCCGCGTTCTGTGAGCAGTTCGCTGATCAACCACCCGCGTACAGCTACATCCCCCTCACCGACCACGCCCAGCGGACCAAAATCATGCAGACCAGACTGTGGAACGAAGTGCGCGCCGCAGAGGTACTCGGTAGCTGGTTGAAGACGACCCCGGAGCGAGACGTCAAAGCCGCGATGGCTGCGTCCGCCCACGAGGAGTTCAAACACGCCGCGCTCCTTGAGGAGGTGCTTCAGGATCACGGCGTTGAGCCCTACGATTACCAGCCGGTCCCCGCTCAGGCGGCCATGTTCAACGCGTTCGAGTCTCAGACCGGCACCGTTGAGCGCATGGCCGCATTCCCTCTCGCGGGTGAGGGCGTCGCCGATTTCCTGATCGGCCTCAGCATCGAAGCGACCACCGTCCCCGAGTGGGTCCGCTCGCCATACCGCGCCATCCACGAGGATGAGGAAGGCCACGGTAGCTACCCCCCCCCAGGAAGTCCTTGCCAAGTACGCGTTCGTACCTGAATCCCAAGCCAGGGTGCGCCGTGCGGTCGCCATGAGCCTTGTCCTACGCAAAGAATTCTTTGCCAGCCTTGACCGTTGGGTCCTCCAAGGCAAGGACTGGTAGCCTTTCCCTTATCCCGCTGTTATCCCGATCCCGGCGCTATCCCGCCGCCCCTTGTTTCCTGAGCGAAGCGTAGCGCAGTCGAAGAGTCAGTCCTGAGTCAATTGAACGAATCTCTCACTTGGCCGATACCGGAGTGAGCCCGCGAGTATTGCTATGACGATTATCTTCGATGGCCCATATCAGATTCTGAAAGTCGCCGACATGGGCCCCTTCTGCAACAACGGTTACGTCATCGCCGACCCCGCCACCAAGGAGGCCTACCTCGTCGACGCCCCCGCGCAGATTGAGCGCCTCCTCGACGAAGCGTCGGACTTCCGGGTCAAAGGCGTCCTCATCACCCACACGCATCCCGACCACGTCGCCGGCTACGCAGACCTCAAACGCCTCACAGACCTACCCGTCGCGGTGCACGAGGCCGACGCTGACAGGCTTCCTGGAAAGCCAGAAAACCTGCTTGCCGTCGGCGACGACCTCCGCGTCGGAACCACCCGCGTCCGTGTACTGCACACGCCAGGCCACACGCCTGGCGGCCTCTGCCTTGCCCTAGAGGGCACTCTCATATCAGGCGATACTTTGTTCCCCGGTGGCCCCGGCCGCACCCGCAGTGCAGGCCACTTCAAGCAGGTGGTCAACAGCATTACGAGCCAGCTGCACCCACTGCCCGAGGCCACGCTTGTGCTTCCGGGGCATGGTGCCGGCACCACCATCGGAGACTCCAAACGCGAGTACGCCATCTTCGCCGCCAAGCCCCACCCTGACGACCTCCACGACAACGTCACCTGGCTCGGCAGCTAGGCTGGGCAGTGCCCGCCTGCTCGCATATCAACGCTCAGACCGCCCCCTCTCCCGGAGTGCCGAGCGACCTTTAGTCCCAGCGGACGAAGTCCAAGAAACCTGAGGGCGAGCACCGACTTCATCCACGACCGAGCCTCACCCGAGCCAGGGGCCTTTCCCCTCTGCCTACCCCTCCGGCGACAGATCCTTACCCGCCAGCGCCGGATGGTCAGATGTATATCGGTGCGCACGGAACACCGAGTTCGGCGCGCCGCTACCCATGGGCGCGCCAGGCGCAATGATGTGTGGGTTCACGTATTCCCACACGATCTCACTGTCGCGGGTCACCTCAAACACGCGTCCGGGCCCGCCTTCTGTAATCAGAGTGTTCCCGTTGGGCTGACGCTCGGCACCACTGATATGAAAGCTGTAGAACGAAATGCTCGGATCTCCCTTGTACCCCCACTCGATCTGATTGGTCGTCGGGTTGACTTCAAGGACGCGGGAGAAGGTCCCCCCGCCGCGGTGAGGACCGTTGTCGAACACGAGAATGTTGCCATTGTCGAGCTGGGTAGGGTGGTGCTGATGGGAGATTTCACCAGGGCCCCACTTCCACGTGAATTGCCCTGTTTGGCGACTGACGATGCCGATGGTGTCGATCTGCCGGAAGCTCACGAGTAGGTCGCCCTCGGCCGTCAGGTTAAGGGCGTTTTGGTGAAGCCATTGGTGACGGCCTTCCAAGGAGCAGATGGCGTCTTTCTCCGGATTCAGGGCTTCCCACAGGCGCCACTCGTTGACGATGTCGCCGCTAGGGAGGATCTCTCGCACGGTATCGCCGAACATCTCCGGGGGCGTAGGGCCGCGCCCTCCTGCAACCCGCGCGGCGAAGTCAGCTGGTAGCGGATCGTAGAATACCGCTAGGGTGTTACCGTTGGGGAGGCGCTCGAAATCGTGGTGGACCAGCGGGTGCCAGTACTCCCAGATGACATTCCCTGTCCAATCCAGCTCAAGCAACCCAAGCGGTTGCTCGCCGACGGACGATGAGCCGCCACTTGCTCTGGTTCGTGCGAGCAGATTGCCGTTGGGCAGGAAGAATCCGTAGGCGAGCCCCCTATCGTGGTGCCACCGATGGCAGACGCGGCCAGCCATGTCTATGAGATATGCGTCGGTGCCGCCGGACATCGCGATGAGTGTGTAGCCCTGGAACGCTTTCGCCGGGTCATGGTAGATAAGATCCTGCTTGTGATGGACGGACCAACCCATGGTTCACCTCCACACTTGCTGCCGCATTCCGCCTTGGTGCGTCACGATAGCAGGTCTCAGTGTGCGGCGAAGGGGTGCGCCCTTCGTTCTCGGGTACACTTTCACCCACGCAGGAGAATATCCCCATGAAAACCACTACTGTACGCTCGTGGAACCTGAACGCCCGCGATTTGGCGGCGTCCATCGCTTTCTATCGTGACTTGTTAGGCGCTGAGGTGAAACAGGAGAACCAAGTCGCGGGCGTCGACGTTGCCCGCCTCGATCTTGGCGGCTTCAGCATCGGCCTCTTCGACGCTTCTGGCGGCGATAGGCCCAACGTTCCCCACCACACCGTCGGCATCGAGGGCCCAGACGACCCCGAAGAACTCAAGCGCGAGATTGAGGCGAAGGGGATTGCCGTCGACCATATCCGTCGGCACCCGGAACGTGCGGGCGGCGGCTACTCAATCTACGTCAACGACCCCTCGGGTAACCTGCTGGAACTATCCAAGAGTGGCCGCTAGCGTCCGTCTCGTCCGCCGACTCCTCCCGTTCACCCTTGCCGCGGGCTGGGCTTGGTTCATCTTCTGGGTGTCGTCGTCGCCCGCCCCCCTAGGCTCCGACAGTGCAGCCAGCTTCTTGGATTTTCTCCCCAGGGAAGATTTGTTCGCCCACGGCATTGCCTATGCGGCCCTCGCATGGCTCGTCATGCTGACCTTGCTCCCCATCAAGCTGTGCAAGCCCATCAACGTATCGCTCCGCTTCGTCATGCCCATCGTCATCGCGGGCGTCTACGGCATCGCCATGGAATTCGTTCAGGACGGCATAGCAGAGCGATCCGCAGAGGCTCTCGACGTCGTCGCGGATGTCGCAGGCGCTCTTCTCACCGTCGCCTTCATGGGCTACCTTTGGCCCAAGGTCAAAGGCGTTTGGCGTGCGGTCGCCTCCCTCCTTTGACATCGCTACCTAGCGAGGTCGTAGCCTCGAACGTAATGCTGTCTCGATGGCGCCACTGACCTCCACGTTCACCCGAGCCAGGTGCAGGCACGTGGATCCAAATGAAGCCATTTCGGTCCATCCTGCGCTCCACCCAGGCGTTAAAAACTAGAATCACGAAGGACGGATCGCGCCGTTCTCGTTTTTTCGGGGCGATTTCCGCCTTCCGGACACCCAAATCCGTTCGCCTAGGATCCAAACGGACACCAGGTACAATCCGACGCATGCTCACCAAGCGCATCATTCCCTGCCTTGACGTCAACGCCGGCCGCGTGGTCAAGGGAGTGTCGTTCGTTAACCTGCGAGACGCTGGCGACCCCGTTGAGCTGGCCGCTTTCTACGACCGTGAGGGTGCCGACGAGCTCGTGTTCCTGGATATCACCGCTAGTTCCGACAACCGCGAGACCATCATTGATGTGGTTAAGCGCGTCTCGGAAGAGGTGTTCATCCCCCTCACCGTGGGCGGAGGAGTCCGCTCCGCAGTCGACGTCCGCAAACTGCTGAACGCTGGCGCCGATAAGGTGTCCATGAACACCGCCGCCGTCATGACGCCCAGCGCGTTCGCCGAGGCCGCTGCCGCCTTCGGTAACCAATGCATAGTCATCGCCATCGACGCTCGCCGGATCCACCCGGGAGGCCGGGTAGCAGAGGCAAACTTCCTACCTGATGGCCACCGTGGCAAGGACCAGCTCGCAGTTGGCCCTGACACCATCTGGGAGGTTTTCGTGCACGGCGGCCGCACGCCCACCGGCATCGACGCCCTCAAGTGGGCCTGCTACACAGCAGACCTGGGCGCAGGCGAGGTGCTGCTTACCAGCATGGACGCCGACGGGCACAAGGATGGCTATGATTTGGAGTTGACCCGCACCATCTCGGACGCGGTCTCCATCCCCGTGATCGCGTCAGGCGGCGCTGGGTCGCCGACCCATCTTGCCCTGGCTCTGGACGCTGGCGAACAGGGAGGTCACGCCGATGCTGCTCTCGCAGCATCCATCTTCCACTTCGGCCAGTTCTCCATCGCCGATACCAAGCGGGAGCTGGCCCGGAAGCACTTACTTATGCGTGAGGCTCACGACTAGCCATGGCTCAACCCACCCTCATTGCCTTCGATTTCTTCGGCACCCTCGCTCGCAATGAAGAAGAGGAGTGGGTAACCACACTCACTGCCATCGCCGAGACCCAAGGGCTCGACATCGCTGGCCGTGAACTCCGCGCCCAGTGGAGTCAGCGCGAGCAGAACTTCCGCAAGGGCCGCACCAACATGGCTGATCCCGCCAGCAGTCCGCCATTCCGCACCTACTGGCAGGCGTGGCGCGACGCTTTCGTCGAAACCTTCGAGGCCCTCAACCTCGCAGGTGATCCCGATGCGGCCGCCACTCGCTGCATCGACGATCAATGCCGTCGAAAGGCCTTTGCCGATACCGACGCTGCGCTCGACGCGCTCCAAGGCCGTATCCGTATGGCCGTTATGTCCAACGCCGACGACCGCTTCCTGATCGGCTCCATGGAGTTCAATGGGTGGCGCTTCGACCCGGTGATATCATCCGAAGCAGCGAAAGCTTACAAGCCGGACCCTCGAGCATTCGGCGCGTTATGTAAAGCGGCAGGCGTGGCGCCACAGGACGTGCTCTACGTCGGCGATTCGGCCTACGACGACGCCCACGGGGCCAAGCTCGTCGGCATGCGAACCGTCCTCATCAGGCGGGACCAGAACACTCCCGGACGCACCCCACCGCCCGAAGCCACGAAGCTCCTCGCGCCTGACCACGAGATCGACGCGCTCACCGAGCTACCCGCACTCCTCGATACGCTCGATTAAGCAAAGGATGAACCATGAGTACAACGGGGTCCCCTCAGGTCAAACTGGACGCCCAAGGCTTGGTGACGGCCATCTGCCAGGACGCGGATTCCGGCAAGGTTCTCATGGTCGCTTACATGAGCCCCGAGTCCATTCAGCGCACCCTCGACAGCGGTGAAATGGTCTTCTACAGCCGCTCCCGCCAGGAACTGTGGCATAAGGGCGACACCTCCGGAAGCTTCCTGCACGTCCAGTCAGCTCAGGTCGATTGCGATGGCGACGTGCTTCTCTTCCAGGTCAAAGCGGATGGCCCGGCTTGCCACACTGGTGCGGAGACCTGCTTCTTCTCTCCCTTCGCCACTACACCCATCTACAACAATGCCAACGGTGGGGCAGAGGTACTCGACGAGTTGTTCCACACCATCAAGCAGCGTCAGCAGGACATGCCCGAAGGCAGCTATACCACGACGCTATTCGCAAGCGGCACGGCCCGCATCGCCCAGAAGGTTGGTGAAGAAGGCGTTGAAAGTGCCCTCGCCGCTGCCACCAACGACATCGAGCACCTCCCCGGCGAGATCGCGGACCTCATGTACCACACCCTCGTCCTCCTAGCCGACGCCGGCCTCACCCCCGGCGACGTCTGGGCCGAACTCCGCAACCGCCAGAAGTAGTCCCCATCGCCTCCCCTCTCCGCCATCCCGTTCTCCGCGCAGCGCGACCTTCGGTCCGGCGAACAGAGGGCCCGTGCTGACTTCATACACGACCCAGCCTCCAACGAGCCCGGAGAACCATCATTATGAACATCATCCGCGTCCACCACGGCTCCGACGGCCAAACGCACTTCGAAGATATCGAATGGGCCACGACGCCCACCCCCAGCGGCGCTTACGTCCGCACCGACACGCGCAAAGCGGGCATCACCATGTTCGCCATCCAGCCATCAGGATTCTTCGCCGACTGGCATTCCGCGCCCAGCCGACGCCTTGTCACTATGATTTCGGGCGCAGCTGAGATCAGCGTTTCCGACGGCGAATCACGTACTGTCAACGTGGGCAACGTAATCCTGTTCGAAGACATCGATGGCCCTGGCCACACCATGCGTGTCATAGGAAACGAGGACCGCGTCGCCCTCCACGTCAGCCTGGACGACTAGGGTCTCTTGGCTACCGCCGTCCGGCGTCGCCCTGCTCGCGCTGGCGCTGTTGCTGATCGTAGGGTGCGGGTGGGTTGCCTTCACTAACACCGCGAACGCTCAGGCCTACGCCCCCACGGGTCACCTTGCCGACGACGACCGCTGCGCCAACCGTGACTCCAACTTCTCCAGCCAGCGTAACCTCGACGTCAGTCCGGCACACCTACACCCTGGTTTGTACCCAGGTCTACGCCCACGGGAACGCCCGTACTGCAGCTTCAGCTTGGCACATGGCTGCTCCCGTTTGATATCGCCGATGCCTACGACTCCGACAGGCGGGCCATGGGTGAGCTATTGTTCGCTGGCGACTGGGTGGTCGCGCCCTTCGGTGGTTTCGTCAGCGACCGCGTCCTCAGACTCGGCGCTAACCCAGATATGTGGTTAGAGGTTGTGCCCGGCACCATCCTTCGTGCGTCCATCGACGGCTTCGCTGTCGTTGCCAAGAACCCGCCGCTGGTCATACCTGAGGATGACGTTTTCGAAAGCCAGGAGAGGGATACACATTCAGTTCGGCGGAGAGGGCGAGGGTCACTTTTCCCATTGGCCGGAGTACTACCACGTGATTGATCTGCTCCTCGAGGACGGCCTGCACGTGGTCGCCGGTCAACCCCTAGCCCGCGCTGCCTCAGCGCGCTGAACCCTGTCGACGAATTCGAGTGGGTGGTGGGGCTCGTCGCCAATAATCCAACGGCATGCCTGTGCCCCTTACTGGTTGCGGAGGTCCAACTGGACATCCTACCTGCTCTCGCACAGATGACGGCGCTTGGGTTTGCTGTGGGGGACGGCCCCTGCCTCCAGGAAACAGTGGGAGGCTAGGATCGCGCAGCGTCTCGCCTCGCCAGTTCCTTCTCCGTGGTGTACAACTGTTGCTCTGAACCTTGCGACCCAGGAGTCCCTGTGCAATACCGCAAGCTAGGTAGCTCTGACCTCAAAGTTTCCGTCGTTGGTCTCGGGACCAACAACTTTGGTGCGCGTATCACCGACTGCGCTGAAAGCTCCCGAGTCGTGCATGCAGGGATGGAGCTCGGCGTGAACCTTATCGACACTGCCATCAGCTACGGAGGAGGCGAGAGCGAGGTCCACGTCGGTGCGGCGACCAAGGACCGGCGGGATAAAGTACTCATCGCCACCAAGTTCAGGGTTGAGGTCCCGGAGGGCCAGACGCTCGCTCAGTACATCTACAACCAGTGCGAGATCAGCCTCGGCCGTCTGCAGACCGACTACATCGACCTCTACCAGCTCCACTGGCCGGTGTTCTCACACACCGCCGAGGAGATTCTTGAGCCGCTCAGCAGGTTGGTCGAGCAGGGCAAGATCCGCTACTGCGGTGAATGCAACTACTCTGCGTGGCGCCTGGCCGAGACCAACGGCGTCGCTGAGAACAAGGGCCTACCCCGCATGGTGTCCGCCCAGAACAACTACAACATCATGAGCCGCCAGGTGGAGTTGGACCTCTTTCCCTACTGCTCGCAGCGCGATGTCGGATTCCTGCCCTACTCGCCGTTGGGCGCCGGTTATCTCACGGGCAAGTACAAGGCAGGCGAACCTGCCCCCGCAGGTACCCGTGGTGCCACCGGCGGTAGGGAGGTCGCGCGCCTGCGCAACGACCGCAACGAGGCGATGCTGGCGCCCCTTGGTGCCATCGCAGGGGAGTATGGCCACTCGCTGTTAGAAATGGCCTTTGCCTGGATGCTCGCTCACCCGCAGGTATCGTCCGTCATCGCAGGCGCGATGACTCCAGCACAACTCCAGGCCAATGTCGCCGCCGCCGACTGGGAGCTAACGGCTGAGCAACTTGAAACGATCAACGCCATAGCGGACTACGAGGCTGGAGGTATCCGCGGCCCCGAGAGTCAGGCAGGAAGCGCTTAGGCACGCAGATCCCCCCCCCGGTAGCGCCGCGTGTCCTTCCCATCTGCGCGTGCTAGTCGTGTAGCTGTTGTTTCATGAGCGGAGCGTCGCGGAGTCGAACGAATCTCTCCCGTTCCACATGGCGCCAGCCCCGTCCTCGGAGCGCTTAGCGACCTTCAGTTCGGCGATCCGAGGGCTCGCACCGACCTCAAGTACGATCGAGCCTCCATCGAGCCCGGGGTTTGACAGCGCAATACCCGCAACGTACATTCGCCGCGGCATCCCCCAGCAACACAAAGGAGCAAGACATGTTCCAGAGAGAAAGCCTCGCGATTGAGGAAGCTGAGAAGGCGGCGGACGCGATTCTCAGCGCCCTGACGAATACCGACAATCCCATAGCCTTGGCCATCGCCGATGATCGTGGCGTGCCCGTACTGCTATACCGCGAAGACGGAGCCCCAACGCGCATGCTGCGCAGGGCCCGCGCAAAGGCCTACACCGCCGCCAATTTGGGGTTGAACACCGTCGATTTTCGTGACAACGAGATCAAGGCTAAACACCGCACCCTCAACGACTGGGGAGACCCTATGATCACGTCGCTACAGGGTGGCATCGCGATTAGGAACGGCGGCAACCTCGTTGGCGGCATCGCCATGAGCGGTAACACCACCATCCGGGACGAGGCGCTCGCGCAAATCGGCCTGGACGCCATGGGGCTCAAGCAATGATCAACGAAATTGTCATCGGGCACGCAGATGCCCGTCTCGTTGCCCAAGCCATCCTCGCCGCGGCCGGCACCACGGGCCGTCCCATCGCCGTCGCCGTTGCTGACGGTCGCGGTGATATCGTCTACTTCACGCGACAGGACGGCGCCTCAGCGATCGATGTCCGCAACTCCGAGCGCAAGGCGTACACCGCAGCGTTCATCGGTCGTGACAGCAGCCAATGGCGGCTCCAGATCATGCACGATGGGCGTACGGTCGCTGACTGGTCGGATCCCAACATGACCACCCTCCACGGCGGCTGGACTCTCCGGCGTCAGAGTCAGGTCATCGGTGGCATCGGCGTGGCTGGCACCGGTGATGAGGATCGTGACGAGCAGTTCGCGCTCAAGGGCGCGGAGGCCGCCGCCCAGATTTCCGTCGACGAATGGCGCACCAAACGGGACCCGCGCCCAATCCGGGATCGATAGAGGAGCTCGAGATCATGGCCAAACGCACCACCTACAACTTGCCGGGCCTCTCCCCTGTGGGCGCGGCCTCACCTGACCTCGTCAAAGCTGGAGCTATGTTCTTTACCTCCGCCGTCCGAGGCGTTGACCTCAACACTGGCGAGATTCCCGAGGATCCCGCTGAGCAGTTCCTCAACGCCTGGCACAACCTCGCGGCGTTGGTCGAAGGCGCTGGCCTCAGCACCGACAACATCGGCCTCGTTACCAATTTCATCGACTCACAGGATTACCGCGCCCACATCAACACTGGCTGGCTGGAGCTGTTCCCCGACCCTAATAATCGCCCTGCCCGCAAGACGACCTCTTACCCCATTGCGCCCGGCGCAGGCGTCGAGCTTCAGGCGTACGGTGTCATCAACCAGATGCGCAAATGTATCGAAGTCCCAGGCCTCACCCACCGTGATCCACTGCCCAACGGCGTACGTATGGGCAATTACGTCTTCTCGTCCGTCATCGTCCCCTGGGACCTGAACACGTCGGAGCCAGTTATCGGCGAGGACGCCCAGACAGACCAGTGCTTCGACAACATGCGTCTTCTGATGGAGGCGGCGGGAGGCACCGTCGACGACATCGCGCTCCAATGGGTCTACCTCAATGACTTTGCCTACCAGCCCTACATGGTGGACATCTACCTGGAGGCGTGGCCCATCGGTCAGTACCAGGCGGCGCGCAAGACGTTCCGCTACCCCATGGGCGGACAGATTCAGATCCAGGCCATCGGCTACATCGGCGATGAGCGCAGCAACCACGAGATCCCCGGCCACGAGCATCACGACCCCATCCCCATGGGCGCGCGTCTCGGCGGCCTTTACTGCTCCTCTGGCGTGTCGGGCGTCGACCCTGCCAGCGACGACAACGTCGAGGCCGTTGAGGGTGTGGTCGGCCAGTCCTACTTCGGCATCCGCAACATCAAAACCCTCGCCGAAGTGGGCGGGATGTCGCTCGACGACATCGGCCACATGACCTTGCTCATTCAGGACTACAACGACTTGCCCGCCATCGACAAAGAGTGGGTCGAAATCTTCCCTGATCCTTCCAACAGGCCCGCTCGCCAAATCATGAAGATGGGCGTTCAACGAAAGGCGCGCGTCCAGTTCCACATGATCGCGGCGGTCTAACACCGGCAGATTACATCCCTGCCGGGCGGCTCCGTTCCGCCTCTGACCCCCTCTTCCTCTGGGAGGGGACTAAGGCCAGGGTGAGAGCCCTCCCTAAAACACTGGCCGCCGCTCATGCCAGTCGGTCGCCTGCTGGTACGCATGCGCAGCGCGTAGCACCAATGCGTCCTCGAAGGGACGCCCCACAAGCTGGAGCGCCAGCGGCAAGCCGTTGGACGAGAACCCGCACGGCGCCGAAAGCGCTGGGTGGCCGTTCACGTTGAAGATCTGCGTGAGCCGCGTCATCAGTGAGCTCGACGGCCACGATTGTCCCGCAAGATCAGTGTCTCCCACGCCCACCGACTGCGGCAGCGCGGGCATGGGCATCGTGGGTGTCGCCAGCAGGTCGACTTCCCTGAACGTTTCCGCGAGCTTTTGTCCCACCATGGACCGCAACCGCTGGGTTTGGTGGTAGGTCTCTGCGGAGATGAACATCCCGCTCTCGATGCGCAGTCGCGTGCGCTGATCATACAGATGACCGTCGCGCCGGATACGTGCGCCGTGGTACGCGGCTGCCTCGGTCGACGTCAGTGTGCCCCCCATGCGTGAAGCCCACTCCAACGCGGGCAGCGGCACGTCCACGATGGTCGCGCCCAGCCGCCCCAGCTCGGCGATCGCCTCACGAACGCTCGCCTCGACCTCCGGGTCGAGCACGTCCCACACAAAGTCCGTCGGCATACCTATACGCAGGCCCTTCACGCCGCTGCCGAGGCCGCGCGTGTGGTCCACGGCCTCGCGTTTTGCCGAAAACGGGTCGCGCGGGTCGTGGCCCGCCAGCACATTCATCGTCAGCGCCACGTCCTCGGCTGAGCGGGCGAGCGGACCTGCGTGGTCCAGCGACCACGATAGAGGCGTCACGCCGTAGCGGCTCACTAGCCCGTATGTAGGTTTGAGCCCTGTGAGCCCGCAGTTCGCCGATGGCGCGCGGATCGATCCTCCCGTATCGGTACCCAGGCCCATCGGCGCCACTCCGCCTGCCACCGCCGTTCCTGTCCCGCTGCTCGAGCCTGCGGGCATACGGTCGAGCCCCCAAGGGTTGCAGGACCAGCCGAAGTACGAGTTGTACCCCGTGATAGAGAACGCCCACTCCGACATGTTGGTCTTGCCCACGGAGTACGCGCCTGCATCCTGCAGCCGAGCAACCGCCGTTGAGTCCTCATCAGGTTGGAATCCCACGTCAGCCTCAGAGCCAGAGGTCGTCTGCACGCCTTTAGTCCAGAACAGGTCCTTGGTTACGAACGGGATGCCGTGCAGCGGGCCTTTGTAGCGCCCCGCCACGATCTCGCCCTCCGCCTGCTTCGCGGCGGCCATCGCCTGGTCACCCGTGACCGTGATGAACGAGCGGAGCTTAGGTTCTGTCTCTTCCACCTTGCGTAGCGAGGCCTCCGCCACTTCTACGGGCGAGACCTGCTTACTGTTTATCAGCGCTGCGAGATCAGCTATCGTCCGGCCGTCGAGATCGCTCATGCCTGCGCCTCGCCGAGCCCTTCGAACTGTGGATTGATGGGGCTTGGCACGACGCCCGTGGTGTCGATCGCGAACACCCTCGCCGCGCGGGCCAGCGAGAGCTTCGTCTCCTTGAACAACGCCTCCATGCGTTCACCGTCGCCTTCCAGACCCAGCTGCGCAGCCACGTTCAAGAATGCGTCTCTAGACATCTCGGGCCGTTGTTCGGTCATGGGCTCGCTCCGTGCGTCGATGTGTCGCGGAGTATACGGTAGGTCGGGGCACCGCCCCTCTCCCTCCGAGAGACCGCTACGCGTGCCCTGCTAAACTGGGCAACGTGTTTACCAAGGTGCTCATTGCCAATCGTGGCGAAATCGCATGCCGTGTCATCCGCACGTGCCAGAAGCTCGGAATCAAGACCGTCGCGGTCTACTCCGACGCCGATGAAAAGGCGCTCCACGTCAAGATGGCCGATGAGTCCGTCCACATTGGTCCGTCTCAGGCGTCCGAGAGCTACCTGAAGGCTGACGTGATTATCAAAGCGGCCAAGAAGACCAAGGCGCAGGCAATCCACCCCGGCTACGGGTTCCTGTCAGAGGCTCCAGCGTTCGCCCGTGCCGTCGAGGAGGCGGGTATCGCTTTCATCGGCCCGAGCGGGGACATTATCGAGCAAATGGGCGACAAGGTGGCAGCTCGGAGGACAGCGGTCGCGGCCAATGTCCCCGTGGTACCCGGTACGGATGGTGAGATCGACGATTCTGAGGCCGAGGAGTGGTCCAAGAAGATTGGCTTTCCTCTCATGGTGAAAGCAGCCGACGGCGGTGGGGGTATGGGCATCCGCGTCGTGCGTGAGCCTGAGGACCTCGCCGAGGCGATCGCGACCGCACGCAGGCAAGCGCAGAACGCATTCGGTAGTAGCCGCGTCTACCTGGAACACCGAGTCGAGAACGCATCTCACGTCGAGGTGCAAGTCTTGGGTGACAAGCACGGCAACGCTATCCATCTGTTCGAGCGCGACTGCTCGGTGCAGCGTCGCAACCAGAAGGTCGTTGAGGAGACCCCCTGCGCCAAGCTGGCCCCTGAGGTTCGCCAAACGCTCTTGGAGGCTGCCGTGCGCCTCACCAAGAACATCGGCTACAGCAACGCGGGGACCATCGAGTTCCTGTTGGACGGCGACCGAGAGCATTTCTATTTCCTAGAGATGAACACTCGCCTTCAGGTCGAGCATCCCATCACCGAGATGGTGACCGGCATCGACCTCGTTGAGTTGCAGTTGCGCTCGGCAGCTGGCGAGCCGCTGGCGATCGAGCAGAACGAGGTCACCCACACCGGCGCTGCCATTGAGGCCCGGATCTACCCGGAGGACCCGGTCATGCTGTTGCCGACGGCGGGCAAGGTGCTGTCGCTCACGGAGCCTACCGGCTTCAATGTCCGTGTCGACGGCGCGTTGTACGAGGGTTACGAGATCCAGCCCTTCTATGAATCGATGATGGCAAAGGTCATCGTGAGAGGCAAAGACCGCGCCACCGCCATCGCAAACATGAAGACCGCGCTGAGCGAGTACGTCATTGAAGGCCTCGTGACCAACATCCCGCTCATCGAGCGAGTGCTCGATAGCAAGTCTTTCGCCGACGCCGAGTACGACACCGGGTTCCTAGAGCGCATGCTCAGCGGGTCGAGCGCGAGTGGGAACGAGCTCATTGCTGCCCTTGCGGTTGCCATGGTTCTCAACCAGGACACTGCAGCCAACGCCATGCCTAGCAAGTGGAAGATGCACGGTCGCCGGAACCTGATGGTTAACCGCCTTAGCAGCGGTATGCTGTAGAAGATTGCCCGGCAGAAGTACAGCGTATGGAGAAAGTCACCCCAGTGAAGCGGATGCGGCTGAAGATCAACGGCGAGTGGTACTCGGTAGAGGTCGGCGATGCTTACCAGAGCCCCGTCGAAGTGAACGTCGATGGCGAGACCTACTTCGTGGAGATCGGCGTCGCTGCAGACGGCCCGCTGCCCGCGATTCGACGACAGGCGCCCAAGGTCGACCAGCCTGGTCTTCGCGGCATCACTGAAGGCGACGAGCGCGTTATTCGGTGCCCCCTGCCTGGCAAAGTGGTGACCGTTCAAGTCATCAAAGGGCAAGCGCTAGAGGCCGGCGACGAGATTTGTGTGCTGGAGAGCATGAAGATGGAGCAGACCGTTCGCATGGCTAAAGCGGGGACAGTGAAGAACGTTAAAATCAAGACTGACCAGAGCGTGAATGCGGGTTCTCCCTTGGTTGAGCTGCAGTAACCCTTCCGGGGCTTCGGCGGCTGAGCCCGCCAGCAAATCTCTTCAATGCCGGGCGTGCCCGGCATTCATGGTGTTGAGTCGATGGCAGATGAATCCACGACAGAAGCAGTGAGTGAAGACGAGTTCGATCTGTGCTCCCTCGAGGAGCTCAAGGACAAAGGGGCGCTGAGGTTCGAGTTCAAGGACCCCACTCATGGTCGCCACGAGATCGGTGTTTTCTGGGACGGCGCGGCGGCTTACGCCATCGAGAACTACTGTCCGCATGAGTTCGGCCTCCTCAGCTATGGCCCTGTTGAGCCTGGCGTCGTCGTCTGCCCCCTCCACTCTGCCGTTTTTGATCTCAAGACGGGCGAGTGCCTGGACAAGTACACCTACGACACCTTGGCCTACGAGACCGAGGTTCGGGAAGATCGCGTGTGGGTCAAAGTCCCGGGCGAAGAGCGCTTCATTCGTGAGTAGCCCCTGGGGCCTCAGCTGCGTCGCGATAGCCCACGGAATTTGACCTCACCAGCGGGTATCGTGGTCTTAATCCAGCGGGTTGGAGGCGGTTATGTACAGACGTATCCTCCTCCCCCTAGGCGGCTCAAAGAACGCCGCGCAGGCCTGGCCCTACGCTTAGCGCCCAGGCCACCGGTGCGGAGCTTGAGGTCCTTCAGATCGTCGACAGCTTGGCGGATGTCGTGCGCCGCAAAATGGATCCCGGCGGTCCTGACGTCTATAGAGGCGCATCAAGCACTCTCCCCCCCCCCCCGTTGAAGCCCTCCAGGTGATCATGACTAAGTTCAAGGAGCA
>CAUZFB010000034.1:0-25113 GCA_963579135.1 Dehalococcoidia bacterium | reverse complement strand
ACGCTGACTTCGTCTTCAACAACGACTACGTCTTCAAGGATCGCTACGCCCAGGAAGAGACCACCTTTAGTGGCAGCGGCAAGCTCTACTCTGGCCGCGTCTGGCAGGCAAGCTTCCTGCCCAACGTGCCCGACATGCCGCTGTACTCCTGGGAGGGACGTGGCGCAGGCGGCATCAACACCATGTTCGACATGGCCGGCAACCAGATGAAAGGTCACGTTTCTGAGTTCCCTGTGGGTACGTACAAGAAGGGTCATCAGCACGGCCCGGGTGCTCACTTGCTGATTCTCAGTGGCGACGCCGGCTACTCACTCACGTGGACCCAGGAAGATATGTCCGACGTGGTCAAGTCCGACTGGAAGGTTGGCTCGATGGTCATCGTGCCGAGCGCGGCCTGCTACCACCAGCACTTCAATACCGGCTCCCGCCGTGCGCGGTACCTCGCCATCGGCTATGGCTCAGGTGGTGAGGCGCCTGGTCTGTTCGCACCGTTCGCCGGGTCCGGCGGCGCAGACGTTTCGCAGAAGGACGGCGGCATGCAGGTCGAGTACGAGGACGAGAACCCCTTGGTCCTCGACATGTTCGAGGAGGACTGCGTCAATAACGGCGCTATGCCCGACATGCGTCGCTATTTCCCCGGTCGCAGCGAGTTCAAGGCAGCACTGCCCAGCTAGATCGCCGCGCACCTGGCTTTCATGACGAGGGAGCGGTCGACTGGCCACTCCCTCGTTGGTTAGCTCGGTTCTCGGCGTCTTGGTGGCAGCGCGAACAGCGCGGCCACCAGGCTCAGCGCAGGGAACGCCATAAAGATTGCCAGCGTGGACGCGTACGAGCCTGTGAGACCGAAGGTCAGCGCGAAGGGCAGCGGGCCCAAAGCAGCGCCCGCCACCATAGCCATGGCTGCCGCGCCGCGAATGCTTCCCAGATGCTTGCGCCCATAGTAGTTGGGCCAGATCACGGCAGCGACTGTGATCACTCCACCGCTAGAGAAACCCACTACCCCTCCGTAGATCACCGCCTGCCACGTTTCGGTCATTACTATGGCCAGAATGATGCCCAGGCCGAGAATAATTTGGCCCGCCACCAGCAGCAGCCGGTTTGGGATGCGGTCTGACAGGAATCCACCAATCATGGTGCCTGCCAGCGATACGGGCCCCATCACGCTCAGCACTGCGGCTGATACTCCGGCGCTCAGCCCTCGGCTATCGAACACTGCCGCCTGGTGGAACACCAACGCCGTGGTCACCAGCGACTGCGAACCCGCCGCCCCGAACACCAGCCAGAACGTCCGCGTGCGCAGAGCTTCGCGCAACGTCCAATCGCCCGTGCTGTGAACGACGGGTGCCTCCCGGTCGATGTCCGTGGGTGCCTCAAATGCTTGGGTGGTTTGTGACGCCGCCCCATCGGGATGTAGCCCGACCGACTCTGGCGTGCGCCGCACCAGCAGCACCGCCACGGGAATCAGCACGACCCACACAATGATCCCCAACACCATCCAGGTGTCGCGCCAACCGATTTGCGTGATTAGTGTGTGAATCAACGGAGGGAATACTGCCTGGCTCGCTACCATTCCGAGACCCGCTAACGCGGTCGCGCGACCCCGCCGGCGTACGAACCACAGCGCTACTAATGAGGATGGCACCAGCCCCAACGAACCTTGGCCGAATATGCGCAAAGCGGTGAAACCGGCGTACACGCCAAGCTGATTGCTGACCTCGCTCATCCAGAGCGCCGCCAGCCCCAACATCAGGCCAACGCCAGCGAGCACTATGCGCGCCCCGAACCGGTCGAGCAGCCAGCCTATCGCCAGCATGGAGCTGGCGGCCGTGAGCGAGCCTGCCGTGTACAACCCTGAGATTGTCGTGCGTGACCATCCGAATTCGTCGATCAGAGGATCAACGAATTGGGATACGGAAAACGTCTGCCCTGGACCTGACACGAACATCGCCAGCGCAGCGGACGGCAGGATTACCCAGCCGTAGAAGAAAGGAAACCGCGCGGGCCACGGTCGCGGCCCAGAGTTGTGGTTCAACTGGAGTATCCAAACGGCCCGGGTGCGGGCGAGTAGCGCGGTAGGGCTCGATCAATCGGTGATCCTAAAAAGTGTACTAGCTGTGCTATCGTCATTCGGCATACCTACCGTCCAAGGAGAACCCATGGGTACTTCCCGCATGTACGCCGACGAGAACGGCGACACCACCTGGCAGCCGATCGACCTCGCCGAACAGAAAGAATGGCTTGCCGGTGTACCGGCCACAGACATCAAGTTTGGCATCCGCCCGCCCAATGTCACCCAGGATTGGCACGCAGCACCGGCACGCCAATTCGTGATCGTGCTCTCCGGTCAACTCCAGATCACCTACGTTGATGGCTCTGTCCGGGTCTTTGGCGCAGGCGAAGCCCGCCTCATGGACAACATCACTGGCAAGGGCCATCAGACCATGGCCCTCGGCGACGAACCCTGCATCACCGCCACCGTCGTGCTCGTGGACCAAGATCCGCGCATGGGGAAGATCTAGGAGGCGGTTAGTGCTCTCTTCGGACGTAAACGAATTGCTGACCAGGGTGGGCCCGGGGACCCCCATGGGCAACATGATGCGTCGCTACTGGATACCTGCGCTGTTGTCGTGGGAGCTTGAGGCCAATGGTGACCCCGTTCGTGCCCGACTCCTCGGCGAGGACCTCATCGCCTTCCGCGATACAAGCGGGCGCGTGGGTGTCCTCGACGAGTACTGCCCCCACCGTCGCACGTCGCTCTGGCTCGGCCGCAACGAAGCCAACGGCATCCGCTGCGTTTACCACGGCTGGAAGTTTGACGTCACGGGTCAGTGCGTCGACCAGATGAACGAGCCCAAGCCCTTCTCCGAGAAGGTCAAAACAACCTCCTATCCCGCCGTCGACCGAGGAGGCGTGGTCTGGGTTTACATGGGCCTGCCTGAGACCCAACCGGATGCTCCAGACTACGAATGGACCGAGGTGCCGGAGTCCCATCGTTCGGTGTCCAAGGTGTTCGAGGACTGCAACTGGCTCCAGGCCCTTGAGGGTGGCATCGACACCTCCCACGCACCGGTCATGCATCGCGCCTTGCGTGAGAATCCCGCCCAACCTGGCATCCCTTTCGGCGGCCCGTTCGTTGAGGGCGACGCCCCCTACCTGCAGATCGACGTTACCGACTACGGATATCGGTACTTCGGCATACGGAAGTTTGGCGGCGACCAGCAATATGTGCGCGGCTACCACTACGTCATCCCATGGACCCAGATACGCCCTGGCGGGCCGGGGCGAGACACTCAGACCAACGGCCATTACTGGGTGCCTATCGACGACGGCCACTGCATCGTCTGGAACTTCTACTACGACTACGACCATCCGCTTAGTGAGAACGCGCCGGACGCCCAGGACACCGGCAATACGTTCGGAGTCGACGTCGACGTCAAGACGTTCCGGTCGTTCCGCAACCGTTCCAACGACTGGATGATCGACCGACAGGTGCAGCGGACCGACACGTTCACCGGCATCTTGGGCGTGAACACCCAGGACCGTGCGGCCCAGGAGCTCATGGGATCGATCGTCGACCGCTCGCGGGAGCATCTGGGCCCAGCGGACAAGGCGATTATCACCACCCGCCAACTGCTCCAGAAGAGCGTTAACGCGGTCTTGGACGGCGGCGACGCACCAGGCACTCAGCGCAGCCTCGGCAACCTCCGTTCAGCCGACGCGGTCCTGTCGCTGACGGCCGATTGGCACAGCGAGCTCGTCCCTCGCATGGACCCCGACACCGCCTGAAAGATCTCAGCTGAGGTCAACACTCGCGAGCGGATGAGAACCATAATGAGCCTGGACGCTCGGTGCCCACCTGCGCCTCCCAGGCATAGGCAATTGACATCCAGAGGTGCACAAGTTACGGTTCCGCGGGCGTTTGCCGATGGTAAGCGACAATCTCTATATGTACCGGGCATCTGGCCCGAGGGAAATGAATGGGGAGTAAACAGATGAGTTTCGATTTAAAAAAGGCTGCCGCTCTAACGCTGCTCGGTGCGGTGTTCGCCGTTCTGCTGGCTGCTTGCGGTGGGGATGAACCTACGGCAACTCCAGCGCCGACAAGTACACCAACGGCAGTGCCAACGCCAACCGCGACGCTGGCGCCCGGCGTTCCCACGCCTACCCCGCGGCCGGCCACCCCGACTCCGTCCGCCCCAACCGCAACGCCAGTGCCGGAATTTGATGCGGAGGCCTACTTCAAGGGCAAGAACATCCGGATGATGGTCGGCTACAACCCTGGTGGTGGCACGGATGCTCAGGCCCGCTACATGTCGAAGGCATGGGCTAAGTTCATACCGGGTAAGCCTCGGATCATCGTCACCAACATGACCCCTGACATCACGCAGCGCAACTTCGTCTGGAACGCCAAGCCCGATGGCATGATCATCTCTCTCGAGGCCACGGGCGGTATTTTCGATTCCGTTCTGCCGGTCGCCGAGTACGACATGCGAGAAGTGTCGATGATTGGTGTCACTTCTGGTAAGACTTCGGTTTGGGTAATCCGCGGCACTATGGGCTACGGGTGTGGTGAGGACGCATTCAACAAGCCTAATGGCGAGGAATTGATCTTCGGTACCTCCGCGCCCACGCCTGCTGACATCGGTGCATACGCTGCTCCTGCGTTTTTGGCGCTTGAGTTCGACATGCCGATTTCGATCAAGAACGTTGCCGCTGCAGGTTCTGCTGAGCAATATTTGATGATAGAACGTGGCGACACCAATTCTTGGTACACCGGTTCTGTGTGGGCTCAACTTCCGACGCAACGCCCAGGTTGGGTCGAGAGCGGTTTCGTCCGTGGCTTTATGGACATGTCTTACCCTGGGTATCGACTGGGCAATAACGGCGAAGCTGACTTCCCCTGCAAGAACGCGGAAGAGTTCTTCACCACCGATGAACAGGCTGAGATCTGGAATTCGATCACGGGTACGCGGACCTATGCTTCTAAGAACATCATTGGCCCGCCCAAAATGCACCCAGGTGCACTTAAAGCTCTTCGTGACGCCCTTGAAACAGCTATGACCGATAAGGATTTCGAGCAAGGACTTGTGGACTTCACAGGTATCAATACGGACTTTACTGCCGGTGAGCTGGCTCAGGAACAGTTGATTGCCACGACGAATGCATTCCTGAAGAACAGGGACAAGATCACTGCTATTCAGAAAGAGGTCTTCGAGAAGTACGTCAACTAAACGTCTAGACGTTGCTAGAAATGGGCGCCCCAATTTGGGGCGCCCATTTCGTTCGGTAAGACAGCACAATCTCCCGTCGCACGTATTCGACTGTCCGCAAGCTGCTGCAGTGTGCGTTCTGCGGGTTCTCGTGAGTTTGACTTCTTCTAGCGCCCCGTTAGGCGAGCGTGCCAGTGCGACCTTAGGTTCCAGCGATTCAGTTGTGCGTTCAAACTGATCCTGCGCTAGAACACCAGCGTAGTCACCGTCACTCCCCCCCCCCACGATTGGCACCGCGTCCACCGGCTCCACTCCTAGCGTTGACGCGAGCCACACACCGATCAACGACGCACCGCCGGTCGCCAGCGTAACCGTCGGTAGCATCGTCTTGTCGCCAAGCTTTGCTACCAAGAGCGTCTCCGCCACCATCAGGAACGGCCCCCCACCGCGACGGACGCCCCAAAGGATCGTCTGTCCAGCGTATCGCCGCGCAACGTCCACAGCCAGAACGCGATGAAGGCCAGGCCCGCTGCGGCCGTCACCCATTGCTCCGGCAGCACCGTATCGATCGCCCGCTCTAGGAATACGGAGCCCAAGTGTACGGCGAGCGCCGCAACAGCTACTCCAAGGGTCACGTCCCGCTTGCGGAAGCGGGTCGCGAATGCTCGCGGGACAACTTGACTCTTATCGCCCATCTCAGCAGCTGCGATCAGTGCGAACGATTGCTAGAACTCAGCCAATATCAGGGGACTCTCGCTTCAGTGTAGCGGGCGAAAGTCCCGATTCCGCAACGTGCGATAAACTGCCCGATGACCTCAACCACGGAGTGTTCCAACATGCTGTCCCGTGACGACAACCAGCTACTTACCCGCGTCGGCCCAGGAACCCCTATGGGAGATCTGCTGCGCCGCTTCTGGTTCCCCATCCTCCTCGCTGATGAGCTGCCCGAGCCTGATTGCGACCCCAGGCGCGTCCGCGTGCTGGGTGAGTACTTCGTTGCGTGGCGTAACACCTCTGGCGTACTTGGTCTGCTAGACGCGCGTTGCCCCCACCGGGGCACAGACCTGTCCATGGGTATGAGCCAGGAGAACGGCATCTACTGCCCACGCTGCCTTTGGAAGTTCGACGTGGACGGCAACATCCTCGAGCTCCCCATGGAGCCTGAGGACAGCCCGCTGTGGAAAGTAAAAGCACCAGCGTTCAAGATCACGGAGTACGGTGGCATGATTTGGGCGTACTTGGGCCCACAGGACGACATGCCCGATCTGCCTGAATTCGAGCACACGCGGGTCGAGCCCGATCAGCGCCATGTGTCGCGCTTCCTGGTCGAGTGCAACTACATGCAGGGCGTTGAGGGAGGTCTCGACGCCAGCCGTGTGGCTGCGTTGGAGCGAGCCGGCTCCATGGACAAAGCCGAGATCCTAGATAACGAGCCCTCGCACACTGTCGAGGCCAAGTCCACCGACTATGGACTGCTCATCGGCACCGTGTTGGACGCCGACGGCAACATCAACCCTGAGCTCCAGGTCACCCACTGGCTCATGCCCTTTTATACCACCGCTCCAGCGGACGCCGATGGCATCCTTGAGGGCGTTGCGTGGGTGCCCATCGACGACGAGAGCACCATGGCCTTTGCCGTCACCTACAACCCCAAGCGCAAGCTCAGCAAAAAGGTCCTGAACGACATCCGCCTGGGCAAGCGTGCCCACCCCCAGCTCGATGAAGGAACCCTTCGTCGCGCCCGCAACCGGGAGAACGGCTTTCAGGAGCGCAAACGTACTGACGGCAAGTTCGTGGGCTTCGCCGACCGCTTCAAGACATCGTTCGAGATGGCCATTGCCTGCCAAGAGAGCATGGGCACCATCGTTGACCGCTCCCAGGAAACCCTCGGACCCAACGACGGCGCTGTCGAAGGCGCACGGAAGATACTGATGACCGCTGCCGTCGATCTTATGGAAGGTACCATCCCCGTCATCATCCACAAGGGTGAAGCCTACCGTGTGCGCTCCTATACCGGAGAGGCCCAACGCAGTGTTGCCTTCGATGAGGATGACGACGTTCGCGACGGCGTCAGCGCCAAGGTCTAACAGCGCCCGCACTGTACGAGGAGAACTGAAATGCCTGGAAGACTCGATGGCAAATCGATCATCATCACCGGTGCCTCCAGCGGGCAGGGGCGAGTCGCCGCCCAGAGGTTCGCCGAAGAGGGCGCGCGCCTCGTGCTTGCTGACAAGGACGACGAAGGTCTGGCTGAAGTTGACGCGTTGATCAATCCCAGTGGCGCCGAGGTCGCGCTGCACTCTGCGGACCTCACGCAGGAACCTGGCAACGAAGCCATGGTGGCGCTCGCCGTGAAGGCCTACGGTGGGCTCAACGCCATCTACACTCCTGCTGGTCTGGTCAAGTTCGGCTCGGCCGACGAGCTAACGTTGGACGACTGGAAATTCGTCGTCGACTTCGAGCTCACCATGACGTTCCTCGCATGCAAGTACGCCCTGCGAGCCATGAAGGACAGCGGCGGTGGCAGCATCATCAACGTCTCGTCCGTGTCCGGCATCAACGGCTCGCTCCGCCACGCCGCGCACGCCGCCACGAAAATGGGTGTCGTCGGCCTCACGCGTCAGATCGCCGTCGAGTATGGCCCGCGAGCGGTCAGGTGCAACGCCATCGCACCCGGCTACATCGCCTACTCCCCTGGCCAGCTCCGGGTCGCCCGCCAGACTCTCAACGCTCCCCCGGCGGACCATGTTCCCTTGCGACGCCACTGCACCCCAGAGGACACCGCCAACGCCGCCCTGTTCCTTGCGTCTGACGAATCCACGTTCATTTCAGGCCAGGTCATCGTCGTCGACGGAGCCGTGTCTATCAGTTAGGCGCTGGCAGCTAAACGCTCGCTAGGAACTCCAACAGCAGAGCGTTGTAACGCTCGGGGTGCTCTAGTTGTGGCCAATGTCCGCAGTGGGGTAGGAACGTCGACGTGCAGTTCGGAATCACCAACGCCGCCTTCATCGCGGCACCGGTCAGGGCTGCGCGGTGCTCGTTTGGGTAGAACCAAGGCTCATCGCGCCCGTGCAGCAGGAACGTCGGTGCCTGGATCCTTGCCAAATAATCGCTCCCGCTGTCGCTTCCGCGTCTCGACACCTGGCCCATCGCGCCGTCCTTCGCCCGCTGGTACGCGCCAGCGTCCGACAGCGTGTCGAGTCTCAATCGAGCCACCAAGTCCACGGCTGGCAGATCGCGGTCGAACACGAAGTCCGCAGTCGCGCGCCGCATGTCCTCGAACGTGAGTTCAGGCTTGCTGAACATCTCGCGAACGAAATCATTGCGCGGCGTGGCGCCCAGCGACCCTATCGCCACCACTGCATCGGTCGCCACCCGCGGTTCGCCACCGCTCAGCGTCAGACTCAGCACGCGCTCCGGATGGTCCGCCGCTACATGGCTCAGCGTCACGCCACCCATGGAATTGCCAACCAGGTGAGTCTGCGCGATACCCAGCGCGACCAGGAACGCGGGAACGAATTCCTCCGTTTTCACGCTGCCATCGCCCACCACGACTGACCGGCCGAATCCTGGCGCGTCCGGTGCCGTCACGCGGTACCCGGCCTCGACGAGCGCAGAGACGTTCTGGTACCAACACATGAACGCTGACGCGCCCGCGCCCCCCGTGTGCATCAACAGCACATCGCCCCGTGTGGGCTCGCCAGTCTGGTAAAAGAACGTCTCTACATCAACGTCGCCAAGGCTTATTGAGATGGTTCTGCCGTCGCTGAAGTTCATGTTCGACTCCCCCTGGTTGCCGTGATATGTCGTTTGCCGGGCAGGACCAACCCACGCTCATTGTCCCTCACGCCTGACGCCGCACCCGGTCGTGCGAGGACCTAGCTCGCCGCCCGGCGGACGGTTGCGCCCACCGGCATGGCGATGGCGCCCTGAGCCAGCGATAGAGGAATGAAGAGCGCCCACAGCAAAGGCAATTCCAGCGCCGCCAGGTCGGGTTGCTGAACCAGCGTATAACTCACCGTCGGCGCCGCGACCACCAACGCTCCTATGAGGGCCCCGATCAGGCGTCCCTGCCTGCCCGCCCCGCGTGGTCCGAGAGCGATGCCCACCAGGTATGGGATGAAGAAAGCCCCCGCGATCCAAAGCATCGCACCCAGATCGCCGATCCACCCATCCAGCACTTTCGCCGCCCCGACAGCCAACGCCGCCATCCCCACTACTCCCACGCTAGCCACTAGTTGTCGCCCCGTCACCGTAAATCCCATATCTCCCCTGTTCCATCACACCGCTAGCATAAAAAGGCGTCAGCGCGCAGGGCGCAGGGCGCAGGGCGCAACCTGGTTCGTCGTCCCGAGTTCCCCCCACGCCGCATGCGGCGTGGGGGTGGCCTAGACCGCGCCGCATGTTAGCATTGTGGTGCTCTGAGCAGAGGCCCATCGCGCCTCACCTTCCCCCCGTGGTTCGAACGGGGTGGTATTTCATTGGTGAGGCGACACGAACCGTGGCCCAAGCCCCCGTCACATCCGTAGTAGCAATCGGCATAGCAGGTGCCATCGACAAAGCCCGGGCAGGTGAAACGCTGTCCGCAAGCGACGGCTACGGGCTCATGCGCGCCAGCGGTGCGGAGCTGGTGAGCGTCATGCGTGCCGCGTGTGACCTGTCGGAGAGTGTGCGGCCCCACCGGCGCGTCACCTACTCACGCAAAGTATTCCTGCCGCTCACCAACATGTGTCGCGACCGCTGTGGCTACTGCACCTTCGTCAAGGGCCCCAACCAGAAGGGCGTGCACACCATGACGCCTGAAGAGGTCGTCGATGTGGCGCGCAGGGGTGCCGCGTTGGGCTGCAAAGAGGCGCTCATATCCCTAGGCGACCACCCGGAGTTGCGCCATCCAGAGATGCAGCAGATGCTGCACGCCCTCGGTTATGCCAGTACTCCCGAATACGTAGCCGCCATCTCCGAGCTGGTCTTCCGCGAGACCGGCCTTCTGCCGCACACCAACTGCGGCACACTCGATACCGCCGAGATGACCGCCATAGCAGAGTGGAACGCCAGTATGGGCATCATGCTGGAGAGCGCCAGCATGCGACTCCATGAGCCTGGTGGCGCGCACTACGGCACCATCACTAAAGAACCTGCCATGCGCATAGCCACCCTGGACACCGCAGGCGAGCTCGGCGTCGCTATGACCACGGGCATCCTCATCGGCATCGGGGAAACGCTGGACGAGCGGGTGGATTCGCTGTTGGCTATCAGGGACGCGCACCAGCGCCATGGCAATATCCAAGAGGTCATTATCCAGAATTTTAGGGCGAAGGCGGCGACGCGGATGAAGAAGGCGCCTGAGCCATCGACCGTGGACATGCTGCGGACGCTCGCTGTTGGACGTCTGCTGCTCGGCGCGGGGATGAACATCCAAGCTCCACCCAACCTCAACTCTGACGGCGCGGGCGCCTACCTGTTGGCGGGGATCAACGACTGGGGCGGAGTATCGCCGCTCACGAAAGACTTCATTAACCCGGAAGCGGCGTGGCCCGAGATCGCGCGGCTTCGAGAGCTTACCGCTGAGGCTGGATACGAGCTGCGCGAGCGCACCGTACTCTACCCCGAGTACATCGCGAACGGCTGGCACCTCGCCGCACCGCTGGCCGAGCGGCTGGCCGAAATGACCGAGCCTGATGGGTACGTAAGACCTGATCTGGAGTGGGTGACATAGATGATCGACGCTGGGAATCTTCCGTATCTTCAAAGCGCGCTCGAATCCATGGTTGCAGCTGTGGATTCCGAGGTGGCGCGCATCCTCGACAAGTCGCTGAGCGGCGGCGAAGTGACCGTGGAAGAGGGCACTCGCTTGTTCGACGCTGACGGGAGCGCGTTGCTCGCGATCATGGCGACTGCGGACGAGCTACGCAAACGCACCAACGGCGACGCAGTGTCCTACGTCATCAACCGCAACATCAACTTCACTAACGTCTGCATCAAGCGCTGTGGCTTCTGCGCCTTCTCCCGTGACCACCGGCAAGAGGAGGGTTATTTCCTCCCGCTCAACGAGATCGTCCGGCGCGCGCGGGAGGCAGCTGAGCTTGGTGCGACCGAGGTCTGCGTCCAGGCTGGCCTGCCCCCGAAGATGGAAGGCTCGCTGTACATCGACCTCACCCGAGAGCTCAAGGCAGAACTGCCCAAGATGCACATCCACGGCTTCTCGCCCGAAGAGGTGCTCTATGGGGCGATCCGCTCGAAGTGCTCCATCGAGGATTACCTACTCGGACTCAAGGCCGCTGGCGTGGGCTCGCTGCCCGGCACCTCTGCCGAGATTCTCAATCAGGAGGTCAGGGACCGTATCGCCGCCGGCCGCATCACGGTCGAGCAGTGGACGGAGGTCATCAAGACCGCGCACAAGGTTGGTATACCCACCACCTCGACCATCATGTTCGGCCACATCGAGACCAACGCTCACCGAGCTGCCCACCTGGCGTACCTCCGGAACATCCAGAAGGAGACAGGTGGCTTCACTGAGTTCGTGCCACTGAGCTTCGTCCACGAAGAGGCCCCCATGTTCGCGGACGCCGTCGCGAAGTCGCGTGCCGAAGGTGACACGGACGAGATGCGGCCTGGCGCCACGGGCGCTGAGGTCATCAAGATGCACGCCATTGCCCGCATTATGCTCCACGGCTGGATCGACAACATTCAGTGCTCATGGGTCAAAGAAGGCCCCAAGCTCGCCCAGGTATTGCTCTCCGCTGGCTGCAACGATGTCGGCGGCACGCTCATGAACGAAAGTATCTCCACCTCGGCTGGCGCGTCCTACGGTCAGCTGGTGCCACCATCGGAGCTACGGCGGTGGATCCGAGACATCGATCGCGTTCCCGTCCAACGAGACACTCTGTACAACGTGCTGCATTCCTTCGAGACGGAGCCCTTGGAACCCGAAGCCCTGGATCTTGTCAAGGCTGACGCTTCCGAACGGTTCGGTTCTTTCGCGGAGCTCATCAAGCTGGACGAGTGGCGCTACTCCGGCCAGCGCGCACCCTCGCTCTCCGGCCCCACCTGGGTCGAGATCAAGCGCGGGTCTTAGTGAGGCGAACAGTACCAGTGTTCATGCAATCGCCTCGCCGGGATTCGACCTTAGAGCTAGTAAACTGACTCGACCATGCCCAAGATCCTCGCCATAGCCGGTGGTGTCGGTGGCGCGAAGCTCGCCCTCGGCCTGGCCCGCGTGCTTCCGCCAGAAGACCTGACAGTTGTCGTTAACACTGGCGATGACGAGATTTTTCACGGCCTCCACGTCTCGCCGGACCTCGACTCCGTGACCTACGCCCTCGCTGGCCTGACCAACCCGGACACTGGGTGGGGCGTCGTTGGCGACAGCTTCAGGACGCTGGAGGCGCTCGGGAGGCTGGGCGCCGAGACCTGGTTCGGGCTTGGTGACCTCGATTTGGCGACACACATCCGGCGCACTGTGTTGCTCGGCCAGGGTTTGTCGCTGTCCCAAGCCACTGCCGACATCACGCGTCACCTTGGTATCGCGTGTACCATCGCGCCCATGACCGACGCTTCGGTCCGTACCATCGCCATCACGGACGTTGGCGACCTCGCGTTCCAGGAGTATTTCGTCCACCGTGGTTGCGAACCGCGCATCGCCGGCGTCCGGTTCGACGGCGCTGACGCCGCGCTGCCATCCCCGGCATTCGCCGACGCTTTCCGGCGAGCGGATGCCATCGTTTACTGTCCATCCAACCCGCTGGTCAGCGTCGGTCCTATCCTTGCAATTCCCGGTGTACGACACGCCATCGAAAACTTCGCCGGCCCCCGGATCGCGGTTAGCCCCATCGTGGGAGGACGAGCCCTCAAGGGCCCCGCCGCCAAAATGATGGAGGAGCTCGGCGAGGAGGTCAGCTGCGTAGGCATTGCCCGGCGCTACGTCGGCCTGTGTGATGCTCTGGTCATTGACGATGTTGATCGCGAGCACGCCGCAGCCGTCGAGGACTGCGGAATGCGTTATTTCGTCACTGGCACCGTCATGCACACGGAGGCGGATAAGGTCGGCCTGGCCCGCGAGATCGTCGACCTCATCGATAGTTGGAGCGGCTAGCGTGACTAGGAATCTAACGTCGCCGCTGCGCGTCATCGTGCCCATGAAGCCGCTGCATCAGGCGAAGTCTCGCCTGTGGGCCAACGTCCCCACTCTTGAGTGCGAGAGCGTCACGCTGCTCATGCTGGACACAGTGGTTCGTGCCGCAGTCGCCGCCCTTGGTCCCGCTGCCGTCCGCGTGATCGGTGGCGACGCGCTGGTTCAGAGTGTGGTCAGCGATGCAGGAGCTACGTGGGAGCAGGACCCGGGAGGCGGGCTGAACCCGTCAGTACGGTTCGCCATGCAGTCCGCCTACGACGACGGCTGTGCCGCTGCGTTGTTCATGCCGGGCGATCTGCCCATGCTCGAGGCCGACGACATCGCCGCCATCGTCGAGGCCAGCCGCGACAACACCCGACCGGTTGGTGTGCGTGCAGAGCCCGACGGCGGCACCAACGCGCTCCTGGTCCCCGCTGCCTGCGTGTTCGGCCCCCGGCTTGGTGAGCGCAGCTTCGCCAAGCACACAGCCGCCGCAGAGGAGGTGGGAGTTACGCTTACCGCGCTCGATCTGCCGCGCGTGGCGTTCGACATGGACTCGTTCGAAGACATGGTTTGGGCCAGGGAAAACATCACCGGTTTTGCCCAGAAGCTCTACGATTGGCAAGACCGGCTGCGCCGGAGTCCCAGAAACTCGATGAACTCAGCTAAGGAGAACGCTTGATGCTAGGGGAAGCGACGAAGATCGGGATACTGCTCGGCACCCGTGGGCTCGTGATGAGCGCCATACGTGAAGGCCGAGCGGCCGACGCGGATGTGATGTTGGAGCTTGCAGAGCGCGCGGACGAAGCTGGCATGGATTCCGTGTGGGTCGGCGACAGTCTCGTGTCCAAGCCTCGCCTGGAGCCGGTCGCCGCCATGGCCGCCATCGCAGCCCGCACCAAGAACGTCCGCATCGGTACCGCCGTCATGTTGCCTGCAATCCGGCATGCCGTGCCGCTGGCCCACAGCCTGGCCACCGCTGATATCTTGTCCCACGGGCGCATCGTCATCGGCGCTGGTGTGGGCGGAGCCTTCACTCCTGGCCAGGCCCAGGATTGGATTGCTGCAGGCGTCGACCCCAAGACCCGCGCGGCGCGCTTCACCGAGCTCGTACAAGTCATGAAGCGCCTTTGGACCGAGGACCACGTCACCTTCGCCGGTAAGCATTTCGACCTAGACGATGTCACTCTCAACCCGCGCCCTGTGCAGGCAGGTGGCGTGCCGATCCTGCTGGCAACCCATTACCGCACCGGGTCGGAGCGCCAAGTGCTGCGTGCCGCCCGCCATGGCGATGGCATCATCGGCATCAGTGACTACCCCGAAGACTTCGCGCTGACGGTTGCCAAAGTGGACGAGATGGCCGTCGCTGAGGGGCGTGACCTCTCAACGTTCGAGCACGTCTACTACATGACCGTCCACATCAACGAAGACCACGCGAAGGCAAAGGAAGAGGCTGAAGACTTCCTCGTCTCCTATTACGGATTGAATCATTGGGGAGACCGATGGGGGCCTTGGGGCCCACCGGACGAGATCGCGGCCAGGATGCGCGAATTCGCCGATGCCGGCGCCGACCATTTGGTCGTGCGTTTCGCTGGCTGGGATCAACTCGCGCAGTGGGAGCGTTTCGAGAACGAAGTGCTCCCCGCATTCAGGCACTAGACCAAGCCCTATGGCTAGGCCGCTCGTACCCGTACCCGTGCCGCGACTTCCATCCCCAGTGACACATGGGTGCCGTCGCGATGAAGGTCTACCACGCCGCGGTAGGACGCGATGTCCTCGATCTCAACCTCGCGCCCGGGAAGGATCTCGTTCTCTACCAGGTAGCAGAGCAAAGGGAAATCCTCATCCGGCACGCGCAGAATGACATATTTGGCCCCTGCCTTCGCCTCACTGAGGCGGAGCATTCCTGGAGCGTCGCCGCGAATACCCTGATCTCCCTCGCGGTAGATGGGACGTCCGTAGGGACAGGTCTCAGGGAAGCCGAGTTTGTGCTCGATGCGCTCCAGCAACTCAGCTGAGATCGCGTGCTCAAGCTGGTGCGCCATCGACTCCGCCCGCTCGATCGGTACATCGAGGATGTCTACCAACATGCGCTCCGACAGTCGGTGCCGACGGACCACGTCGCGAGCCCGGGCGTGGCCCTCCGGAGTTAGCACGATCTGCTTCTCCCTGGAGACCTGTACCAATCCCTCTTTGGTCATCCGCTGCACCATGCCCGACACCGACGCTAAGGTCGTGCCAACCTCTTCCTCGATCGGGATCCGCCGTAGGTACAATGCAAGTTGGCCAACGTGCGGCGAAACGCCGTCTTCTTGGAGGATTGCCAGCGACAGTAGGTAGTTCTCCGCCGCCCGAGACATGCGCCAGGCGCGTTGCTCTGTCTGTTTCCGGGGTTTGCGTGTCGGTTGAGCCATGGGCGTATTATCCCACACGTCTCGCCCTAGTTCAGCCCGCCCGCTCACTACAACATACGCTGTAAACTGCGAGGACTGCGTCCCAGAGGTGTTTGTTTGACCGATCTATCTGGTCCGTCCCGCTCTTCCCGCTCCGGCGGCGCGCCTAAATCACTGATCGTCCTGCTGCACGGTCGTGGCTCCAACGGCGACGACCTCATCGGTCTTGCTGATGCCATTGCCGCGCACTACCCCGATACGGCGTTCCACTCGCCCAACGCGCCAATCGAGCTTGGCGTTGGTTATCAGTGGTTCGAGGTGGACGGGCAGGGGAGCCGTGAGCCTGGCCTCCATGGCATAGCGCCCGTCGTCAACAAGTTCATCGATGGTCTGCTTGAGCGGTACGACCTTCCATCGTCCAAGTGCGCGCTCATGGGTTTCTCGCAGGGCACCATTACGTCGATGCATGTCGCGCCCCGTCGCGTCGATCAGGTCGCTGGCGTCGTCGGATTCAGCGGCGCCATGTACTCGGGCGGTTCGCTCGCCGACGAGATGCAGAGCAAGCCACCGTTTATCCTCATCCATGGTGATGCCGACATGGTGCTGGATTCGAGGGAAACGGAGCTAGCCACCAAGCGGTTCGAGGAGGTTGGTGTGCCGGTGTCCATGCACATCCTCCCCGGTCTGCAGCACAGCATCGACCAGCGCGCCCTATCGCTCGCCGTCGAATTCCTCGACCGTGTCCTCGCCTAGTTCGCCGTTTGAAACACCTGGAGGTCGGGCGCGATGGCCAGCCCCGCGCCGGTGAGGGCCTGAACCTCCGCAGGATCGTATCCCGGCGCGATCTCCTTCAGAACGAATCCTGATGGAGTCACCTCAACCAGGCCCAGGTTCGTCGCGATCAGTTTCACCACACCCACTGCCGTCAGCGGCAGCGCGCAGCGCTCAACCAGGCGTGCCTGGTTGTCGCGTGTCGTGTGATCCATAATTACGTAGACGTTCCTGGCGCTCACCGCCAGATCCATCGCCCCGCCGATGCCACCGCCCCTGCGACCCAGCAACCGCCAGTTAGCGAAGTCTCCATTGCCCGCCACTTCGTACGCTCCAAGCACCGTCACGTCCACGTAGCCGGACCGGATGAGCGCGAACGAATCGGCGTGATCCATCGTCGCCATGCCCGGCTGCGGTAGCACGTACTGGCCGCCAGCGTTCACTAGCCACAGGTCCTCCTCGCCGTCGACCGCCATCGGACCGTAATTCACTACGCCGTTCTCGGCTTGGTACACGATCTCTCTGTCAGCGTGGACGAAGTTGGAGCACAGCGTTGGAATCCCGATACCCAGGTTCACCACCCAGCCATCCTGGAACTCCATCGCGATGCGGTTCGCCATCGCCTGCCTATCGAGCGGTTGCTTCTGGGTCATCGCTGATTCTTGACCTCTTTGTCGGCACCAGCCGGGATCACCACCATGCGGTCCACGAAGATGCCGGGCGTGTGGACCGCGTCCGGGTCGATGTCGCCGGCTGGGACGATCGGCTCATCGAGCTCGACGATGGTCACCTTCGCCGCGCGGGCCATAATGGGGCCGAAGTTGCGCTGCGTGAGCCTGAATTGCAGATTACCAATCTCGTCGGCTGTGTGTGCGTGGATGAACGCGTAGTCGGCGGGCAGGGGAAGCTCGAGCAGATAGTCCCTGCCATCGAACATGCGCACCTCCTTGCCTTCCGCGATCTCGGTGCCAACGCCCGCAGCTGTGTAGAACCCGGCGATGCCCGCGCCCGCAGCACGGATACGTTCAGCAAACGTACCTTGCGGCATCAGCTCTGCCTCGACCTCGCCTGCCTCGTACAGTTCCGTGAACGGCAGCTTGGCCGAGGGGTGCGTTGCCGCAGTGAACGCCGCCGATACCTTGGCAACCCGACGGTCCTGCACCAGAAGGCTCAGGTCCACCAGGCTGCTATCGCCCCACCGTCCCGGCGTGTTGGAGATCGCATGGATCCCCTTGGCCCCCTGTCGGTGCAGCGCGGTGATCAGATTCCGCGGCGTTCCTGGTCCCGCGAAGCCGGAGAACATGATGGAGGCACCATCCGGAATATCCGCGACCGCCGCGTCAAAGGTGTCGAATAGTTTATTTCTCATGGTGTTGCCCAACCCTACCGTGCTTGGGTACTCGGTGCCAAGCCTTCTGATCCGATCCGTGGAGAACCCTCAGAGAACCCGCGCGATTGCGTGCTCGCCTCGGGTGCTGAGTCCGGGTATCGGACGTTAGGATGGGTGATATTTGGGCCCGATGCGCACAGATTGCTATCGCTTCTCCTGATTTCTGTCCCGTGTCGCTGCCCGCCGGTGACACAACCAATTATCGCTGAACCGGAGTCGCTGAACCTGCCGCGCCACGGTATGCTGCGTGCTCGCGCAGATGGGTGCGCCAGCTTTGCGGCTTGACGGAGGCTATGCGTGGGTAAGCTCGACAACAAGACGGCGATCGTTACGGGAGCCAGTAGGGGCATTGGCGCCCAGATCGCGACGGTGCTTGCGAGCGAAGGCACACGCGTTGTAGCGGCCGCGCGCACGCTAAAGGAGGGCGACCACCCCCTCGAAGGCTCCCTGGAAACGACCGTTGCAGGGATCACCTCGGCGGGCGGGGAGGCCATCGCCTTCCCGTGCGACATCTCCACCCCTCAAGGTTGCGAATCGCTCGTTCAGGCGGCGCGGGACGAGTACGGTCCGGTGGACATCCTGGTCAACAACGCTGCGCTGAGCTACTTCGTGCCGATCAAGGACTACGCCGTGAATCGCTGGATGCGATCGTGGGCGATCAACGTACACGCGCCGTTCATCCTGAGCCAGCTCGTGCTCAACGATATGTTGCCTCGCCGTGACGGGCGCATCATCAGCATCTCATCGGTCGCCGCGATCGGCCCTGGGCGGGGGCCCCACGAGGGCGATTTCGGTGAGGAGTATCGCCTCAAGGGCAGCTCCTGCTACGGCGCGGAAAAGGCGGCGCTGGAACGCTTTTCGCAAGGGCTTGCAGCTGAGGTCTACCCCGATGGCGTGGGCGTCGCGGCCGTCGCGCCGTCCCTCATCGTGGCCACGCCTGGCACCGTCTACCACCACCTCGTCACCGGCTACGACGACCCTCGTGGGGAATCCACCGACATGCTTGCCCAGGCCGTCCTGCTGTTGTTGACCCAGCCGCTGGACTCCATGACGGGCCGCGTCGGCTACAGCCAGCAGCTACTCCAGGAGGCGGGCTGGATAACCGACGGACGGGGCCCCGGAATCGAGCCCCACTGGCGCGTCAGCGGCTTCTCCCTGATGTAGTCGTGCGCTATCTGCCCTTCGCCCTCTCGCGGTCCACCAGCACTCGGCGTAGCAGCTTTCCTGACGGGTTCTTCGGGATAGCGTCCATGAATTCGATCTCCCGGACGCGCTTGAACGTCGCGACCTGGTCGCCGACGTAGTCCATCAATTCGCGGGCGCTGGCCGCAGAACCGGCCTTGAGCACCACGAACGCCTTGGGGATCTCGCCGTGCTCCAGGTCGTCTTTGCCGATGACGGCAGCGTCCGCCACCGCAGGGTGTTCCAGCAGAATCCCCTCAAGTTCTGCGGGTGGTACCTGGAACCCGCTGTACTTGATCAACTCTTTCTTGCGGTCCAGTACGTACACATAGCCGTCCTCGTCGATCTTCACCAGATCGCCCGTACGGAACCAGCCATCTCCATCGATGGCCTCCACCGTTGCGTCGGGCCGGTCGTAGTAACCACGCATGATGTTCGCCCCACGGAGCAGTAACTCGCCCAGCTCATTCGGGCCGAGATCGATCAACCCTGTCTCCATGTCCACCACGCGCTGCTCAATGTCGGGCAATAAAGGGCCGATCGACCCTGGCTTCATCCTCTTGTCGGCGAAATCCATGTGCGTCACGGGTGACGTCTCTGTGAGGCCATAGCCCTGGATCACGGTGCAACCCAGGCGATCCGCGATTCGCAGTTGGAGCTCCGCCGACATGGGCGCCGCGCCGAACATGATGAACCGCAACGACGATACGTCGTAATCGTCCACCAATGGCGTCTGCGACAGTCCAACGCCCACCGGCGGCGCCGTGTACAGCACGGTCACACCATGCTCCTCGATGAGCGACAGGAATTCAGCCATGTCGAAACGGCCCATCATCACCTGCGTCGCGCCCACGTACAACGACTGCTGCATCAGCACAGTCATGCCGTAGATGTGGAACAGCGGCAGGTGAACGAGCACCACGTCGTCGTGGACCACCGCATTGCCCTCGTCGCGGTTGGCGAGCTGGCGAACGTTGGCGTGCAGGTTCTCATGGGCAAGCATCACACCCTTGTTCATGCCGGTCGTGCCGCTGGAGAAGGGCAGGGCTGCCAGATCGCGCACCGGGTCGATCTCAACAGGTGCTGGCTCGCCGAATGCAGCGTCAATCAGCCCCCAGAACGAGTCTGCGTCGTCCGCGCTATCGTTGATTACGATCAACTGTTCTAGGCCGGGCGTGTCCTTGTTGGCGGCCTCAGCCATTTTCACTAGGCTCTCATGGACGATGAGCACCGCAGCGCCTGATGCGTTCAGTTGGGCTGCGATCTCCCGCTCCCGGTACCCCGAATTGATTGTCGTAACGGTCGCGCCCGCCTTCAGGATGCCGAAGAATCCCACCTCGAACTCCAGGCAATTAGGCGCGAGGATCCCCACGAAATCGCCCTTGCTGACTCCTATCCCCTGCAGTGCGATCGCCAGACGGTCGGTGTACGTGTTCAGCTCGCTGAACGTCACGCGCCGATCGCCATCGTCGATGGCGATCTTCCGGGGCCAACGCTGAGCGGCGTCGATGACTAGCCGCTGTACCGGTTCGGGCGTGAGCTTACCTAGAGATGGACGGGCAACGGACACTGCGTGCCTCCTCGCGCGCTGCCAGACTTTGGCGCAGCACGCAGATAGCGTACTGAGGGGAACCTAGCGGATGAGCGCCTGCGCGTCAACGCGCCTGAGGATGAACTTGTCTCATGCCCACCGACACCGACGCTTCCCCCCCAATGCCCTTGGCTTGTGCGCAGGAGAAACGTGCGCGTGGTCCGCGGTCTATTCGGACCCAGAGTCGACTGGCGCTGGCGCGCCAGCGCCAAGATCCGAGAGTCGAACTCTCCGTCCATGCAAACCGTGTTCACAATACCGTTCAACTAGAGCGGATCAGCATATCGTCGGCTGGGTCACTTCAGGATCTCCCTGAGCGTCATCTCTATGCAAATAGAAACAAACAAAGAGTTCCAGTGATTAAATGTACCCGAGATTCCCCAGTACCGGCATGCCAATGCCGGTACTGGGGAATCTCGGGTACAGGGTTAACTCAGATTTCATTTCAACTTGTGATGCCAGTCCAGAGGAGAGGTGGATGTCGATTACATATTTTGCATACGGTTCGAATATGTGCGAAGGGCGACTCAAAGCTAGAACTCTATCTGCTGCCTGTGTCGGCATCGCACGTCTCGACGGATTCGTCTTGAGATGGAATAAGCGGAGTAAATCGGATCGCTCCGGCAAGGCTAACCTCGTGTCGATGACCGAGGCGACCGATTGCGTTTTCGGGGTCGTATACGAGATCAGCGAGGCTGATAAACCAAAACTCGATAAGGCTGAGGGCCTTGGGGCCGGAGGGTACGAAGAAGAGACTGTCATCGTGATTGGCGGCGATGGGAAAACCTATCAGGCGGTTACGTACGTGGCGAGGGGAGATTCACTAGACGATTGGCTGCATCCGTTCGATTGGTACCAGCACTTTGTCATCGAACGCGCAAAATCGCACGACCTGCCGGCTGATTATGTGGAAACATTGAGGTCGGTCGTGACCGACCATGATTCGAACACAGACCGTGCCGATCGGAACAATAACGTTGCATGTTAGATGCGGGCTTGATTCGGGTGGTCGATGTTTCAACCCACCGGAGAGTCAGACAATTTGATTGCCCCGGTGCCCAACGTCGACGGAGAAGGAGCTTCGTGGTGGTACCACGCTGAATCGTTGAGCAGATCCAGGCTGACCGCCCCCGCTGCAGGCATAACGACCGTGACCAGAATTCCCAGGTCTGAGCTTAAGGCTGGGGCACCCTGCATCAAATGGGGCAATTGCTGCATCTTGACACGAGGTTTGTATATGGAATATCTTCCTGCCGACTGTACCCGTGGCTGAAAGTGTCTAACGACCGTTCGATGAGCGAGATTGAAGGCGCTCACTAGTAAGCTTCGCGAGCCGGTGAGCCAACGAAAGGTTGGCAGGCCCGCCCATTCATCGCTGTGTTAGGAGGGTCACTATGGTGGTTGTAGATGCGGACGCTCACGTTGACGAGACAGATGCGACTTGGGATTTCTTGGACAAGGAGTTCGAGCATTTCCGGCCGGTCACCATGGCACAGGTGAGCGAAGGCAATGCCAATCTGCCCGCGGGGTACAACCGTAGTTGGTTCTTTGATGGAACCTTTCGGTTGCGCCGCGTCAGGGATGACGAGCGTACCAGCACGACTGTTGAGACTCGAGAACTCATTGATATCGAAGCCAGGCTTCGCGACATGGACGCGCTTGGGATTGACATCCAGGTGTGCTACCCGACGCTTTTCCTCAGGCAGATAAGCGCACGGCCGGCAGTGGAGGTGGCTCTTAAGAAGTCCTATAACCGGTGGATGGCTAGCCGGTGCGCGCTCAGCCACAGCCGCCTACGGTGGGTTGCCCTGATGCCGACGCTGAGTATGGGTGAATGTATTAAGGAAATGGAGTTTGCTAAGGAACATGGTGCCGTAGGAATTTTCAAGAAGGGCATTGAGGCCGGGCATACCGCCGCACATCCTTATTTTAATCCACTCTACGACGCCGCCAATCAGTTGGATCTGACCATTTGTATTCATACTGCCTCAGGCGACCCCAACGTGACGGGGATAGACCAAAACACATTCAGCCCGTGGTTCACCACTTATCCAATCTTGGATGCATGCGTTGGCTTGATTGAACAACGCATCCCTGAAAAGTACCCCAATCTGCGCTTTGGGTTCATTGAGGCCATGGCATCCTGGGTCCCCTTTGTCATGTCGGAGCTGGCGGCCCGTCGAAAGGGTATAGGCCGGATAAATGCCCGTGAAGCAAACGCTGATCTGTTCAAGCAATACCGCTTCTACACGGCGTGTCAGACAGTCGAAGACCTGCCGTACATCATCAAGTACACCGGGGAAGACCAATTGGTGATTGGCACCGACTACACGCACGCTGATCAGTCCGCCGACATTGAGGCCATGGCTGAGATCAACCGCATGGGGAACGAAGGCTTCATCACCCAGGAGCAGGCCACCAAAATCACTGGGGACAATGCGGTGCGCCTGTATAACTTGGGATAGATCCAGTCCGCCGGACAGGTCCAATCATGCGGAGGCGCTCTCGCGTGCCCGCACCGTAATAAGGGCGCGATATGGTCCCTCGGGGAAGGGAAGCCCGCGCCGACCGGTTGGCGATGTCACGGCCAGGGGATTGCGTCCCGCCCAGGGTTTCGTCTCGGTACGCAACATGTTGAGCACCTCGGTTGGGCCGTGAGCCCGCGAGTTGGCCACGCCTGATACCCGGCCAATGGGGCCTGGTGCTAGGAGAGGCGTGCCTTTCAGTTGGGGATGCCGGTGAAAGTTTCCTGCGACGGCTTCGTCACCATGGGCAGCGGCTGAGGGCTAAATCACGCTAGCCGGTACAGCTTCCGAGCATTCTCGCCCATCACCTTCTGCTGCGATTCCTCGGACAAATCCTTCCGCTCCAGCATCTCGTCCACGGTGGCCGGGTAGTCCCCGTCCCAGTGGGGAAAGTCAGATGCGAAAAAGACTTTGTCATCTCCCATCACCGAGATGAAATAGGAGAGCATTTGCTCCTCGGCCTCGGTGTGGAAGTACCAGGGTCGCTCCTTCGCCGCAGTACTAGGCTTGCGTTTCATTCATACTCGAATACAGGCCACCCAATGATCCGGAGTCACTTCCCGAAGCTCCGGTACCCCGGCCTTGCACTCCTCGGTCATGATGGGGCAACGGGGGTGGAACACGCACCCAGCGGGTGCGTTCAGCGGGCTGGGTACCTCACCTCGCAAGATGGTGCGCTGGCGGCTGGCCTCGATTCTTGGGTCAGGTATAGGGACTGCTGACATAAGAGCCTGGGTGTAAGGGTGCAGCGGGTTGGTGTACAGTTCCTCCCGCGAAGCGACTTCCACAACATGACCCAGATACATGACCACGATACGGTCGGCCACATGGCGCACCACCGACAAATCATGGGCGATGAAGAGGTACGTGAGGTCGAACTTGTCTTGGAGATCTTGCAGGAGGTTGAGCACCTGCGCCTGAATGGACACATCCAGGGCGGACACTGCCTCGTCGCAAACAATGAAAGACGGATTCACTGCCAGGGCGCGGGCGATGCCGATGCGCTGGCGCTGGCCACCGCTGAATTCGTGTGGGTAGCGGCTCGTCATCGCAGGGTTCAGCCCCACCAGAGCGAAGAGCTCTGACACACGATCTCGCGTTTCATGGCGGCCGTGGGTGAGCTTGTGAATGGCCAGCGGCTCCGCCACGATCTGGCCTGCAGTCATGCGAGGGTTGAGAGAGCTATAGGGATCCTGGAATATTATCTGCATTTCCCTGCGCATCTTCCGCAGGTCGGGGGCACTCATCTCCGTCAAATCTTGCCCATCAAAAAAGATATGACCAGCTGTGGGCTTGTAGATATGGAGGATGCACCGGCCGGCCGTGGTCTTGCCGCAGCCGGACTCGCCCACTAGTCCAAGAGTCTCGCCGCGGCGAATGGAGAAAGTGACGTCGTCAACAGCCTTGACCAGCCCTACGGTCTTCGGCCAGAACGTGCCTGACGTGATCGGGAAGTGCATTTTCAGGCCCTGAACGTCAACGAGGATATTATTCCCCTTGCCATTCTGGATCGTGGTACCAGTCTGCTCGGTTACCCGCTCCATGTTTTCTCCTTTACTGTGCCGTTGGCTGCTTGTCGGCCGCTAGATGGTCGGCGACCCAACACGCCGCAGAGTGCCCTTCAGTCAAACGTGACAACGGGGGTTCATCCGTTGCGCACTGGTCAATGGCAAAGCGGCAGCGCGATCGGAAGGAACAGCCCTGCGGCAAATTGCTTAGGTCGGGTGGCTGGCCCTCGATGGAATCGAGCCTAGTCTTCAACGGTAGGTCTAGCCGAGGCACAGAAGCCATTAGACCCAACGTGTAGGGGTGACGGGGGTTGGCGTAGATATCGTCCGCCGAGGCACTCTCAATCACCTTACCCGCATACATCACGTTGACGCGGTTGGCGTATCGGGCCACCACCCCCAAGTTGTGAGTGATGATGATCAACGCCACGCC
>CAUZFB010000033.1:0-25844 GCA_963579135.1 Dehalococcoidia bacterium | reverse complement strand
AAGGCACCCAACCATTTGGCGACCATTCTTCCCTCGAGGTCGGTGCTACCCCCCGGGTTAGAACTGACGATAAATCTGACGACTTTCCCTTTGAAATGCGCAGCGGCATCAAATGCTGGCGTCGGTGTAGCTACCGGCGTCGGTGTAGCTGCCGCGGTGGGGGTCGGCGGCGCCGGCGTGGGCGTCGGGACTCCCGGAGCGAGCGTCGCCGTGGGCGTTGGGACGGGAGTGTTCGTCGGTGCCGGCGGAGTGGGCGTCGGATCTGCCCCGCAGCCTGCCAGAATGCCCACCAATGCAAGAATCAATAACGGTCCTGTCAATCTCTTCAAGAGCTTTTTCATGCTCACAACTCCTATTCTCTCCCCCCGGCGATTACGAACCACGCTGTTGGAAAAACCCAATGCGGTTGCTTGGGTGGGTTGCCGGTTCACCGTGAGCGGCATCTTTCACTATTCCTCAGCACCTGTCAATATTCGCTAGGGATGCAATAGATCATTGCGGTGATTTTCACCGATGGTGCACAAGGTGCTAGTATTCGCAATGAATCGTTGGACACCAGAGAATGGGTTTTCTCTACGTGAACTCATTCCAATGGCGAGTAGGGGCAAGATTTATGGCATGGGTAACGCTAAACGTCGACCAAACGCCCATGGCGACATACGTCGCTACTCCGGATGGCCCGGGCCCTTTCCCCGCCATCGTTTTCGCCCAGCACATCGGCGGTGTGGATGACACGACCGAGCAATACTGCGATCGACTTGCGGCAGCCGGATTTGTCACCGTTTGTCCCGATTTGTACCACCGCCAAGACAAAGCAATTCCCTTTGAGGACGTGTACTCGGCCAGCGAAGATGTTCTGCGTGTGAGGGATCTTGTCGTGGGCAAGGCCAGAAGCCTTAAAAGCACACTAAAGGACGATGAGATGGTTCGGGACATGGAAGCGGCTGCCGACTATGTAACTTCGCTATCCGCAAACAAGAACAGTCGCATTGGGGTGGTTGGTTTCTGTATGGGCGGCAGAGTCGCTTATCTCGTGGCCACACGCAGCAATCGATACAGTGCAACGGCGGTTGCGTTTCCAAGCGGCCTGTTTAAAGGTGAGGGTGACAATCCCTCGCCTTTCGACAAGTCTTCAGATATCACGACCCCCATGCTCGGCCTGTTCGGCGCAGAAGACCACGACCCATCACTTGAACAGGCGAAGCGCGTCGATGCCCAACTAACTGCCCTGGGGATTGAACACTCCTTCCACTACTACGAAGGCGCAGGCCACGGGTTCATGAACCCTCACAACCACGACCACTACCACGCGCATGCGGCGGAAAGCGCTTGGTCGGAGCTTCTCCAGTTCCTTCCAGAAAGGCTCGGGGTGGACTGAGGCCCTGTAGGTGCAGGACTTCAGCCGCGATTTGGCCTGACTTCGTTAGCAAACGACAATCAGCGGCGGTCTAGTTATTCGTGCGGCAAGAATCACAAGGAGGGATGGAATGACCACTATACCTAAAGAGTACACACCGATTTCGGCAGATTCCCATCTAGAAATCAGCGCAGGCCGGTGGACACATTTAGTCCCGAAGAAATACATTGATCAGGCTCCGCGAACGGTCTTGATCGAAAACGCATCTGACGTAGGGAGCTTCGCAGGGGGGCAAACGCTACGGAATGAAGGCCACGCCATAGGTGATGGCCCGGTCTCGATGGGTGTGGGTACATTCGATAGCAACAACGGGGGAGGGCCTCCCGCACAGCGACTGAAGGAGCAGGAGACCGACGGTATCGCCGCAGAGGTCTTGTACCCGGCGACCTACACCAACATGTTCAGGCAGATTAAGGACGAGGATGCCTACCGGGCAGTGATTCACGCGTACAATCAATGGCTTGCTGAGGAGTATTGCGAGTACGCCCCCGACCGCCTCATCGGTATGGGGCTGATGCCAGGAACGGGTGTGGATGGCGCCATTCTTGAGCTGCAGGCATGCGCGCGGATGGGACTCAAGGGCGTCGCCCTCAATTGTTTCCCCAACGGGAACATGTTCCCGACTCCTGAGGATGATTTGTTCTGGGCAGAAGCTATTGCGATGAAGATGCCTATTACTGTCCATGTGCAATTCGCTTTTGGCCCTGGTTCCACCGAGAGTAATACCAACTATCCGTTGTTCAAGTACGCCAAGACCCCGAAGGTAATGCAGGAATCACGTCGAGACCCCATCAGGCGTTTCATCACTCCGTTTTGCCCCTTTGCAGGCAGGGAAATCGTCCAGTTGATGTTCGCAGGTGTCTTCGACCGCTTTCCCGAATTGCAGATTTATTTCGCAGAAACCAATATCGGTTGGATCGCGAATTGGATCGAGCGTATGGACGGGCAGTACGAAAAGAATCAAGATTGGGCAGAGGCATTGTTTGACCTCCCACATCTCGCACGCCGTCCTAGTGACTATGTCAGGGAGCAAGTGCAGTGGGGCCTCGGGTCGAACGCGGTGGGTGTGCAGCAGCGCGATTATATCGGGGGAGCAGGCCGGATACTCTGGTACACAGACTTCCCCCATCCTGCAACCAACTGGCCTAACTCAAGTGTGTGGCTGGAACAGAACTTCGGAGCCGCTAGCAACAACAGTGTGACTGACGAAGAGCGTTATATGATGACCGTAGGGAATGTCGTCAACTTCTTCCATCTAGATAGCGCGGTTAGTCATTCCTGAAAATCCTATGCAGGCATGAGGAAAAGGGGATACCTGCATTCGGTATCCCCTTTTCCTTACGCCTAGTCCATCTGCTGTCTCCCCCGCCGTTCCTGCGCAGCCTTTCGCCGCGAACCAACTGGCCTCAGCCGTCACCACGACAGTACGCACCCTCATGCCGAGAGGATCTATAGTCGATGACGTCTTAGTAGCGGCGGCTGGTCTGTCGGAATCGTCGTGGTCGCGGGGCCGCTGACCGTCGGGGCCGATAGGCGCGCGGACTAACCCTCCTCTCAACCGCTAACCCGCTTGGGGCGCACCGACAACACGGTTAGCCTCTGTCCGAACCAGACCTTAGCCATGCGCGCGGACCGAGTGAACCAGGATCGGGGCATGGTCCAGATGCATTGTGGTTGCGCCCTAACATTCGCCCCCATGATCAACCGGGACTAAAGCCCGTACAGCGCGCTTGGGTTATCAGATAAGATTTTCTGTAGCACGATTTGACTGATGTCTGTGCGCTGCTTGAAGGTTGTGATGGCATCGTTCTCCCCTGAGATATCTGTGTGCCCATAGTCCGTCCCAATGACGACATTGTCCTCTCCGCCATATTCCAGAATATACGGCAGGTCGTCGTCGCTTTCACAAGAAACATAAACGTTATAGGCCTTCAACACGTTGTCAGGTATGTCCCGGCCTAGTTTGCGAGCCCGGCGACGAACCTCTTTGACAATCCAAGGTATCCACTGCGCCGAGACTTCAATGAATCCCCATCGCAGATTCGGGAATGTAACGGGTATATCACTCATCATTACCACGAGCGACGAGCCCACAGTGGGCACACGGAGGGAATAAAAGCTTGCAGCCTTGTCATAAGGAGATTTCATGCCGTCGAATACAGACGAACTCCCATTGGACACGTGCACTGCTATGCACATGCCCAAGCGCTCGGCCTCGTCGTAAAGGGGGTAAAAATACGGATCGACCAGTAACCGCTCCCCTTCGATGGGCCGCATCATCACCCCGACGGCACCGTTTTCACGGCTGTAACGCATCTGAAGAATCGCCTCATCCATGCTCGCGATAGGTAGGACGCACGTCCAAGGCAAACGGCCCTCAGATTTCGAGTAAGCGTCGGCCATCCAGCGATTCCAACTGCGGCAGATTGCTCTCTCCGCGGCAGGATCATCGGTAACTGCCGTCAACCAAAATGAGTTGTAAATAACCTGAATGTCAACGCCCATTGCGTCCATATCGTCAAGCCGCGCCTGGACGTTATCTAGATCCCGTCCTTCTGGTGACAAATTGAGATCGAAGCCTTGCTTCTTCGACAGCTCCGCAAGTTGCTGCCTATTGAGGTTGAAATTCGTGCCCCGGATCTTGCCACCAACATTCCATGCTTGCTTTCCTGAGCCGTCGGTCGACGCATATAGAAGCGGTCGATATTTCTCTTCCGCTGGATCCATGAAATTCCAAGTACGCTCCGTCTCTACAACGTGGGCATCAGCATCAATCACGTTGCCCGGCGAGTTCGCTGTCATCAATGCTCCTCAATCCACCGAATCCTAGTAGTTGTCGTGCTACGGCAATTACCTATAGCCTACTGCCGCCCGCCGTTGATATCGATCACCGTCCCCGTAGTGTATGACGCTGCATCCGAAACCAGATATAGCGCTGCCCCAGAGATATCGTCAGCGTCACCCGTTCTGCCGAGCGGTATACCCGAGGCCCCTCTGCTACCGGATAGAGCATAGGGATGAACGCTCGCACGGTCCGCGTGCGCAATAGTTCCCGGGGCGATAGCGTTCACACGCACTACAGGGGCCCACTCCTGTGCCATAGTCAGCGTTAGGCTGATGACGCCTGCTTTGGCAGCACCGTACAGTCCATTACCCGGGCTAGCGCCTTGGCCTGACCCCGAAGCCATGTTCAAAATGGCACCTTCACCTTGCTGTTGCATCACGGGAACGACAGCAGTGCTCACATGGAAAAAACTCTCGAGATTCAATCGCAGGCACTCTCGCAAATCCTGTGCTTCCATTTCCAACAGAGGGCCCATTCTGAATGTTTCTCCCCAAGTCGCTCCCGCGTTGTTCACGAGAATGTCGATCCGGCCGAACTCGTCTTTGACCTGCTCGACCATGATTTGCACTTCTTCGGGCACTCTTACGTCTGTAAGGAAGCCCCGCGCTTTGCGACCACGCTCTCCAATCTGATCTATGACTGCAGCAGCAGGCAAATGCAGACGTTCTGTCCCGATGCCGACGGCCTCGGGCAGTCGGGAAACGATAGCAATGTCCGCACCTGCATCGGCCAAGGCAAGCGCGATCGCCCTCCCGATTCCTTGGCTACCACCGGTCACGATAGCCACTCTACCCGTTAGGTCCATGGAATCCATGATTACTCTCCTCTCAGCGATGACGGTCTCGCACATGTTCTTAATTTAGACCTGCAAAACGTTTCCTGAAGATCACTCGTTCCTAAGGTTCAGCGTAACCTACCGCTGCAGACCGATCTTGCCAAGAGGTGATCGATGATTGCCGGCGTTCAGCTTCACTTAGAAACCCACAAGCACCATACTGTTCCCGAGCTCGTTGACCTGGCGGCACAGGCGTCAGCTGGGGGCATCGATCAAGTCTGGGTGACGGACAATCTAGAAAATCGCGACGTTTTCGTAGTGCTAGCCGCCATCGCTTAGAAAGTCCCGGTCCGACTGGGTACGGGCGTCATCGTTCAATATTTCCATAGCCCTATCGACGCGGCAAGCTCGGCCGCATCTGTCGCTGAGATGAGGGATGGGCGCGAACTCAGCATAGGAATTGCCAGGGGCAACCAGCGCACTCCCAATCAAGCTAATGCTCCACGACCGGTCTCCATACTCCAAGAAACCGCGATGAGCATGAACACCCTGCTCGCAGGCGAGGTAATGGCGATCGACGGGTTCCCTACAGTGCGTAACTATTTCAATCTCCCGCAGGCAGGGACTCACAGATTGGATATGGAACCACCACCCAATATTCGGCTGTACCGCGGTGGCAACAAGCCATTGAGCATGGCCATCGGTGGGAAGTATATGAATGGGCTTCTATTTGGAGGTCGTTTCCTCAGCACCGCGAAGGCCGGGAGGCTCTGGCCTCTGCTCAACGTGTTTAACGCTGCCGCCACGGACGCAGGCAAAGGGGATTTTCCCAAAGTGGCAGAGATCAACCTGTCGATAGATCGCAATCATGACCATGCCCGCGAGCGCTGCCGACCCCACGCTGGCGCACGGCTAGCGGAATTGACTAAGTTGGGCTTCACAGCAGGACAAGTTGAGGAGTTAGGCATCAACGTCGACGACCTGCATCGGCTGGAGTCGTGGATAGCTGTCCATGGTCGTGGTCCCAAAGTTGCAGAACTCACGACCGACGCCATGCTCGACGCGATGTTCATTGCAGGCGATCCCGAATATTGCCGTGAACATCTGGTCGAGGTGCGTATGCTAGCTTCGGATTTGGCTTCGAACAGCTAATGTTCTCGGAGCTCGGCCAAAGCCCTACGGAAAGCCTTCATCTCTTGACTCAGGAAGTCCTTCCGTTTCTCTAAACCTGCGGAACCACAATGCGATCGACGACCCGACGAACGGGAATTGAGGATACCCCTTCGCCGAACCACCCATCGGATTGATCTAGAAGCCGTAAAACGCGGACGGATTGTGATCGAGAATCTTACGAGCGATGGATTCGCTGATACGTCCTTCCTCAACCCATCCCTGGACTTGCTGTAGCGCATCAGGCTGCGCAGAAGTGTCGAAGTGCGTGTAATCACTGCCGATCATCAGGAAATCTTCCGTGCCCAGTGTCAGTACGTGAGAGATGTCTTCGACGGGATCGATAGCCACAAAGAATCGGTTCGACCGGAACAGGTCCGCACCAAGTTCAAACTGCCTCACCCATTGGCGCCGAGTTTTTTCAGCCATCAAGCGGTCTATGACATAAGGCAACCAAGTGGAACCGGCTTCAAAGAATCCGAACCGAAGCGTTGGGAATTTCTGAGGAACGTTATAAAGCACTAAGGCATGGAAGGCGTCCATCACAGGCACCCCTCCCAACCCATCCCCATGACCGATACGGCCATCTGTCGGGTTGCCGTTGCCTGTGTGAACGCAAATGGGCAAGCCTAGAGCCATGGCTTCTTCGTAAACTGGGAAGAAGTAAGGGTCGCTCGCCCGTTTACCGTGCTCTAAGCCACGTTTGAAGACCCCACATGCACCATGCTCCTTAGCCCACCTCAGCAGTGCAATCGAGGCTTCTATATCAAGGAACGGCAACACCGCTACCCAACGCAATCGCCCCTGCGACTCTGCGCACTTCCGCGCCAAATACTCGCAATAACTTTTGGCCAGGGCAACTTCCGCCTCAGGATTTCCTGTCACGTACGCTAGGAAAAAGGTTGGGTAGATCACATGAATGTCCACGCCAAGTTGATCCATATGCGCCAGGCGTACGTTCACATCCAACAGTTCCCGCGATTCCAGCGTGGTCCCTGTAAGATCATCGTCACGAATCATCCGTTGCCGTAAGCGGCCGTCAACTAGCCACCATCGACTAGCCGCCGCGCCTAGTCCCGGAGCCTCAACGCCTTCGGGAGGTGCGATCGTAATCGGACGGAATCTTCCTTCCGTGCCTGTCATCGAAGCCCATGCTTCTTCTGGCTCATCTATATGCGTGTCCACATCGACTACTGGCATTTCGCTCCTCCTCACGCAGATTGCGGCGGGGTATTTGTGGCTGATTACTATCAGCGAGCGGACATAACGCGGCAAGCATCGGTGGGTTCCTCGGGCTCGCACCAAGGATATATAGGTTCCGGAAACCCCTGTATACCAGTGACCTACCAGATAGTCCATCTATCAGTGGGGGAGCGTCGGCCGGTCATATCTCACCGTACGAACAACCTTCCACTCACCATCTGCGGTCGATCCTCCACCAGTCCGGGCGTCGTCGCCACTGTCGCTCTCTCAGAAGTCAGCGCGGGCGTAACGACACCACGGGCAGCGACCGTGCTCGGGAACTGCGCGTAAGGGAGCCCTCCAAGTTCTGACCGAACCCCATTGCCCTAGTTGGAGGGACGTGACACGGTCAAAGGAGAGATCAGCGCATTGCTTCTGCAAGAAGCCGTGCCAAATGCCATAATCCGCAGGAACTCGATTCGCGATATCAGTCGGACCAGGCGCGGAGGTGTACGGTGCTGACCCAAGCAGAGAACAATCGTATGGCACGAGTAGGGCCAGGAACGCCCGGGGGGGAACTCATGCGCCGATACTGGCAGCCCGTTGCGGCTAGCTCCTGGCTGAGGAACAACCCTGTTCAACCAGTACGCATCCTAGGGGAAGACCTCGTTCTGTACCGGGACAAATCGGGAACTCTTGGTCTGCTGCAACAACGCTGCCCCCATCGCGGCGTTGACCTGCGGTTTGGGATACCGACCGAGGAAGGCCTCCGCTGTATGTATCACGGTTGGCACTTCGACTCCACTGGGCGTTGTTTGGACCAGCCGCTTGAACCGACCGACAGCTCGTTCAAGGACAAGACCAAGGCGAAAGCGTACCCGGTAGAAGACCTCGGGGGACTTGTTTGGGCTTACCTTGGTCCCTCACCCTCACCTTTGCTTCCGCGTTGGGATTTGTTTGTCTGGCCAAACGCCTTCAGACACATTGGCGGTGTGGTGCTAGATGCAAATTGGCTCCAGTGCATGGAGAACTCCGTGGATACGGCCCACGTCGAATACTTGCACGGGCACCTCTGGAACTACGTCGCCTTCGATCGCGGCAGCGGGACGGGAGACCCTCGATCCGACCAAGTCCTCCACAAAAACATCGATGCGTTTACCCGGCGCCATGTTCGCTTGGCGTGGGACCGAATCGAACATGGACTGTCGAAACGCCGGCTCAGAGAAGGAGATGACCCCGACAACGCAGCCGGATGGACACACGGTAATCCGATAATTTTCCCTTATATGATCCGTGTCGGAGGGCCCGTCCGGAATGAATTCCAGATGCGTATCCCGATCGACGATACTCACACATGGCACCTGGACTACATCGTTTTCGCGCCAGGACACGACGTTCCTCTCCCTCAGCAACCAGAGATCCCATACTTTAATGCTCCCCTCTTCAACGAAGCCGGCGACCCAATCCTTGATTACATCGTTGCTCAAGATTTCGCCGCATGGTGGGCGCAGCTCCCTATCGCGGACCGGACCGCAGAGCAACTCGGTACCTCAGATGAAGGGATCATTCTTTTCCGGAAGATGCTGAGTGAGCAGATCAAGATCGCGGAGGACGGTGGCGATCCGATAAATACCTTCCGCGATCCGGCAATCAACCAGTCGATAGAAGCTCCCGATACCGTCAGGCTTGGGCTTCTACAAGTCGGAGCCGAGGAATTGAGCCCGACCCAACAGGACGCGATATATACCCGGGATCACCAAATCGACCGGTACAGTCCTGTGATTGACCAAGTGCTTGAGATATATCGCCTGTTAGACGAGCGCACACGAAGCTGAATCAGACACTCGCGGCGCGAGACTTATGTGTTCAGCGTGTCGAGTGCGAAAACTTCCTCGAGGGACAGGCGTCGGCTCGTTTGGCCCTGGTCTTCGTAGAAATCCAGGGTCATCTCAAACAGGTCGCGGTTGGCCGCGACGCCATGCTTGTAGATGTCGCCCATTTCCGTAAGCTGATCACGCATCAGCTCACGGGCGTCCATGATCAGGTTGTAGCTGGAACCGTCGCCCTGGGCGTCGGCGATAGAAACTTCCCTCGACTGCTCGAATGCGTCGTAGAGTCTACGGGACAGCCCGGGGTGCTCCCGGTGCAGCTTTCCGCCCATCGCCATCATGTGCGTGGGCGTCACGATGCCGTGGTCCCGGCGCAGGTCTCGATGCATCTGTCGGTAGTTGGGGAAGAGCCGCTTCACGATATGTGGGCTGCCCTCCAAGATCTCCCAGGCCTTTGGGTCGATGATATCGCCGGAGCAGGCATCCACCTCGCCGTCCAGTAAGCGTTGCCACTGTGGCTTCCGGTCCATGCGGTACTCCACATTCACGGGCTTGTGCAGCGGCCATGGACCGTCGACGTTGGCGATCCACTTGAACGTTGTGTGGTCGACTCCATGGAATTTTTTGAGCATGCCGCGCGCGTAGGTGGTGACGACCCCCCAAATGGCCGTCGCAAAGGTCTTGCCTTCGAGGTCCTTGGGGGTCTCGATCCCACGGTCAGCCCGTACCCAGATGTAGTTGTAGATCGGCTTGCGCTTGATCAGAACCGGCAACGCGACCATGTCCCAGCCAGCGTCGATGGCGGGGAGGATGTCGCCAACGTTGGTGTCTAGGAGGCCGAAGTCTCCGTTCTTGAACTTAGGATTGTCGAACTGACCAGCTGTCTCCATCGCGCCGGCGACGGTCAGTGAAACGCCTTCGATTGGCACGCGTCCCTGCACCAGCGGCTGGATGATGTCGTAACGGAAGTTGGGCTTGGCCCCCTGCGCTTCAAGGTGGATCTCGACAGGGTTAGTGGCTGTCATGCAGTCTCCTCTCGCTGAGCGTGTCGTGTGCCGATTGTCGCTCATCATAGCCGGTCGGCCAGACATGTGCGGTGCGCCGTACTGACCTTCGTACCACTCACCCAGAGTCTTCCTGCGCCCGGCTATCGTGCTCACCGCTGTGCTGCGGGGAGACCGGGACCGCCGGCGGTCTAGCCAGCAGGAAGGCAGCGAAAGAGGCACCGAAAACCACGGTAGCGGCCCAGTAGGCGGAGTCATAAGTTCCTGTCGTATCGCGGATCACCGCCGCCACCAAGGGGCCCGATATCGCCACCAGTCCCTCAATGGGAGCGACGAACCCGCGAATGGACCCAGCGTGGCGGCGGCCGAAGTAGTTGGCCACCATCAGCACCTGCGCGATAGTCCACCCGCCCGTGGCGAGCCCGAAGAGAACCGCGAACAGCACCGCAACCACGTAGCTCACCCCGGCCGCCAGCAGCACGAGCATGGAAACCGCGTAGAGGGCCATACAAATCATGGCTACCAACCGCACGTGGAGTCGCTCAGCCAGGAAACCCCAGGCCAGCATCGAGACTGCGGAGACGCCCCCGAAAATCGTGACCACAGTCACCGCCAGCACCTCGGACATGCCTTGGTCTTCAAAGCTGGCTACAACATGTACGTTTACCGCGATCTGCGCTGCAAGTCCCAGTGCCATGCCCATCGTCAGCACCCAAAGTGTGCGCGTTCGACGGGCCTGATCCAGTGTCCAGGAGTACTCGGTCTCCGCGCGCCCTGGCGCAGCCTGCGCCGCGTCGTGCGCTTGGCCAGGGATTACGCCGTCCGGCAGGAATCCCATGTCCTCCGGCCGCCGGCGTAGGAACAGTCCGGCGGGTAGGCTAATGAACACGACGGCCACAAGCCCCAGCAGCAGGAAGGCCTCCCGCCATCCGATGAGCACGAGGACAGGCAATATCAAAAGTGGCATCACACTTTGCCCAAGGCGCTGTCCCATTCCCCGAATGGCTGCTGCACGGCCCCGCTTGACCACGAACCAGTTAGCGATGGAGACCGATGTGCCCAGGCCAATTCCCGCCACCGCCGCCGCCCGACCCGCTCCATAGGCGAGCCAGAAGTGCCAGGGCTCGGTCATGGCGGCAACACCAAGCAGGGCCGAGCCCACCACCATACCCGCCACTACGATGACGCCTCGCGCCCCGTATCGGTCCACCAAAGAGCCGACCACGGCAGACAACATCGAGCCGCCCAGGCTACCAATGGTGAAGGCGAGGGTGATGGTGGAGCGCGACCAGCCCAGATCGTCCCCTATAGGCTTAACAAAGACTGCGAAGACCGGCCCGTACATGGGGACCTGGGCGAAGGAGACTAGGAAGCTGGTGTAGACAATAGCCCAGCCATAGAAGGTGCGCTTGAACGGCCACAGTCGAGGAATGGTGGTGGATGCGGAGGGAGGCAGATCCATATTGTTATGTTACCCGGCAGCCTCACGGCTCATAGGACTGCGACAACCCTGACGATCAGGATGGCATCATGTGCTCTACTACCTTCTATCACTGCCCTCCTTCAGAGCTGAGAGAGTGCGAGCCGCTCTCAGCGCGCCGTGCACTTTCTCAGCCGTTAGCGGAAGCTCCGTGATCCTCACACTAACGGCATCTGCTACCGCATTCGCGATTGCTGGCGGCACGGGCCCGTTGGCTGCCTCGCCGATAGACTTGATTTGGTAGGGCCCCAAGCCGCTAGGTGACTCCAGTAATACTGTTTGCAGTTCTGGTATATCTGCAATGCTCGGCATTTTCGCATCTACCATTGACAGGGTCGTCACCTTGCCGTCTTCAATCGGTAGCTCCTCAAGCACTGCATACCCTAGTCCCATCACCGCACCACCGTTGATTTGGCCTTGGTGCCCGAGTGGATTGATGATTCGTCCAACGTCATGTGCACTCGTAAGCCGTAGCAACTTGATCTGGCCGGTCTCGACGTCCACCGCCACCTCCGCCACCTGCGCCGTGAATGACGTGACGGACGAAGGGCCTGACTCGTTGATATTTGCGGTTGCCTTGGCGGTATCCCGCCCCATCGCCACGAGCGCTGACCAGGGGCGAGACTCCCCCGAGCCCATGGACGTCAGCGACCCCTCGCGCAGCTCGATAGCCGGCTGCTCCCATCCCCACGCCTGCTCTGCGAGTTCAAAGAGACGGTCTCGCGCCTGTACTGCGGCCGTATACACCGCCTGCGTTGCGATCCGCGCCACACGGTTCGCACCGACACCCGAATCCCACCGGACCTGGTCCGTATCCACTACCTGTACCCGAATCCGCTCTGCACTCAGCCCCAGCACCTCCATGGCAACCTGCGTCAGCAGCGTGTAGGTTCCGGAGCCCTGCTCGAACACCGGCGTGCTGATGAGCACCGTTCCGTCCCCCAGGAACTCCACCTCCGCATTCGCCTCTCCCCCGCCTGGTGGCCGATCGGCGAACGCTATGCCACGCCCGTAACGCCATCCTTTTGGAACGTCCTTTGCCCCATCGCCGTACCCAGATGCAGCAAGTGCTGCATCGAGCGTCTCAACCGCCCGTACGTCCTCGAATACGTGGCCGATAGCTGTCGCATCTCTCTCGCGAACCACGTTGTGCCGTCGCAGGTCGGCGGGATCTATACCCAGTTCCTGCGCCAGCATGTCCATCTGTGACTCGAGTGCGAACAGCGTCTGCGCCTCGCCCGGGCCTCTCATGTGACCGCAAGGCACACGGTTGGTGTACACCTGGTACGCCGTAATGCGTGTGTGCGGTATCCGATATGGCCCCCCCGCACTCACCGCCCCAACGAGAAATGAGCGAGGTTTGAATCCCGCGTATGCACCCCCGTTGAAGACGACATTCGCCTCTTGAGCTACGATTGTTCCATCCCGCCTGGCCCCGGTCCGCATGTGAACGACCGCTGAGTGACGCGGATTGGCAGCGAGCAGCTCCTCGCCATAGTCGAACACCATTCGCACAGGGCGTTTGGCAGCGAGCGCCAAGAAGCAGCACAACACAATGTTCATCGGTGAGCCTTTGCCCCCGAAATCGCCACCGATTGTCACCGGGTGTATGAGCACATCATCGGGATTGATACCGAGCGCGGCCGCAACCTGCCACTTCGCGTTATAGGGAGTCTTATTGTTCGCCCAAACATTCAGACGCCCATCCTCTCCAACCATCGCCTGGCAGGCGTGGGGCTCGAGGTACATCTGGTGAACAGCGGACAGCGTAAATGTGTTTTCGACGATCAGATCAGCTTCTACAAACCCTACCGCCGGGTCGCCCTGCCCCCAGACATGAACGTCGGATATGTTGGAAGGTGCTTCGGTCGATGGGGTCATCCCGTCGTAGGCTCGCATCTGCGGATGCAATAGCGGAGCCGTTGGCTGCATCGCCTCTGCCGCATCGAAGACGGCGGGCAAGGGTTCGTAGTCCACCTCAATCAGCGCCAACGCACGATCTGCCGTCTCCTCGTCGTCGGCTACTACCGCCGCCACCTGTTCCCCGACGTAGCGCACTACTCCATCCGCGAGCAGCGGGATGTCGATGATCCGCCGCCCGAAACGCATCCCCGCTACATCGGTGCCCGTCAATACCGCGTGCACGCCAGGCACGGTCATAACTTTTGAAACATCCATTCGCAGGATGCGCGCATGCACGTGCGGGCTGCGCAGAGTCTTCGCCCAAGCAAGATTCTCGAGCGGCACGTCAGCAGTAAAGCCCGCCGTACCGTTAGCTTTCCCCCGCCCGTCGACGCGTGGAAGCGGAGAGCCGAGCACTGTCGTGTGATGAGAGTTGACCATCAGTACTCCACGTCGACTCGTACCTGCGCCGGCAGTCTACGGTTTCGGTGGATCCTTTCTACACTTCTCCGGCCCCACGCTCAGATGGAAATAAAGCTAGCAACCCACCGTCAACGTTGATGTTCTCACCCGTGATGAACGAAGAGTTTGGCGAAGCGAGGAACAGAACCGCCTGCGCTTGGTCTGCCGGTTCGCCCCAGCGGCCAAGCGGTATGTTCTTGGGTTTGGATGAGCGTGGTGCACTGCTCCCTCCCGGCGTGGTTGCACGGCTCAGTCCCGTCTGCGTCGGCGTGATCGAGTTCACTCGAATGCTGTGATGTGCCAATTGGATGGCCATGCTCCGAGTCATCTGTAGCACAGCCCCCTTCGATGCAGAATAGGCAAGGAAGCCCGCCTTACCACGATGGCCCGTTGATGATGCTGTGTTCACGATTGCCCCACCATCGCCTTGGGCCACCATTCGCCGGGCCGCCTGCTGGGAGCAGAGCATAGTGCCGTCCATGATGACGGATTGCACCCATTTCCACTTCTCGTACTCCATCTCAAGGATTCCATCCTCGTTATTGACGGCTGCATTATTCACGAGGATATCAACCCTCCCGAACGCCTCATCAACCTCCGCAAACAATCGCTCTACTTCGGCTGGGCGAGAGATGTCGGCATCGATCGCCACTGCCTCTCCGCCCTCCTCACGAACCGAGGCGGCGGCGGATTCCGCGCGGCCGGGTAAGAAATCGACGCAGACAACCCGCGCTCCCTCACGCGCAAGTGCTCGCGCGATTTCACCTCCGATGTTAGGGCCAGCACCCGTTACTACTGCTACTTTGCCTTCGAGCAACATAAAGAACCTCCTATGGCTTGGGCGTGGGCAGACCTGCTCCCCGACTTAGGCTCAAAGATCGCTAAACCAGCGTTTTCGCGATCACCCGCTGAGCGAATTCGGGGGGGGGGGGGCGTTTACTTGCAGCGAGAACCGTGGAGCACGATGGCATTATAGTCATTCCGCCAGACCTCAAAGGCAGTTTCGGCGACTAACGGCGGCGGACGGGAGGAGAGCCCGGGCCGTAGCCTTCGATCTCCTCGGAGGTGCCGTCCCAGCAGGCAATAGCGTCGATGGCATCGCGCTCTTCGTCGGTCATCACCCAGTCGCCAGAGACGGCATTGGCGACGACCTGGTCGGGGGTCATAGCGCCCGCGATGACAGTGCTGACGGCGGGGTGGGCAAGAAGCCATGAGAACGCCAGCTCCAGAAGGGAGTGTCCTCTCTCGACAGCGTAGGCGTCGAGCTTGTTGAGCTTCTCACGCGCGGTGGCGTCGGCCTGAAGTGAAGTCACCATGCGCCGCGAGTTTGCAGTGGGCGTATGGGTGCTCTTGTATTTCCCGGTGAGCCAGCCTCCTGCCAACGGGAAGTAGGGGAGGAAGCCAACGTTCTGCGCGGTGCAAAACGGCAAGAGCTCCATCTCCACCTGGCGCCGGAAGACGTTGTAGTAGTTCTGTGTGGACACCATGCGCGCCCAGTCCTTCTGCTCCGAAACAGCGTCAGCGTGGGCGTGGCGCCAGCCAGAGTAATTGCACGCGCCGATGTACCGCACCTTACCCGCAGTCACCAGGTCGTTCATCGGCCCGAGGATCTCCTCCTGGGGCAGATCTGAATCTGGGAAGTGCACCTGATAGAGGTCAATGTAGTCGGTCTGCAATGCAGTGAGGCTAGAGTTGATGCTCCGGTTGATTCTATCTTCGATGGACTCGCCTTCAAGATCCACGATGTTGAACTTGGTTGCGAGCAACGCTTCCTTGCGGCGGGATTTCAGGGCCTCACCGATGTGAACCTCACTTCGTCCGTCGCCATAGATGTCGGCAGTGTCGATGAAGTTGATGCCCAGGTCCAGGCACTTGTTGAGAACCGCTGCACTCTCCGCCTTATCCGAGATCCCGAAGCGACGTGGGGCGACGGGGCGGTCAGGGTTGCCGAAATTGTTGGTCCCGAGACCGATGACCGAGACATTGAGGTCGGACGAGCCAAGCTTTCGATACTGCATAGGGTGCTCCGGGTACGGGAACGTTGGCGGCATCATAACGCGGAAGGTGCTGCTTGCCACTCGCGGAGAACTGCCGCAACGCACTGCTACTCGCAGGACTCCCAGCGTGGTTCTGTCAGGACTCACTCTACGAGAGAATTAGCATCCGCATCAGACCGGATAAGGAGCCGGTCCACCTCGCCCATGATAAACGCTTCGACCCGGACATTACGGGCTTGGTCAAGACCAAGCCTGATGACGGTTGGCCACACCAGCCGGAGCCCGATCATGGTTCGGCTTGTCATCGCTCACGGGGAGTCCTGCATGGCTCACCGTCCCTGCCCTTCATTTGACGATGGCACGCCCCGCAGGTACGCTCCCGCCATTCTTTGGAGGGGGCAGAGATTCCATGGAACGTGTCACGGAAGTCGAACCGGGGATCCATCAGCTCGTGTCCTACCGCGATAACTTCGCGGGGTTGCCTGGCTCAAACGTGTTCTACGTTGCGGGGGATGATGGCGCGGTCTTCATCGACACCGGGTACGACCATGAGGGCGACCACGGCACCCGTATGGAGCTTTGGCGTGACACCGGCGCGCCAGACCTGCGGCAGATCATCGCGATGCACCGGCACGCCGACCACGCAGGTGGTGCCGCGGCACTCCAACAGGAGACCGGCGCCTCCATCGCGTGTCACCCTGACGACCATCAGTCCATCGTCGGGGAACAGCTCAAAGGGAGAGCCGACATCGGCAAGTTGTTGAATGGTGGGGAGTCAATCGACCTTGGCAACCTGACGCTCCAGATATCGCATGCCCCGGGCCACACTCCGGGTTCCTTGGCGGTGTTCATCCCCGAGCGCCAAGCGCTGTTCACTACCGACACTGTCCTTGCCAACAGCACGACGGCCATTGGCGAGCAGGGCGACATGGCCGACTACGTCCGAACGTTAGGCGAGTTCCAAACGATTGACTCCCGGGTCATCTATCCGGGCCATGGAGGGCCGATTTCCGACACCGCCGACTGGCTGGCGTACCTGCTGAAGCACCGCGAACAGCGTGAGGAACAGCTGCTGACCGAGATTGCAGGCGGTCGGAACACCATCCAGGCGCTCGGAGCATTCCTCTACCCCAAGCTCACGTCGCCTCGGACCCAAGCCATGGGCCAGAACCAAGTGCGCAGTATGCTCCGCAAGCTCGTCGCCGAAGGCAAGGTCAGCGAAGCCGAAGATGGGGCGCTTGTGGTGGCCGGCTAGCGTCCTCCGTCACACCTCTGCGCACTGTCCTTTACACGCAGGCCGGCCCTCGCCGTCGCGATTTCTGGCAGGATTCAAGACGCGGGCGGAATGACTATCAGGATCACATGTGACGAGGAGCAAATCTCATGGCCTGCGCACATTGTCAATCGACTGGTGTGTCCGCCACACAACAGCGAGCCGCCCCCCCCCCCTACACGATACTTGCCTAGAGGTACGGCGGCGGCTTCAACGAGCAAAGTAGTTCTCCCTTTGAGGAAACACCTGATTCGACGGCTTGACTTGTGACGGCGCCCACCTGATCGCTCTCCAAACGAATTGTTCGACAACTCAACCATGGATCATGAAATAGAATCGTGCCGGAACGGTATAGGCATAGAGGGTTATATGGCATCTGGACCGAAGAAGCACAAATATTCAGATGGCGAATGGCAAGCTAGAGTTAACCTCGCTGCTGCCTATAGGCTGACCGATCATTTTAATCTGACCGATTTGCTCTATAACCATATAACCTGTCGCGTCCCAGGCACCGACGATCAATTTTTGATCAATGAGTTTGGTCTGGGCTACAACGAAATCACAGCGTCCAATTTGGTGAAAATAGACATCGAGGGTAATGTCCATCAGGAAGGTGAGCACCGGATCAATTTCCCCGGATATGTGATTCATTCAGCTGTTCATGCGGCCCGCCATGATGTCGCGTGCGTTATGCACGCCCATACCTTCTACGGGATGGTTGTCTCAGCACTTGAGGATGGTCTCATTCCTCTACAGCAGGACACTTACCAGTTCCATGATCGTGTTGCCTATCACGAGTTCGAAGGGCAGGCGACTGACACCGACGAGCGGGAACGCCTTGTAACTGACCTAGGAAACAAGGACTCCATGATTTTAAAGAATCACGGGCTACTCACTGTTGGACGTTCCGTTGCGGATGCGTGGGTTGCGATGTGGCAACTGGAAAGGGCATGCCAGCTGCAGGTAGTCACTCAATCCACAGGACAGATCATTCACCAAGCACCGCCGCAGGTAATGGAAAAAGCATCGAGCCCTCGAACTTACCGCTACGAATCTATTGAATGGCCCTGGCTTTTACGGACGTTGGATGCCAAAGACCCTTCGTATAGAAACTAACCAGAGGGCGCTCAGGCGATCTCCTCAGGTCTCGCGCCGGAGGAGAATCCACCAAGCGCCGGTATCTCAGGGGAATGTACCTACAATCAAGAATCCAGGGCGGCAACAAATCGATACTAGAAATCCCTAACCAAGCGTGTGATTCACGACGGGCACCATCGCAGACATATCAACATGCGACTGCAGTGCTTCATTGACCTCCGCCAACGGATATTGATGCGTAATCATTTTTTCAATTGGGACATCGATTCGAGATTGCATGATCCGCATCGACCGAATAATATTTTCGATTTTGGAGCCCACTACACCCGCAATCGTCAGGTCTTTCGCGGCGATTGCTGAAGGATCCATCTCTACGGAAGTCGGCAAGATGAGTCCAATCACAAGATACTTCCCGCCGTAGCGAACCATCTGCAGCCCTTCATGAACGGAAGTCTTAGCTCCTGAAGCCTCGACCACCATGTCTGGTCCAGCGCCAGTAAGCTCCTGAACTCGGCTAACCCTTGCCTCAGGCGTTGAGTATTCGTGGATATCGATAACATGGTCAGCACCGAGCTCTTTAGCGAGCTCAAGGCGATGACCAGGACCGCCGATCATTATCACCGTCACGGCACCACGAAGCTTGGATTGGACGAGGGCTCCCATTCCGATTGGGCCAGATCCTTGCACAACCACAGTGTCCCCTTGGTCGGGGCCGTTGATCTTTCGTAGGCCCCCCATCACCGTGTGATTCCCTACGACGCTCATCAAAGCACGCTCGGTAGACATATCATCGGGCACCCTGATGATTGCGGGATTGGGGTCGAGGAATAAGTATTCTCCGAAGCCGCCACGGAGCATGGAACTGGATTTCGGGTCGATACGAGAATTCCCGTAATGGATGCTATTTGTGCATCGCAAGCCCATCAGGCAGTTGTAGCAGTGACCGCACGGGGCTGAGTGGAACAAAACTCTGTCGCCTTCATGAAGAGGCGTACCCAGAATATCGAGCTTGACCTGCGAGCCAAGCTTTGCGATCTGCCCAATATTTTCATGGCCCCAGATAATCGGGTTCGGGGCCTGCGGGTTGTACCAATTATGAGCGTCGGTCCCACAAACCGCAGCCATGTTCATCTTGATGAGGATATTGTCGGGCCCGACATCGGGGATGCTGAATTCCTGCAATTGCAGAGGTAACTCTGCCCCTACAAACACGGCTGCTACACAAGTGTCTGGCACGTTAGCACCTCCTAGATGCGACTAAGCGAGACCAGCATACGCTTTAGACCGCCACATCAACCAAGCGGCTTCTACGACAGGGGTCCTCCCCCATCGCCACCATGGCCAATACCCTCAGCCCGTTCCAACGAAGGAGTGCTCCGGAACGGGCCGTTTTCTTCCGCCTAGAGCCCGTAGAACCGAGCGGGATTATCAGACAGGATCTTGTCCATGATTGGGGAGGGCACGTCCTCCCTGGCGCGGAGCACGGAGATTAACTCCAGCTCCACGGACTGGTCAGTGTGTCCGTAGTCCGATCCGGTAATCATGTTGTCCTCGCCCACGTACTGGAGGATGTATGGCAGATCCTCGTCCGCCTCGCAGGCGACAAAGAACTGGTTGTTACGGAAGAACTCAGGACCGTAGGCAGCGCGACCTGTCTTGAATCGCCGGTTGAGGAAGTGCGCCAGGTACGGGACCCACGATGAATTCGACTCGATGAAACCCCAGCGTAGATCGGGAAAACGTTCGGGGATTTTGTTGGCCGCCAGATCGTAGAAGGCCAATACAGGCAGGAGGCGCACGTCGGGGAACACGAAACTCAGCCTGCTGTCAAACATCTCGGTCAGGGTTGGCGAGCCGGGTCCAGTGTGGATGCAGATGGGCAGGCCCAGCCGCTGCGCTTCCTCGTAGATAGGGAAGAAGTAGGGATCGGCCAAGGAACGGTCCTTCTCGACACCACGAAATAACACTCCAACCGCGCCGTGCTCCTTGCCGTAGTGGAGCTCTTCAATGCTCTTGTCGAGGTCTCTCAGGGCTGGGACTACCACCCAGCGCATGCGGCCTTCCGACCGGGAGCAAGCGTCCGCCATGAAGCGGTTGTAGGAGCGAGCAAGGGCGACCTCGAGTTCTACGTCGTGCGTCAAGAACGCGATGAACAGCGTCGGGTAGATGATCTGCACGTCGACCCCCATCGTCGTGGCGTCGCTGAGTCGCGTATCGATGTCCGACATTTCACGTTTCTGCCACGCCGGCGAGTTGCGAATCTCCTCCTCAAGGGGCGGGGTTGCCAACGCCTGGCCTCCCTTGCCCGGCGGGTGCGGCACGAGCTTGCTGTCGATGACCCAGTGGTTCCGGACGCTTCCGTTGTTGGGGTCTGGGCAGGCAATGAGCGTGGGCTTTCTGTGGGCCATCTCTTCATCAAAGAAGTCCCACACTCTCTCCGACTCGATCACATGCGTGTCAGCGTCAATAATCGTGGGCATCCGGTGTTCCTCCTGTTTCAGACCGGGGGCTCTGACCTCGTTGAGCATCGGGGCGCGGAGCTCCCTGCGGACTGGGTGGAGTATAGTCCAGACGCTGTCGCAAACATGAAGCCCGCGTTGCCCAGCGTCTTTATTCAAAAACCCTATTCTCTCGGCGGTCGTCGTGGGCTCTGTGTTCTCGTGCGGCGCAGCCCTCACCCTCAGCCCACATCCGCGATATCGATGTTTCTGCAGCCTGACAAGTGTCTGAGGTGAAGGCCATCCTCAGCGGCGAGGATGGCCTTCACATGGGCAATGTTCTCAGAGACATGCGGGGCCTCTGATGGGGCCGCGTTCGGTACATTAACGACCGAGGTGCAGCGGTTGCAGTCGAGACGGTTGAAGCCGCCGAAGACACGCTAAGGCTCACGTCGTCCTTTACGAAGTGCTGTCAGCCATATTTAATCCCCTCCGCGCCCCCTGTATGCGACACAACCTGACGCGCCGATTCTTCATCACGACGTGGCGCCCTCCTACGGATCCTTCGAACAACCTCTGGCGATCCTGTTGTATATCTACTTCGCACTGCATCAGTGGCGGCTGGTCAAGTGCCGCCATTCTTGCTCTCAGCTCCGTCGCATATCAGCATGGGAACGAAACGTTGGCTTCTTCGGAGATAGCCTGAGATGCACAACCATCGACGGCCCCAACGGGTCGATGGGCGACCTGGTATTGCGGGGAATTAATCAAGCTTCGTTACAGCCATTGCCAATTCACCGTCGACCTGATAATTTCCCGTCGCTGCCTGGCTAACCCGAATGGTTGGCGACTTATTTGACATAATCTGCGCGGGGTACGGAGGGAATCCAATGGCGATCATTGATGCGGACGCTCACGTCGTGGAGAACGATCGCACGTGGGATTTCATGCCTGAGGAGGACCAACCGCACAGACCAGCGATATTGGTACCGAAAGAGGGCCATAAGACACGTGCCGGCGAGTACTGGTTCATTGATGGACGGGTTTTTGGGAAGGATGTGAACGTCGGACTGGATACGGATCCAGAGACGAGGGAAGCATCGAATGTGCAGAAGCGGCTTGCACACATGGATGACTTGGGAGTCTCGACCCACGTCCTGTATCCGACCGTCTTCTTGCGTCCGTTGACGCGTCACCCCGAAGTCGAGGTTGCTCTAGCCCGCGGGTACAACCGCTGGCTAGGCAACATACATGAGCAGGGTGACGACCGTTTGCGCTGGACGGTAATTGTCCCAACTTCGCGCATGGACATCGCTATCGAGGAACTGAACTACGGTAAAGAGCACGGCGCTTGCGGTGTGTTCATGAGAGGCATCGAGGGTGAATATCGCCTCAGTGATCCGTACCTCCAGCCTCTGTGGGCGGAGGCGCAGCGACTCGACCTACCCATCTGTATTCACGCTGCGACTGGGAATTTCGGATACTTCGACTACTTCAGCCGAGACGCTGGTTTCTCGACGTTCAAGCTCCCCGCAGTGGGTGCTTTCCACGACATTATCATGAAAAACATGCACAAGAAATTCCCTGACCTCCGTTGGGCGTTTGTGGAGGTAAGCGCGTCGTGGGTGCCCTACGCGATGAACGACCTGTCAGTAAGGTATGCGAAGCAAGGCATCCCCTGGGCCGGGCGCGAGTTGCTCGCTGAGCGAAACATTTTCGTGGCGGTGCAGACCGCGGATGACATCGACTACATTGTCGCGACCGCCGGCGAAGACAATCTCGTAATCGGCACCGATTACGGCCACAACGATACGTCGACCGAACTTCGTGCGCTGACGAACCTCAGGGACAATGGAGGGCTCGACCCGATCCTTGCGGACAAAATTCTCGATAAGAACCCCTGCCGCCTCTACTCCCTTTGATGGACTGAGGCGACCGGGGTGCTCCCTCCTGAGAGCGCCTCGCATTTCAGCAATCCAGATCGGGTTGTCCTGCTATTGCGCCTTTTCCTTTTCATCGTAGGCCCGATCGACGTAATACTTCATGCCGTAGCCGGCCCACGGCGCGGGGTTCGCCCACGCAGGAATCTCGTTACGGTTGTTGCCCTGAACGCGCCCCGACTTCATCCCCTTCGCGACCGCCTTCGTCTCGTTGGGAAGCTCGATTCGTACGTTCTCCGCAGGGTCTCGGAATACGTTCATCGGGTCGCCCCCATCCTCAACGATTGCCATCTGGTCTCTCAGCTGCTTGCGGAAGAGGATGATTCCTTTGTCGCTCTCGCCCAGCTTCTCCAAGTCGCGCCGCCCAACCGGACCCTGGCTTACCCAAGCCATGTAGTCCTGGCCGAACGTGTAGTTGATGATATTACGCCCATCCTCACCGTACAGCGGCGGGTGATAGACCTCAATGTCGTCAGCCGGCGGAGCGGGTACATCATCCGGAAGCCTGCGCGAGACGTAGTCGAGGTGCAGTGTGTGCGTGTCGTCGATCGGAACGCGGAACTGAGTGGGGTTCGCCAGGATGTTCGGGAAGAGCACGGAGTGTCCGACCGACCAGTCGGCGTCGTCCTCGGTGTAGCCCTGGAACACACGGCGCTTAATGATGCCGTAGTCGAAAATATCGAAGCCTATCTTCTCATGGGCAAACGTCGGCCGTGCGGTTGATGCGATATCCCCAGCCAACTCCCGCTGGTAGTTGCTCCAGTAGTTGTGAAGCCATTCCAAGTGAACGGGATCAAGTGAATTCTCCTGACATTGGAGCCAGTTGGCGGGCAGCTCAAGAATATTCACTTGCCGGAACGAATGCTCATCCACCAGGAAATCCCAATGGGGCACCAGAGGCGTTGGCTGAGGCCCGAGGTAGGCGAAGATCAGTCCACCGACGGCCTCCACGGGGTAAGCGCTAACCTTCACCTTCTCCTTGAATCGTCCGTCCGGGTGCACTGTCTCCTCGAAGGGCTGTTCAATGCATTGGCCGGTCTCGTCGAACATCCAGCCGTGGTACATACACCGAAGGCCGTTCTCCTCCGGTATCCCATACGTCAGGTCGACTCTACGGTGTGCGCACAACTTGTCGATCAAACCAAGCGTACCAGAGCGGTCCTTGTAGAGCACCAGATCCTCACCAAGGAGGCGAATCGCCTTCGTCGGGCGCGCGTTCAGTTCCGGAACCGCAGCAATCGGGTGCCAATAGCGGCGCATTAGCTCGCCCATCGGTGTACCTTTTCCAACTTGGGTCAAAGCCGCATTTTCGTTTGCGCTAAGCAAGGGGAAGAACCTCCTGAAAAAGCTGAGGCATGTCCCAGCGGAATAGTGTTGCCAATGGCCGAAGAATATCACGTTGCGATACTCGTAACCTCCGCGAGTACGTACACCGGTTCCAGGCATTGGTTCGCCGAGGGAGGTTCTGTCAAAAGTCGGGGCATAGACCAGTGACCGGCAAAGAAGCCCATCCACGAGTCCGGCCTATGCCAACAGCTCAGCCATCAGCGTTGACCATCTTGCGCTGAAGCGCAGTCCTCTTTTCTGCTGCCGTTATGCAACTGTTTATTGAAGCGGTGAACCTCGAACAGTTTCGTATCTCGTCGAATGCAGAGCGGAAGCGACTGGCCGATTCGAACCTAGGCATCAACTCGTGCCCGGTGGTGGGCAGCTGCCGGGCGGCAAAAGGGCCGAGGCAGTCCCCTTGCTAGGTCTTTGTCCACTGGGCGAAACCCCAGCCGCCGCCCGTGCCTGCTGGAGTTCGGGTCACCGGTACATAGTTGATCAGCTCGTAGTCCAATTCGTTCTCATGCATGACGCCTCCGAGCGTGACCCAGTTCAGCATCTCGGACGCCGCCGAGTGCAGCCGGTGGCGAGGAATCGACGACAGGGTCTCCGCGTCGTCCTTCTCCAGGCCGTCCAGCAGCATGCGGTCAGTCTCTTCGTCTAGCGTGAAGTGGCTGAGGCCGCCTGACGCGACCACAGCGACGCGCTCGACGGAATCCCACGACTCGATGGCCTTCCGTATCGCTTGACCGAAAGCGAAGCACCGGCTTGCTGTTGGCTGGTTCGGCGGGTAGCACGTGTTCTGGAAAACCGGCACCATGGGCACCGGTCGATTCTCTTGGATGCGGCGCACCACGAAGGTGTGGCCGTGTGGTAGGCCCATAGGGCGAGGTTCCGTGGTTCGGACAGCCTGCTCGCCGGCGTCCTCACGAGGGTAACGCCGAGTCACCCGACCGCCGTAGTTCTCGTTGATGTAATTGAAGTGCGACACATCGAAATCATTGGCGATCATGTGCTCGATGATGTGACGGCCGAGCCCACTGTGGGTGGGCAATACCATCTCCTCACCGTAACCCCAGGAGGAAAAAGCGGCCTTAGGGTTCGAGCCGGGCCGTGCTTTGCGGGGAATGATGGGGATCGAGTCTCCCCAATAGACCGAGAAGGTCGGCATGTTGTCCTCGAAGAAGAGCTCGTCCTGGTCGTCACTGATGACCACGACTACGTCGGGATCCGCCTTAGCGAAGGCCTCGACCATCCGGCCAATCGCAGCCTGCGTAGCAGCATGCTGCACATCGAAACGCTCCTGCGTAGCGAGCGTCGCGTGGATGGGGTCGGCGATCGCGAGCGCCTGCTCGTAGGTAAGCACATTGCCCGAGGGTGCGAAGGCAAGCTCTTGATTACGCAGGTCATACTTCGCCTGTTCCGGCCACTGCTCCGCTGACTGGCCGAGCATGGGACTGTGGGAGGTTCCGATTCCCAGGACGATTTCTGCCATGGCGCTTTCCTTTCGAGGCGAGAATGGGCGCGGGCGCGGGCGTTCTCGAGTCATAGCGGTACTCTTCTGTACTCGCGTGCGAAATCCTACCACCTTTCGCTCCCGTCATTCATTCGCGTTGTGGTCACGAGGCCCTACTCCAATATTACTGTCGGCAGTCGTAGTGCGCCTGGAGAGCACAGGCAACTCCGGATCGCAGATGGGCTGCTCA
>CAUZFB010000032.1:0-26679 GCA_963579135.1 Dehalococcoidia bacterium | reverse complement strand
GCCGGGAGATCTTCTGTGGCGTAGGTACCCTCCTCCACAGGCAACGTAACCGTCATGCCCTGTGGGCCTGAGATGACTAGCTGCACACGAGAAATAACAGCGCTTTCTGAATCGGCAAACTGAATATTCGTCTGCACTGGCGGGAAAACAATCGTTTCCCCCAGCAAATAACGAGAGGCGCCCCCGCCGGAGTCAGGCAACGCAGCACCTGAGTTCACGTCGATGGAGTTCTGGACACCAAAGGCCGGCCCAGGGAACAGCAACAGGCCCACTAGGACCAGTGCTGCAATCAGAATGCTAATCGGGAATCGTGCCACACGTAGTGTTGAGAGACTCACGCGTTCGTTCTCCTCGTCCTAATTCTTCGCCTTGCATTTTCCGCTCCCAGTTGACGGGAACGCTCAAAGCAAAGGTCGGCCTCGTTCTTCGCGAGGCTATTCGGGAACTTTAGTCGTTCCCTGCTCTCCATGTCAAGCGTGAAACGGTCTGAAAACACAGGCATGATCTATCCCAATTGTTGTGAACGATGCAAGGAGAATGGTCACTCTCCTCTCGATAGCGAACGACTCTGACATCGGCGTCAGTTTCCAAGCGAAGGCCCGGCGACGACGAAAGGCGTAATCATCAGGCGAGGAGCGGGCGGGAAGTACCATAGTCACAGCAATGGCCTCCCAGGGAACGCCCAAGAGCACGGAGTGCCAGTAGTGGCGACTGCCAATCACCACAGAGAGTTAGGGCAACGTCGAAATTCAGGATTAACGTTGCTTGCTGCTCTCATTCTCGGCTTTGCTTAATTAAGGGCGAGCAACACAAACGAAGCGAGCGGGAGTCCGAAAGCTATGGACGCCGACCGTCGTTCTTCGGTTGGAAGATGGACCCAGCGCCAGGCAATCCTGAAGGGATGGAACGATCGCCCGTCTTGGACCCGGCGAATGGACCACGCGAGAGCAATCCCAGGGCGGATGCCGCAGCGCCCACAAGCGCTACTCGCTTGAGAAAACCACGCCGAGTGGTCGTGCCCTTCGCTACTTCACCATTGGCCATTATGTTGCCTCACTGCCCAAATCGTGCACGGACATTCTAGGGCACGCCCCGAGGATATCATCCGCAAGGTACGGCGGAGTTCGTAAATTTTCGCCGACCCATAGGCGGGCTCCCGCACGCCGCGACGGGACGTACGAATTGCGAAACTCGCTGGCCGCTCCGGGTATGCGAAATCCGTCACAAGGGAGAGTTGACACTCATCTGTGGGTCGTCTAACGTGCCCACCTGTAACGTAGGCGTCGAAGCCACTGCTCCTCCACCCTCCAAAAATTGAATCCATAAGGCCGCGCCCCGACTGAGGCGCGGCGTAGAGTGCGCCAGAACAACCATGACAGGCCCCGACCCCGCTTTCATCTCCGCCGCCGACTGGGCTGCTATCAGCGATCTGCTGGCGACGCTATGGCAGATCCTCGGCTCCGCTGCGGGCCTTGGCGGTTCGATGCTACTAGCGCATGGGATGATTCCGTCGCTTGTGAATTCTCGCGATCTTTCTGCGGATCTTGGCAGAAAGGTACGGCCTCCGCTGTACCTCGCTGGTGCCGCCTTCTTGGCCATGGGCCTCTTCAGTGCGTACCAGTTCTCCGTGCGCCTCGATGTGATTACGAGCATCTACTATCAGGGGGCACAATAGCGTCGCCTGTTAGCGTCAGCTCCTAAGTTATGAACAACAACACTCTCATCAAAGTCATGGTGCCCGTGATCGGACTCAGCGTCGCGCTGGTGGTCGCAGTGGTCGGCTACTTCGTCCTCCAGTCTTGGTGGAGTTCCCCGCCGGCGGTTCTCGGCTTCGGCGACGGCCCCACGCAACCCATCGCATTCCCACACACCACGCACGTAACGGAAGCAGGTATCGACTGCCAATTCTGCCACCGCAAGGTGAGCACCGACGAGGCAGCGACGGTTCCTGCGGTTGCTCAGTGCTTGTTCTGCCATGACTTCGGCAAGATTGACGGTACGCGGTCTGACAGCGATACCGCAGCCGTGGAGCTCGCAAAATTATTCGACGAGGGTGGTAACCCTCAACCCGTCAATTGGATCAGGGTGCACCGGGTTCCCGATCACGTTCAATTCGTGCACGCGCCTCATATCCAAAACGGGGTTTCCTGCACGACGTGCCACGGCGACGTGGCAAACATGGAAGTTGTTGAGCAGGTGCGCAACCTCAAGATGCGCGACTGTGTCGATTGCCATCGCGACAACAACGCACCGACCGATTGCACAACCTGCCACTACTAGAGCGCGGGCGACCTAGTACGGCATCACAACGGTACGACCGAAGGAAGATTGAGGGTAACGGATGGGTCTGACACGACGGCAGTTCCTCAAGTGGGCGGGGGTCACGGGCGTAGGCGCCGTGGTCTTTAACGGCTGCCGCGTTCCCGACCACGAGATCCAGGTGCAGAGCCCCGTCGAACTTCCCGAAGACCTGGTCACGGGGCGCGATAACTACTATGCGACCGTCGCGCAGGTGGGCGCTGGCAGTGAGGGACTGCTCGTTCGCGTGATGGAAGGCCGTGCCAAGAAGGTTGAGGGCAACCCCGACTACCCGCTCAACACCGGCAAGCACCACATCCGCGCTGAAGCCATGCTTCAGGCGACCTACCACCCCGACCGTATCAAGTCACCCATGGTCAGGATAGCCAAGGGCGGCCCGTTCCGCGCCATCGGCTGGCCCGACGCCCTCGACAGACTCACGAAGATCCTGGCCGACGCCGACCCGGCGTCCGTTCTGATAGCCACCGCACCCGTCCGCGGCAAACTCGCCGACGTCATAAAACGGTTCGCCAAGGACTACGGCGCGCCATCGCTCGGGTTCGATCCCATCGACCAGACAATCCTCCGGACCGCGATTAAGAAGATATACAACCAAGACGCCCTACCCGATTTCGACATCGCTCGCGCAGATTTCATCATGAGTTTCGGCGCCGACTTTCTCGGCACTTGGATCGACCCCACGCACTTCATGCGGGGCTACGGCGAGTTCAGGCAGGGCGAGGGTCGCGAGCGCGGCCACCTCGTCCAGGTCGACTCCCGCTATTCGGTCACCGCAGCAGCGGCGGACGACTGGATTTACGTACATCCGGGTGCTGAAGGTCTTTTAGCCCTCGCCATCGCACACGTCATCATCAAAGAAGGCTTGGGTGACGCCAACGCCGCACGCGCGCTCACCGGCGGGGACATCAATCGTCTCTCGCGCTACCAACCCTCCAACGTCGCGACCGAGATCGGGATGTCTCCCACCGCCATCACCGACCTCGCGCACAGGTTCGCCGGCGCACACGGCAGAGCTCTCGCCATTGGCGGTGGTTCAGCAGGCGCGCACACCAACGGAGTGTTCAACCTTACGGCGATTTACGCGCTCAACTACTTGGTAGGCTCAGTCAACGTACCGGGCGGAGTGGTCTTCAACCCCGCTGATCATCAGTCGCAGATTACCGGCGCGCCGGTCCGCGATTGGAAAGCAGCGTTGGACGCCATGCGCTCGGGCGGCACCAAAGTATTGTTGGTGCGCGACGCCAATCTCGTTCACGGACTATCTGCTCAACTCAAGGTGACCGAGGCTCTCGACAATCTCGACACCATCGTCAGCTTCTCATCGTTCTTGGACGACACAACTGCTCGTGCCGATCTGATTCTTCCAGGGCATACGCCCTTCGAAGAGTGGGGATCGGACACCCCTGATGTCGGTCCGGGATACCGGACGGTCGCTTTCCAACAGCCGGTGATCAACCGGTTCCGCGACACTATGGCTTTCGGGGATGTGCTGATCCGCGCGGCAGCTGAGCTTGGCAACGCGATGCCATGGGGCTCCATGCGGGACGCTGTCCGCGCAGAAGCTCGCGAGCTGCACCGCACGAACCGAGGCTCGGTTACGCAGCCAACGTTCGAGGAGTTCTGGAAGCGGTCCCTTGAGCGTGGTGGCTGGTGGGATCAAGGTGACACCGTCAGTGGTACTCCGATACCCCCGACTCTTCCGCGCACGCCGGAGCGCGCCCAGATCGTGGGTAATCCGAACTCATTCCCGCTACACCTCGTCCCTTTCGAGGGTCACGGGATTGGCGTTGGGCAATACGCCCACCTGCCCTGGGCCCAGTCCGTTCCTGACCCACTCACCACTGTCGTGTGGAGCACGTGGGTTGAGCTCAACCCCAAAACTGCGGAACACCTCAAAGTGAAGCAGGATGACGTTGTCACTTTGGAGTCCGCGTTGGGCGGGTTCATCAGCGTGCCTGTGTACGTCAATCCGGCGACTCCACCAGCAGTGGCCGCCGTGCCTATTGGCCAGGGCCACGAGCAGTTCACGACCTATGCGGCAGGTCGCGGCTCCAACGTCTTGGACATCGTCGCGCAGACCGAAGATACCGACACGGGCTCGCTCGCATGGGCAGGCACCCGCGTCCGATTAACCAAGACCAACGTGAGAGTAGGGTTGCCCAAGCTTGAGGGGATCGAAGAGGCCCGACAGCTACCGGGTGAACCTGTGATCGAAGTGTTCAAGCTCGGCGAAGGCGACCGCGGTCACAGCTAGGTCCATTTCTGGACATTGAGGCAATAGGCAATAGATGGCAACGCAGACGAAACCACAATCAGCAACGGACCGCTCCGAAGCCTTCAAATGGTCCATGGTCATCGACCTGGATCGTTGCACAGGTTGTGAAGCGTGTGTCATCGCGTGTCAGGCCGAGAACAACGTTCCGATTAACGAGTCGTCGGCCTTCATCGAGGGGCGGGCAATCGAGTGGATCAGGATAGAGCGTTACTGGGAAGGCGAGTGGCCCGACATTAAGGCCCGTTTCATTCCGGTACTGTGCCAGCATTGCGAGAACGCGCCTTGCGAGCCCGTTTGCCCCGTGTACGCAACGTACCACAACAATGATGGTCTGAACGTTCAGATCTACAATCGCTGTGTCGGCACGCGATACTGCGGCAACAACTGCCCCTACCACGCGAGGTCGTTCAACTATTGGGAGCCCGTCTGGCCCGAGGACCTGCGTCATCAGCTGAACCCGGATGTCACCGTCCGCAGTCGCGGAATAATGGAAAAATGCAGCATGTGCGTGCAGCGCATCCGCCGTCACACTCGCTCCAAGACCCCAAACGACGTTCCTGATGGCTCGTTTGACCCGGCTTGCGTACAGGCATGTCCCACGTCAGCAATGACGTTCGGCAACTTGAACAACCCTGACTCCAAAGTCAGTAAGCTGCAAGACGACGAGCGTCGATTCCGCATGCACGAAGGCCTGGGCACCGCCCCAAGCCTCGTGTACTTGAAGCAGGTCGACACGCATGGCGCATGACGAGCACGCGATTCCACGGGTGCCCACGCACCAAGAAGTAGCCAGCGATATCATGGCCCGCTTCCAGAACGTTAACCAACGTTACTGGCGCTTGGTCTGGTTGTTGGCCCTTCTTTTTGCCGGTGGCATAGTCGGATTCATCATCCGATTGTCCGACGGTTTCGATGACCGCTCCAACTGGGGCTACTACACCGCAACGCTGTCGTTCTTGGCTTCGACGTTCCTGGCCATGCCCATTATTTCCGCGGGTCTACGGCTCGCGAAGACCAACTGGCGCCGCCCGCTCACCAGGCTCACCGAGAACATGGCGATCACAGGCGTTTTGATCTGGCTCATGCTCATTCCGTCCCTTATCGCGCTTCCTGAAACGGAAGGCCGGCTGGACATCTGGTTCGATTTCCCCCACTGGATGGCATTCAGGGGCGGAAATCTCATGGTCTGGGGGACGGTCGTCTTGCTCGGACTGTTCCTGCTCTGGTTACTAGCGCTGCCTGATCTGGCTGCCGTCCGGGACCACATGCCCCGCTCCCCTCGCGGCAGATTCGCGAGAGCGCTCTCGCTGGGTTGGACGGGCAACGTCAGGCAATGGAGACTCCTCCACTCCGGCGCGCTGCTCTTCGGCGCCTTCTACCTGATGCTCTACCCGACTCTGCAAACGCTATTGCAGGCGGACTTCCAGGCAGGACTCCTGCCCGGCATGAAAGATGCCATAGCACCCGCTACGGCACTCATCAACGCTCTCCAGGGCGCGGTCGGCATGACGCTCGTCGTGATGTACGTGATGCGCCGCTTCGGCGGTTACGAACGCTACTTTGGAATCGACCAGTTCTGGGCGCTCTCGAAACCCCTGCTTGCCTTCTCGCTGCTGTGGTTTTATTTCTGGTGGGGCAGCTTCATCACGTTCTGGTACGGTCGCCAGCCCGGTGAGACCGAGCTGATTCGCTTTATGGTTCTCGATTCCTACCGCTACCCGCTGATGATTTCGTTCGTATTGAATTTCATCGGTCCCTTGGTTGCTTTGATTTGGAATCCCGTCCGCCGCAGCATCTGGGGACCAACCATCGTAGGTGCGGGCGTGCTTGTTGGCGCCCTTGTGAACCACATCCGCTGGTACGTGGCTCCGTTCTCCGTGCCCGACCCGCCAGCGGGTGAGCCATGGCCACACGTTCTTCCCGAGCTTCCTGCAGGTCAGCTGCCGGGTGTGGCCGACGTCCTCATCGTCGTCGGCGGCATCTCAGGAGCGCTTCTCCTGTTCACGCTCGTCAATAAGATTATTCCCGTAGTATCCATGTGGGAGGTTGGCGAAGGCCTGCGCCTCACGAAAGTCCGCCGGTTCCTCGCGCGGTACGCAATGGTCATCGCGAAGTCGCACTAGGAAATTAGAAGCAGATGTACCACCGCAGAATACTGACCGAAGCACAGATTAACCAACAGTTGTTGGGCACGGTTCTCACCACGCCTCTCTGGTGGATCGTGCTCGTCTCTCTCCTAGGCATCGTCGTCGCGGGCGCCGTCGGCGCCGTGGGCTGGCTGTTCAATCAGGGTTTGGGAGTCACCGGCCTACGACAACCGGTGTTCTGGGGCTTCTTCATTACCAACTTCATCTTCTGGGTCGGCATCAGTCACGCAGGAGTCATGATTTCGGCCATCCTGCGTCTCAGCCAAGCTGAATGGCGCCGGCCCATGGTGCGCGCCGCTGAGACGATGACCGTGTTTGCTCTAATGGCATCGCTCACAATGCCGTTGGTTCACGCTGGCCGTCCGTGGAGAATCTTCTACTGGGTCTTCCCCTACGACTGGGCGCGCGGCATTTGGCCTGACGTTCGCTCTCCGCTCGTGTGGGACCCGATCGCTATCACCACCTACCTCACGTCGAGCATGCTCTTCGTGTACACGGCCCTCATCCCTGATCTCGCGATCATCCGCGACCGCAGCACCGGGTGGCGTCGGTCCGTTTACGGTGTCCTGTCCCTGGGCTGGCACGGTAACCCGCGTCAATGGAAGATCCAAGGGTTTGCAGGCATCTTGCTATCCGCGCTGATCCTGCCGGTATTCGTATCCGTCCACAGTATCGTTTCGTGGGACTTCAGCGTTTCCCTGGTTCCATCGTGGCACGTCACCATATTCGCGCCCTACTTCGTTATCGGTGCCGTCCACTCCGGTGTTTCCGCCGTAGTCACGCTGATGATTATTATGCGAAAGCTCTACAAGCTTGAAAACTTCATCTGGGAGGAGCACATTGACGCGCTCGCCCGCCTGCTCATGGTCGTTGCCATGGCGTGGATGTTCCTGTTCTGGCTAGACTTGGTCTTCGCGTTGTGGCTCAAGGAAGAACAAGAGATCACGGTTTGGCAGCTCCGGATGTTCGAACCACCATGGAGCTGGCTGTTCTTCCTGTTCTTCATGTTCTCGTTCGTGATACCGGTGCCCCTGTGGCTGTTCCGAAGGGTTCGTCGCAGCTTCACCTGGATGTTGTGGACCAGTCTCTTGGTGAACTTCGGCATGTTCCTTGAGCGCTTCCTCATCATCGTGCCTGCCCTGATGCGGAAGGGACCGCAAACATTCACGTACGCGACGTACCGGCCGAGCCCGGTGGAATTCACCATCATTTTCGGTACGGTCGCGCTTGTCTGTTTCTTACTGCTGATCTTCAGTAAGTTCTTCCCGCTCATCCCCCTTTGGGAGGAGAAGGAAGGTCAGTTACTAATCGACGAAGTCAAAGTGGGTAACGTCTATGTGCCCGCATTGGTCAAGGAGCACTAGGCCAACGGCCGGTGCAGAGAGAGGAGAACGGAGATGGCCAACACCCAACTCCTGGGATTGTTCGAAGACCCGCAGAATGTTGCAGACGCCATGGGGGAACTCAAAGGCGCCGGCTTCCCTGTTGAGGATCTGGACATCTACTCCGGAAGCCCCTTCCCTGAAGGTTCTTTCGGAGAGCACGATGCAGAGCACCGATTGTTCATGTTCCCGCTAGTCGGAGCCCTCATCGGCTTCGCCATTGGCCTCCTATGGACCGCCGGCACGCAGATCTCCTACCCTCTCATCACCGGCGGTAAGCCCATCCTGAGCATCCCGCCGATGACCATCATCATGTACGAGAACACGATGTTGGGTGCGATCCTGTTCACGGTGCTCGGCGTGCTCTTTGAGTCCCGCTTACCAAAGCGTGACCTTGGCCTGTACGACGAGCGGATCACTGAAGGCTATATCGGCCTCTACATAGACTGCCCCGAAGAGCGCGCAAGCGCTGCCGAGACCGTCCTGAACACCAACGGTGCCGAAGAGATCAAGAAGGCTTAAGGACGAGCAAACGCTGCTCGGATCGACAGGAAGACACTTGAGTTCGACGAAGCAACAATCGATGTGGCTCTTGTTCGTGGCCATGACCGCCATGGTGATCCTTGCCGCCTGCGAGCCCGGAGACCCCGGCCGTTCCACTGGCTCGTACCCCATCGACATCTTCCAAGAGATGCACTACAACCAGTCGCACAAGGCCCAGGAGCCACCGCGCTTCTCAGCGCCCGAAGACTCCATACCCGTTAGCGGTGGCTACATCGCCGCGCCGCCGAAGGCCAATGCCGCTGATTTGGTAAACCCGTTCGCAGGCGACGCCAACGCACTCGAACGCGGAGCTCTACTGTACAAGCAGAACTGCTCCATGTGCCACGGAGCAACAGCCGGTGGCGATGGCTACGTCGGGCTGAAGTTCGGCGACTACCCAGCGCCCCAGCCCCCGGAGTTCACCAGCGACCGCATCACCAAGCTGACGCCTGGGGAAACGTACGCTTCTGTCTCCAACGGCGCGGGCTTCATGCCTGCGTTCCAGGGCTTGCTGAACGAAGCTGACCGCTGGGCCCTCGTCTCGCTTGTGGAGGCAACGGCAGCTGAGCGCACCGCCGCGCTTAACGCGGTCAACACGGTAGCTGACGGCGAAACCGCGATCACCAACGAGATAAAACGAGAGCTGCGTCTCAACGAGCTACGCGCCAACTAGCAGAGTCGGCAGAGCGAGACGTGTGGGATACACTCCCGCACGGTGGACAGTGAGTGGTTGTGGTATCCGGTTCGCATCCCCTAAACGTTCACGCCAACAGGCGTGCCCTCTTGACCACGCTAGTGCTGTGGTTCGCGATTGCGCTCCTCACGATACCTAGCGCAATCCACGCCCAGGAGTACATCGAGCTCACCCCCGAGCTCGATGCCCGCGCGGCTGATCTGTACGCCGGCATCATGTGCCCCATCTGCAATGGCCAGAGTATTTCCCAATCGCATGCGGCCATCGCTCAAACCATGCGCCAGATGGTCCGCGAGCGCCTCGCTGCTGGCGACACCGATAAGGAAATCTACGACTTCATGACGGACGCTTTCGGACGAGACATCCTGGCCTCGCCGCCAACGAGTGGCATCGGGCTCGCCGTTTGGATTGTGCCGCCCATTGCGCTCATTCTCGGTGGGTTCGCGGTAACCTTGTTCGTGCGACGTCTACGTGCGTCCGCCAAACCGGGATCGGCAACCCAGACCTCCGATGCGGAGTACGGAACCGATGACGAGTTGGACCCGTACCTTCGATTGGTAGATGTAGAGATGGAGGATCGTACCTAGTGGCAGACCTTGGAACGTCAGCGATGCTTATCGCCCTGGCTCTAGCTGTCTACAGCGGTGCTACGTCGCTCGTGGGAGTACGGACGCGGAACACCGCGATGGTAGCCAGCAGCCTGCGCGCCAACTACCTCATTACGCTTGCCCTTGGAATGGCCGTCCTAGCGTTGGTCCTCGCATTCCTCCGCAACGACTTCGCCTTGAAATACGTTGCCGAGCACTCCAACTTGGCCATGCCCCGGGCCTACACGTGGGTTGCGTTCTACGCGGGCAATGAAGGCTCGCTGCTCTACGTCGCCTTTGCGCTTGCCGGCATGGCCGCACTTGCCATGTACCTCGTCCCACGACGCATGGGCTCGCAGCGCCCCTACGCCAACTTCGTACTCATGCTCATCCTGATCTTCTTCATCGTGGTCAACCTGTTCATGGCAAGCCCCTTCGAGACACTCCCGGTGACACCCATCGACGGGAGGGGTATCAACCCGCTCCTCACGCACCCTGGCATGTTCATCCACCCGCCGCTCATCATGGTCGGGCTCATCGCCATCGCCGTCCCATTCGCGCTGGGAATCGGAGGGCTCCTCTCAGGCAGGATTGACGACGAATGGGTCGATGCCGGGCGCACCTGGGGGCTGGTCGCCTGGGTACTCCTGGCTATCGGCCTCCTGCTTGGTGCCTGGTGGGCCTACACCATCCTCGGATGGGGAGGCTATTGGGCATGGGATCCCGTCGAGAACGCGGCCTTCATGCCCTGGCTGGCCCTGACAGCGTTCATCCACTCGATCATGGTGCAGAAGCGCCGAGGCATGTTCCGTCTTTGGAACATCGCCCTCATCAACATCAGCTACATCCTCGGGGCGTTCGGTATCTTCATCAACCGCGGAGGGCCGGTGCCCTCCGTCCACTCCTTCGGCGCCTCAACCCTGGGCTGGGTATTCTTGCTGTTCCTTGGTGTTGTCGCCTTCGCGTCGTTCGGGGTTTTCTTTTATCGCTTCGCGCTTCTGCGCAGCTCGGGGAGCCTTGAGTCCGCGCTCTCGCGGGAGTCGGCATTCCTCGTCAACAATCTTCTGCTCCTAGGAGTCGCCTTCGTCACCCTCTGGGGAGTCGTATTCCCCATCCTCTCCGAACTTGTCCTCGGCCGAACCATCACGGTGGGGCAGCCCTTCTACAACAGCGTGAACGGACCTATCTTCCTCGTCCTCATCTTTGTCATGGCCGTTGGCCCTCTCCTCCCCTGGCGCCACGCCACTTGGGCCTCCGTGCGCCACATCATCCTTGTTCCAGGGGTGATCACGCTGCTCCTGACCGCCGGCGTCGTCATCGTCGAAGTGCGCAACATCGCCGCCATCGCCGGGATCGCGGTCAGCACCCTCGTAGCGGTCTCGATCGCCCAGGAATGGATCAGAGGCACGCTAGCTCGGCACCGGGCAACGGGATCGGCCTACCCTCTCGCATTCCTGCAACTCATAGCCTCGAACCGACCGCGCTACGGTGGCTACCTCGCACACCTGGCCGTGGTCATGCTCGCCTTCGGGATCATCGGCTCATCGTTCTACAGCATCGAGCGAGACGTGATCCTCAGCCTCGGCGAAAGCTCCACCGTCGGCGACTACACCGTCGAGTTTGCTTCCACTAAAACCACGACGTTCCCCGACCGAACCGAACGCACCGCCACTATGAGGGTGCAGAAAAACGGCTCTTTCGTCGGAACCGTGGAGGCTTGGCACGGCCTCTATCCTTCCTTCAACATGCTGTCGACGCGCGCCGGCATCCGATCCACGCCCATCGAGGACCTCTACGTTATCTTTAGTGAGGTGCAGCCTGACGGCCAGACCGCCGCATTCAGGCTGCTCCTCAACCCCATGGTCTGGTGGATGTGGCTCGCCGGGCCGTTCGTCATCCTAGGCACCGTCATCGCCCTCTGGCCTAGCCGCCAACGAGCGACAGCAGTCGTCACCAATCTCTCGCGAGAAGGAGCGCCGCCCACTGGCGGCGCCTCATAGTCCTTGCCCATATTCCTCATGACACTCGTGCTCGCGGTAATCCTGGCCGTCCTTGCCTACCCCTACCTCGTCGCACCTAAGCGAAACGGTGCCCTCGACGACGCTGCGGAAGAGCTCGGCCAGCGTCTCCGCCGGTCCCGGGACCGCGTTTACGAAGAGCTTCGTGCACTGCAGCAGGAATACTTCCTGGATGGCCTGACTGAGGAGGAATACCGCGCTCAGCTTCAGGCTGCTAGACACGAAGCGGCGAGACTCATGCAAGAACAGCAACAGGTGCAGCAGACCCTCGCTGACATCGAGGACCTGGTCGAAGAAGAGATGACCGCCGCCGTCAAACAGGCCACTGGCAATCTCGGCCCTGAGGTTGAGGCCACGTGAGGCCACTTCGCACCCTCAACGGCGCTTTACTCTTGGCCGCAGCTCTAATTGGCACAGGCGGGCCGATCGCCAACGCGCAGGACGCATCCCCGGCCACCATTGCCGGTCGGGTCGTGCACGGGACTGACGCGGCGTCATTCGACCCCACCAACGTGGTCGTCACGCTCAATGTGCTCGAAGGCGTCACCGCGTTCGACCCTGTGAGCATCACGCCCGCGAGCGACGGCTCGTTCGCATTCGACGTCACGTCCTCCGCTGACCGCACCTACTTCATCGGAGTGGAATACCAGGGGGCACGCTACTCCGACACTCTCACCACAGCCGATATAGAGAATGAAATCCTCATCCGGGTCTACGACTCAACGCACGACACCTCCGTCCTGCAGTTCGTCAGTTACTCCGTCATAGTGGCGGGAGCCATGGCCAAAGAAGGCTGGATCGAGATCATGGAGCGCGCCAGCGTCCTGAACGACAGCGGGATGACGCTCGTCCCGGACCAGGCGGCGGAAGGCCCAGCCATGCTCAGCTTCCTGCGCTTTGGCCTGCCCGCGAACGCCTACAACCTGGATGTACGCTCCAGCCTTGTGGGCGGCGACATTCTGACCGTAGATCGCGGGTTCGCCCTCACCACGCCCGTCGTGCCCACCAACGGTGATCCTCATCTCTTTGAGTTCGTCTACCGACTCCACTACGACGAACCAAACCTGAATCTCTCGCGCACCATGCGATTCGGAGCGGAGTCATTCCGCTACGTCGTCCCCGCTGATACCGGCCGCCCCGTCGCGCCACAACTCGATGATCTAGGCGCCACCGAACTCAACGAACGCTTCCTTCGCCTCCTGGAGACGACTAACATCGAGCCCGGCCAAGTCGTCGAAATGTCCGTCACCGGTCTGCCTATGCCGAGCGCCTTCGACCGCATAGGTACTTCCGCTGGCCAGTGGTACTTGCGATACGTCGCGCCTGCAGTCGTCATCGCGGCGCTCGCCCTTGTTGCATTCTTCAACATACGGCGACGCCAAGCGCTCCCTACCTTGGGACCCTCCAGCGATGCTGACACCGTGCGAGCGGCGCTCCACGCCCGTCTGACAGACGTGGAAGCACGGCACGACGCGGGCTCGCTGTCCCAGCGCCGCTACGACGCCTACCGAGAACAGATCAAGGAAGCCCTGATCGACCTTAGAGTACGTACGCAGCACGACGTCACCGGCGCAAAGTAGTCGCTCAATTTGGCGCAGGGTGTTAGTACGTGCATTGCACAAATGTTCGTGCAGACGTATTCTGCTGGTGTGTTCACGCTACCCACACGTACAGGGCGGCCCTCAGCGCAAGCCGTCAACCCGAGCGGCCATGCCGTTCACTGCATCGGCCTCACCAAAAGATTCGGTGTTGCTGAGGTTGTCAGTAACGTAAACATCGTGCTGCCCAGGGGGGAGATTCTGGCGCTCCTCGGCCCCAGCGGTGGCGGCAAGACCACCACGCTCCGGCTCATCGCCGGATTCGAAACCCCTGACGCGGGCACCATCGAGGTCGAGAACGACATAGTCGTCGGCCCCGGCCGCCTCCTTCCTCCCGAACAGCGGCGCGTTGGCATGGTCTTTCAGGACTATGCACTCTTCCCCCACATGAACGTCACCAACAACATTTGCTTCGGTCTCGCCAACGACGACGCTCGCGATCGGCGGGTCTCGGAAGTGCTCGACATCGTCGGCCTCACCGGCGAAGCCCTCAAGTGGCCGCACGAGCTATCGGGGGGCCAGCAGCAGCGAGTCGCCCTCGCAAGGGCGCTTGCTCCTAGGCCGGCGGTGGTGCTACTCGACGAACCGTTCTCCAATCTCGACGCAGCCCTCCGGGACATGGTGCGCACCGAGGTCAAGCAGATCCTCCGCAACGCCGAAGCCTCGGCGATCTTTGTCACCCACGACCAGAACGAAGCCTTCGGCCTGGCCGACAAAGTCGCCATCATGCTCAGATCGACCGTCGTCCAGACAGGCACGCCGGAAGAGGTTTACGTGGCACCCGCCAACCTTGAAGTCGCCCGCTTCCTCGGCGAAGTCGACATACTGGACGGTGAAGCCTCGGGTGGCTGGGTAACATGCGAGATGGGCCGCCTGCCTTTGGTGGGCGCCACAGAGCTCACGGGCTCCGTCAAAGTAGCAATCAGGCCAGAATCGTTGCGGCTCTACCCCGAGAGTGGCCCATCCTCGTCCGCCACTGTGGTGGACTCGGAATTCCGTGGCATCTACAAGCTGATCAAGGTCCGTCTCGCTTCAGGGATCACGCTCAACGCGGTCATGGGTCTCCATATCCCTGTCAACGTTGGAGACCAGGTTCAGGTCGGTGTGAACTCTACCGTCACCGCCTTTCCTGCATAAACAGAACCCCTAGTGCAGTGGCACGTTTCGGAAATGATTGCGGCAACGTCGCTCGTTCGCCATAATGGGCCCTCCAACCTACGTTCGCAACGCGCGGGTATCTAGCTTTGCATCCATATCACTACATCCCCGCCACCAACATCACCGAAGCCGTTTAAATGCTCGCACGCTACGGGCATTGCGCTTCCCAGCAATGGAAATAAGGATAGAGTCCTATGGCAAAAAATGGCTTCAAGGTATTCGATTCGGATATGCACATCATGGAACCCCCTGATCTCTGGGAACGATTCACAGACGAAGAGTTCCTAGACCGAGTACCCCGGGGTGTTATATCAGCCAATGTGCGGGACCTGCGTACTGTTCACCCTGATGGCACGCCTTGGGGTGCAACCGCCCAGGCCGTTCGAGTAGATCCATCAGATGTTCGCGGTCATAATTTTGACAGGAACCAAGATTTGTATGCTGACCATGCCTCTCGTGGCTGGACTGCGGATTGTCAAATCGAAGCCATGGATATTGAGGGCATCGATACCGCAACGCTCTTTCCCACGAGAGGACTTCATACATTAGCTGAACCTGATATGGATCCGCGACTCTCGCGTGCGCTGGCACGTGCCTACAACGACTGGCTAGCAGAGTTTTGCTCATATGCTCCCGGTCGTCTAATTGGGTCCGCTATGATTTCGCCCTTCAATATCTCGGATGCCGTCGATGAGGTAGAACGCGCGGTAACCGAACTCGGCCTACGGGCGATTTTCATTCGTTCGAATTTAGTGAATGGGAAGCCCTGGCACGATCCCTACTACGATCCGCTATGGGATGCGTTAGAAAAGCATGACGTTCCCGTTGGCTTCCATGAGGCAACGACATCGGGAGCACCACAAGCGGGGCAACAGTTCACGCCCAATTTGATGCTCCGACGCGTCTATGCACAACCTTTCGAACAAATGATGGCCTTTGGATCGTTTACAGGCGGTGGGATTCTTGAGCGACATCCATCTCTCAAAGTTGCTTTCCTCGAAGCCAATTGCTCATGGCTTCCCTGGCTCCTTTGGCGACTAGACGAAGGATATGAGCGTGAAGCGGATGCCTACAGTCCCGAGCTTACGATGGCGCCCAGTGAATACTTCCGAAGACAGGTATGGGTATCAATCGAGCCAGATGAAGTACCAGCGATTGATACCATTTCGCGTTATGGTAGTGAGAATCTAGTATTCTCGACTGACTACCCACATGGCGATTCGAAGTATCCACTAGCCGTTCAAGGGTTCCTCGACTTGCCTCTCGCTGACGAACATAAGCGCAAGATTCTCTGGGACAACTGCGCTCATTTCTACGACGTTCAATAGGTAGCGGCGGTAACAAGTTATCCAACCAGAGGCCCCTAAATTACTTAGGAGAAGACGCGATGACCATCCAAACGGAGAATGCCCTCGACCGTTTCATTCTTGCAGCTCGCGAATGGTTTGCTACGGAAGACGACCCTGAACGCCGATGGGAAGGATTAAAGCCGCTGCTGGCGGAACTGATTGCGGATCCTGAAATTATTGAGGGCTCGAGTAGATGGCCCGAATGTGTTGTAACAGATCGCGCCGAAAATCTACTTTTCTATGAAGACCCCGACTATGGGTTTGCAATCAATGGCCTCACGAAGCAAGCAAGCTCACGCTCCACGACGGGAGGAATCCACGATCACGCCCACATTTACACGCTTTACGGGGTCCTTGATGGCCACGAAACTATCGAGCGTTACGAACGGATTGACGATAAATCCCAACCCGATTATGTGGAAATCAGGGAAACTACCCAATTCCGGGCTGGCCCAGGAGATATCGATCTTGTAAGGCCTTACGAGATACACGTGGAGCGCAACTACAATGAGCGTAGTGTCGCGATAATCATACGATCCGAGAAATCGGGCGGATTCTTGCAAGGGCGCTATGACAAAGAGACAGGCCAGTACTGGCAGGGCTACGGCCCTCGCCAAACTCCGACCATGATATTGCCCGAATAGAGATTCTGTTGCTATCAGCGGTAGGCGCTCCTTGAGAAGAGGGGCGCTTACTGCTTACCCCAACCAGGGATTGCTTGCGCTCTAGCGGAGATCAAAGGCCGTGCGCTTGTTGTGAACACAATCCTCGAATCCTCCTTGAATCGGTACTGCGAGACCCTACGGCCTCGCCACCGTAAATCTCCATCAACTACGGCATGCATTCATCGGCGCTAGCAGGACATCTGGCGCATGAGCGAACTAGCCGAATGCCATTACGCCATTCGTCTTTTCCTGAACACTGTTACAGTTTTTGGGCCATGCCATGGATTCCCAGGTACCGAATCAGCCGTCTCATTCTAGTGGATTGACACAGGCAACCCGGGTGCTAACATCCGCGAGCTTGTTCCATGTAGGGTTGAGTATTGTTCTTACTCCATGTCCCAACAGATCGAGCCAGAACTAGTGAGCATTTATTTGGTTGGAGGCACACCGTGATACGCCGCATCTCGATCGCTGTTCTTTTATCTTTGCTACTGCCCATCCTCGCGGCGTGTGGTTCAGACGACCCAACGCCGACACCCGTTCCAAAGGCGGCGGCACCAGCAGCTGCAACTCCAACTCCTGTACTTGGGTTACTTGAGCAGCTTTATGCAGGGGCTAAGGTCGAAGGGGAAGTCATCTGGGCCACGACAGATACCGAAAAGCGAACGACTACCATGATCGCTGGATTCGAACAACGATATCCAGGAGTGACAGTCAAGCTAATCACCGGTACCTCTGCCGATCTTACAGAAAGACTGTTTCTTGAAGCGCAGGCCAATAAGGTATCCGTAGACGTAACCGACCCAGGCCGCGATAACCGCGTTGTCGACCAAGGTCTGGCCGAAGATCTTACGGATATCGTGGAAGAACTGAATGTGGATCCAACAACGGTCTATTCAAACAATCGGATTTGGCTCAAGGTGGGAGTGCCACACGCTCCCATCTGCAATACGCAGAGACTCAGCCCCAGTGAATTCCCGCAATCATATGAAGATTTGACGGACCCCAGATTCAAAGGGGAGATTGTCGTCGAGAACCGACTCAAAGGGTTTATCTACTTGACTAACCTGCCGGAGTACGGAGATACCCGGCCTGATTTGTGGTCGGAGGACGCAGTAGCTTCTTTCCTTGCGAAAATGGAAGCCAATGACCTTCGAGCGCAGAAGGGCAATGGCGGGGTCGGTGACTTGGTAGCGTCTGGCGAAGTGTCATGCGCCCTTGAAATCAACTTGAGTTCCTTTGAGACTCTGCGTGCCGACGGAGCACCGGTCGATATCGTCCCGGTCAAAGTATTTTCCGTTGAACCCGTCCATCACTTTGTCCCCAAAGGTTCACCCAACCCCAACGCTGCGAAACTCTTCGCTGCCTATCTGATGGGCCCTGAAGGGAAGGCTGCTTGGACCAAGGTTCGAGTGACTTCCGACTTGAGCCTTACCGAAGACACCGAGTACGCAAAGCTTGTGAAGGCTAAAGGCTCAAAGATTGTCGCTCCAGGGACCGCGATGAATGATCATTTCAAGAGGCTTACCAATAAGTACAGAGAGGCCATTGGTATTCCGACCGGTTAGGTTAGTCGCGACAGTTCTTAGCTAACTACAGCCTGGGGGTGATAGGCGTTTCGTTACCCTCAGGCTGTACATTATTGGGCGGTTAATTAGGTGTATCAGTCTTCGCAGCAGTCGGCCTTGGCGCGTTTACGGGCGCGTTTCGCAGTCAACGATCCACAAGTGTTCGGTGTCGTGTTATGGCTGGGCGCGCTGCTCGCCTTCTTGGTCGTGGTTCCACTGATCCTTGTCCTTTGGTTCAGTTTCCGAACTGTTGGACCGGGTCAACCAGGCGGTGCGTTTACTCTCAATAACTACCGCGAAACATTCCTTAATCCACTTACTTACGAACTCTTAGTAAATACTTTTTGGTTCTCTTTGGGTTCTATCTTCATAGGGCTCCTCATTGGTGTTGGATTTGCCTGGCTCATTGAACGAACCAACACTCCGTTACGGAATTTCGGATTCGTATCAGTCGTTATCAACGGCGCCATGCCCGCGAGTCTCTTTGCCATCGCGTGGGTATTAGTACTGAACCCCAGAACGGGGTTGTTGAACATGCCGTTCACTCAATTGCTCGGCTGGGACAAAGGCATATTCAGTCCCAACACGATGATCTCGATGATTTTCGTAGAGGGTATTCGCCTTTCGGCAACGATTTTCTTGATGGTTGTGGGCCTCTTTAGAAGTATGGATCCTGCATTAGAGGAAGCTTCTTCTATGTCCCAGGCGGGAGTTGTCAGAACCGCCAGACACGTAACTTTACCCATCCTCACCCCTGGCCTCCTTGGCGTCGTGATTTACATCGCGACTTCAACGATAGGTGTGTTCGAAATTCCTGGTGTGATGGGAATGCCGGCCGACATTCACGTACTCGCTACACGAATTTATATTGCAACCAGCCAGTCCCCTCCGGACTACGGCTTTGCTACAAGCCTAGCGACGCTGGCAGCAGTATTAGGTGTGGTTGGCATCATTCTTTACCACAAGGTCACTAAAGTTCAGCAACGCTTCGCTACCATCACAGGGAAGGGATTCCGGCCGCGGCGCATCGAGCTTGGCCGACGAGGGAAGACGATCAGTGGGAGTTTAATAATTCTCTTTTTCGTTATCGGCTTCGTTCTCCCGATGGCCATTTTATTCTGGGCGAGTTTGCTCCCTTACTATCAAGCCCCAACCCCAGGAGCGTTCAAATTCGCTAGCCTTGATGCGTATCGCTTCATTCTTTATGGTCCTGGGCGGAATGAATTCCTGCAGGGCCTAAAGAATTCCCTAATCCTGATCATGATCGTTCCATTCGCAACTATGCTGTTGTCGGCGGTAATTTCATGGTTTGTGGTTAGGAGTCGAGTGCGAGGGAAAGCAGTACTAGATGCGATGGCGTTTTTGCCCCATACGGTTCCGGGCATTGTCATGGGCTTGGCCTGGTTAATTCTCGGATTATTCATTCTCGCACCTACTTATGGAACAATCTGGCTGATAGCGCTAGCCCATATTTCGCTATTTGTTGCATATGGCACACGTACGACGAATGGCGCCATGTTCCAATTGCATCGTGAGCTGGAAGAGGCAAGTTCCATGAGCGGAGTGGGCTGGCTAAAGACCTTCCGCCATGTAATTATCCCCTTGTTATTACCCTCTCTAGTAGCGGGTTGGTTGTGGATCGCGATTCATAGCGGTCGAGAGTTGACCGTTGCTTTACTTCTTCAATCTAGTAACAACAGAATTATTTCAGCTTACGTATGGCAGCAATTCTTCAACGGTCGAATGAATTTAGCTGCGGCGGCCGGTGTTCTGTTGGTCGCAATAATCATCATCCTGGTGGTCCTTGCGAGATATGCGGCCTATAAACTCAATCGCTAGCACCGGAGGCTCTTATGCCTGCAGTAACACTTGAAGTTAGTCATCTCTACAAACAATATGAGACAGATCAGGGTCCGGTTCACGCGGTAGATGACGTCAGTTTTACCGTCATGCCCGGATCTTTTTTTACATTGCTGGGGCCGAGCGGTTGCGGCAAATCAACCACGCTCCGATGCATTGCAGGACTTGAGAAGCCTGACGGCGGGGACATTACCTTAGGAGGAGCGGTGCTCGTCTCCAGTGGGACGGGCATATGGGTTCCCCCATATAAAAGGCCAATGGGAATGGTTTTTCAATCCTATGCCATATGGCCTCACATGAACGTGTTTGAAAACGTTGCGTACCCGCTAAGGCGTGGGCCTACGAAATACTCCAATCAAGAAGTCCGGGATCGAGTAATGCGCTCTCTTGAACTGGTCCAACTTGATGAACTGGAAAAACGGCCCGCACCTCAGTTGAGCGGCGGTCAGCAGCAACGGCTCGCTCTCGCTAGAGCCCTGGTTCATGAACCCCAAGCGCTGCTCTTGGATGAGCCGCTAAGTAACCTTGATGCCAAGCTCCGCGAACAGATGCGTAATGAACTAAAGCAACTTACCACCAAGCTTGCGATCACCACCATATTCGTCACTCACGACCAGATTGAAGCCCTTACATTATCTGACCAAATTGCAGTTATGGAAGGTGGTCATATTGTCCAGCTAGGAACCCCTCGGGAGATATATGACTCCCCGCGCAACAGATTTGCAGCTGAATTCATAGGCTCTGCGAACTTCTTGGAAGGTACGGCTGTGGCCGCGCCCAATGCTGAGTCAGTTGCAGAGGTTCAGACCCCCCAAGGCATACTTCGCTGCACCAGTGTAGAAAAGGTTGACGGAGGCGAATCTGTCTCAGTTGCGATTCGCCCGGAGAACGTGCTCATCACACGGGAAAAGCCTTCGGTTACTGATGACAACATCCTCATGGGTCGCGTCGAAAGCGTGGTTTTCTTGGGAGAGGCACTGGATTGTTATGTGGACGTTGAGGGCACATTACTCCGGGCGGATGTTCATCCCAGCACTGAACTGAAGGAAAATGAAACGGTTTTCATTGCGGTCAGCGTTGCTGCATGCCGACTCGTACCATCTCACAATAGCTAAGCAAACAGCTGGGCTATTGCCAAAATACCGATGGTTCTTGCCGGAAGTAACCCAGGCTTAACCCCAATGAAACCAGCTGTAGCTGAGAAACGAATGTGACGTAAGAAACCTGAATAGGGGAGGACAAAGTGAAGCTAGAGAATCAAGTAGCCATCATCACAGGTGGTGGCCGCAATATCGGTGAAGCGGTGGGCCATGCATTTGTTGCAGAAGGCGCTCGTGTGGCGTTAGTAGACATACGCGCTGATGCTGTACAGACAGTCGCGGACTCAATCAATGCCAAATCGCCAGGCAGTGCAATAGCGTTGACTGCGGATGTCTCCTCTGCCTCAGATGTCGAGCGGATGGTTTCAGATGTAGTTACCCAACTGGGTGGCGTCGACATCCTCGTTAACAATGCCGCCATTACTGACCACACTCCTGCGCTCGATCTCGAAGAAGATGAGTGGGATCGAGTGATCAACGTTACCCTGAAAAGTGTTTTCCTTTGTGTGAAATACACAGGGAGGCAAATGCGTGATCAAGGGAGGGGTGGGCGAATTATCAATGTTGCCTCAACTTCGGGACACCGCGGACGGGCGGATGCCACAGCCTACTCAGCTGCTAAGGGAGGGGTACTGAATCTGACTCGGTCACTTGCTATTCAGATGTCTCCTTTTGGAGTGCGGGTTAATTCGATAACACCTAACCGGATAGGCTCTCCGGTCGGCCAAGAGACAGTCCCTGAAACAGGGCGTGGCATCGTTAACCTCGTCGGGCGAGCCGGCATCCCAGACGACATCGCTGCCGCGGCTGTCTTTTTGGCTTCGAAGGAGTCTGACTTTATCGCTGCAGCAGATATCTTAGTAGACGGGGGGTCCCTAGCGGGCGGAATGCCATTTGTGACGCAACCGCCAGCCACTACCTAGGGATGATGACGACCCAATCACGGGTCGATCTTGATTCAACTATGCTTGAGGTTGGAGGAAAGACGGAAAGATCGTTCCCGTGATGGGCACCGACTACAGTCTCACAGACGAATCGGCAGATGCTCGCGCTTTAAGCGAGATGGCGCTTGAAGCCGACCAAGTCAGACTCACTGAATCACTTGTCACCCAAAATACGGGAAGCCAACCCCAAGCCGGTCAGCGGGCTCTAGCAATTCGGATCCCACTGATGACTTGTGAGAGCGCCGACAGGAAGAACGACGCCCTCTGAGGAGATGGCAGGCATAATCCAAGCCTCCATCCCCTCAGCAAAGCGCTAATGCCTAGGCTTTCGTCCGAAGGCGGACAATGCCCAACGCCAATGAGGAAATCATCATTCCGATATACGGAACCATCATTACGTTGTCATTGTCGTAGGAGGTAGCGGCCCCTACCACGCCAACGATGCCCACAATCGTCACCAGTGCCGAAAGAATCACGTGGAAGTTCTTCTGGACGAGGAAAGCGATTCCGACCACGGCAAGCCCCAGCATAGATATAGCGGTCGTTAAAGACCCTACTCCCTCCGCTGCTCCTGCAAATAAGGCCGTGTGCTCCGGACTCGCGGCTTCCACACTCACAATCTCCAAGGCGGATTCCACTATTGCTGCACTCATTCCAAGTACCAGCAAGAGGACGCCCACCTGGGCGTAGTGAGCCCCTGCACCGCCTGCCATTTCGTCCTTCACCAAACTAAGCCCTACGACCATGAATAACAAACCTAACGTGCCTATTCCATAGGCATATTTCGCAGAAATAACGTCGCCGCCATCTGGTCCTAGCAACAGCCAGAACACAATCATAATTATCGGACTAGAGATCAATAACAGGCCAGATAAGGTTCGAGAATCCATAAATCATCTCCTACTGCATTCGCTTCCAAAACTCACAGAAACTGCTTCAAACGCACTTTTATATTAGAAAGTAGCCAACTTGCGACGTAAATGGCTTCCACATACACGCAATAGCACCAATCGAGATTATGGCCACAAGCCGCGTGGAACAGCATTGCACGAAGTATCCGCCTTGAGTCGAACGACTAAGAACCCACGGGATCACTTGGTCAATCAAATGGTCTGCTCATAAGAGAAGGAACCTGATGTTCCCAAATCAGCATGCAACCAAGTATCGAAATTTCTAACCCGGAACATGCTTCACAGCCGGCACCATTGCGGACAAATCGATGTTTGACCGCAATGCCTCGCTTGCCAACGCCTGCAGGTGCTAACGGGTAATCATTCTTTCAATAGAAGCATCAATTCGAGACTGCATAATCCAATCGACGAAGTCGACATGCTGGACGGCGAAGTCTCGGGTGCCTGAGTGACATGCGAGATGGGCCACCTGCCTTTGGCGGGCGCCACAAAGCTCACGAGCAAAGGAGCAATCAGGCCAGAATTGTTGCTTCTCTACCCCGGGAGCGGCCCATCCTCCCCTCGCTGTGGTGGACTCGGAATCCCGTGGCATCTACAAGCTGATCAAGGTTCGTCTCGCTTCAGGGATCACGCTCAACACGTTGACGGGGCTCCATATCCCCGTCAGCGTTGGAAACCAGGTTCAGATCGGCGTGAACTCTACCATCACTGCCTTTCCTGCATAGCTAGAACTCCTAGTGCAGCGCGACGTTTCGGGAACGATTGCGGCAGGCTCGCTCGTTGGCGATAATAAGCATGCCGACCTACGTTCGCGACGCGAGGGTACTTAGACTTGCATCCCTACCAGTACATCCCTGCCACCAACATCACCGAAGCCGTTTCGATGCTCGCACGCTACGGACATCGCGCTCGCATCATGGCGGGAGGGACAGATCTCCTCGTCCAGCTCCGTGGCGAGCGCTATGAGCTCGACGCCGTCGTCGACGCCAAGGCGATCCCTGAGCTCATGGAGCTAACCCTGGATGGCGGACTGACCATCGGGGCCGCAGTTCCCTGCTACCAGGTCTATGAGGACGGAGCCATTGTGGCAGCATTCCCCGGCATCATCGACGCCGCCTCGCTGATCGGAGGCATCCAGATCCAGTCGCGCGCCAGCCTCGGCGGGAACCTGTGCAACGCCACTCCGAGCGCGGACGGCATTTGCCCGCTCATCGTGTACTCCGGCGTCGTAACCCTCACAGGCGTCGAAGGCACACGCACCATGCCCGTTGAAGAATTTGCCACCGGCCCAGGGCGCAACGCCCTCGGTCACGGCGAGATGCTCATCAAGATCCATCTCCCTAAGCCCGTGGACCACTTCGGCGCGGCGTATCAGCGGTTCATCCCACGCAACGAAATGGACATCGCCGTCGCGGGCGTCGCCAGCGCAGTAACCCTCGACGCCTCTGGCGAAAAGATCGAGAGCGCTCGCATTGCCCTCGCCGCCGTTGGCCCGATACCCATTTTCGCCAAGCAGGCCTCCGACTCCCTCGCAGGCCAGCCAGCTACCGAAGAAAGTTTCGCCAAGGCCGGGGAGATAGCATCCACGGAAGCATCGCCCATCTCAGACATGCGCGGCACTATCGAACAACGACTACATCTTGTCGGCGTGCTCACGCGCCGCACTCTCGCACAGGCAGTCCAGCGCGCCCGAGGTAACGCCTAATGACACTGACGCCCGAACAATCATTCGTCCGCAGGGTCGCCGTTCAGTGCACACTGAATGGCCAACCCACCGAATTCCTCGCGGCACCCTACCTGAGCCTGCTCGAGACTCTGCGTGAAACGCTGGGTCTCACGGGCACCAAAGAGGGTTGTAACGATGGCAATTGCGGTGCCTGCACCGTCAACGTCAACGGCCGCATAGTCGACGCCTGCCTGATGCTGGGAGTTGAAGCCGAAGGTAAGACCATCGAAACGATCGAAGGTGTCGCGCCTGCCGGGGGCCTGCACCCACTCCAGCAAGCGTTCCTTGAAGAAGCTGCGCTTCAATGCGGGATTTGTACGCCGGGGTTCCTTGTTTCAGCAAAAGCCCTTCTCGAAGCCGAGCCTGACGCCAGTGAGCAGCGCATCCGGCTCTGGCTCGCTGGCAATCTCTGCCGATGCACGGGCTACGACAAGATCATCCGAGCGGTCGAAAAAGCCCGCGACCAGACAAAGTAACTACCAGCTATCCGCACTTGCGGTTCACAACGGAGTCGTGAATGACCACCACCGAGAAGCCCCAGGAATTCAAAGTCGTCGGCACTAGGCCGATCCGGCACGACGGAGTCGACAAGGTTTTGGGTCGGGCCGTGTACGGTGCCGATGTCCGCCTCGCAGGCATGATCTACGGTGCAGTGCTGCGGAGCCCACACGCCCACGCCAAGATCACCAAGATTGACACCTCCAAGGCTGAGGCGATGCCCGGCGTCTTCGCCGTCATGTCTGGCAAGGACATGCCGCTCGTGGCGTCAGGCGCGCTGGACCTTGGAGAGACCGTCGACGACACCGCCTTCACCAGCGACCGAGTCATGGCCCACGACAAAGTTGTCTACAAGGGTCATCCCGTCGCCGCCGTCGCTGCCATCGACCAGAACACGGGTCTCGAAGCCCTCAAGCTGATCGAGGTTGAGTACGAAGTCCTGAAGCCCGTCATCAGCCTTGAAGAAGCCATGGCTCCGGGCGCAATCGTCATCCACGAAGGGCTGATAGGAAGCGATCAGGGTGAGCAAGTGAAGAACACTAACATCGCGGTGCACAACCGCTTAGAGTTCGGTGATCCGGAAGCTGCATTCGACCAGTCTAAGACGGTCATCGAGCGAACGTTCATCATCTCCCGCGCCCACCAGGGCTACATCGAGCCCCACGCGTCAACGGTTTTTTGGGCACCCGACGGCAAGATCACTGTCTGGACGACCACACAGGCACCCTTTGGGGTCCGCAAAACGATCTCCGCCCTCCTCAACCAACCGCTTTCGAACATCAAAGTCACGCCCACCGAGATCGGCGGAGGCTTCGGGGGCAAGATCCCGGTCTACCTCGAACCCCTTGCCGCGGTCCTCTCGAAAAAGGCTGGCAGACCAGTGAAGATCCAGATGGATCGCCGAGCCGTATTCGAAGCCACCGGTCCTGGCCCCGGCGGCACGGTCAAGGTCAAGATGGGTGTCGATGACAAGGGCAAAATCACCGCAGCCACGGCGGACATTCGCTACGGCGCGGGCGCCTATCCTGGCGCGTCGATCGGCGCCGCCGCCTCAGGTATCTTCGCCTGCTATGAGGTCCCCAACGTTAGGGTCGACTCTTACGACGTAGTCATCAACATGTCCAAGACAGCGGCGTATCGTGCACCAGGTACGCCACAGGCAACCTTCGCCAGTGAAACGCTGGTGGGCGAACTATGCGAGATCATCGGCATGGACCCCATGGAGTTCCACCTTCTCAACGCCTCTAAGGAAGGCACGCGCAGACCTGACGGCCCATTGTTTCCTCGGGTTGGCAACGAGGGTTGCCTCCTAGCTATCAAGGACTCTGACCATTTCA
>CAUZFB010000031.1:0-26733 GCA_963579135.1 Dehalococcoidia bacterium | reverse complement strand
ATCGTCTGATCGATCTCGAAGTCCTCTGGCAGCAACCGCACCGGCGTGCCTTTGCCGCTCCTAATCACCGCATTCGTCACCGTCTTCTGCGTGTTCAGACTCAGTGGATCGCCGAACTCCCAGCGCTTCGTCTCGTCCGTCAGCTCAACACCGACCCCCTTCTTATCGCGATTGTGATCGCCGACCTGCCCGCCCCGCATCATTCTAAAGATGTCCGTTAGCGCCTTCTCGCCGATCTTTCGCATCGCCCGCGCCGTCAGCTCCAAACCGTGGTCGCCCCGCTTGATGAACCCCGACTCCTCCAGCTCCCGCATCATCTTCTGGAGTTCCTTCGCGTACTCCTTCGCCTCCTCGCCCAGCACCCGGCCCATCCGGTCCGCGTCGATACGCGACGGGTCGTTGTGCCGCATCGCATCCCGGATGTCGCTCTCTAGATCCTCCATGTTGTTCAAGTCGCCCATCATCTTCAGCGCATCCTGCAGCGACAACGGCTCGTCACCCGTCAGCGAGAACCGCTCTCCCTGATTCGCATCAGGGTTCAAGCGCTGAAGATTGAACGATAGCTCATACAGGTCCCACTGGAGCCTGTTGTCACGCAGCAAAGCCTCCATCATCCCCTGCAGCTCGCTCCGCTGCTCCGGCGACATCGAGTTCATCAGCGACTGCATCTGAGCCATCTGTTCCTGCATGTGCTGAGCAAGCTGGTCGAAATTATCGATACCCGGAGGGAAGAAATCTCCCCATTTGCCCATGAAGTCCGAGATGTCCGGGTCCTCGCCGTTCAGCTTCCGCTGCGTCAGATCGTTCAGATCTTTAACCATCTGCTGCATCCGGCGCAGATCATCCTCGGTCATGTTCTCCAGGCCCTGCTGGATGCCCTTGAAGTAGTTCTGCATGACCTGCTGCTGCAGCGTCTCCAGCAGCTCCTCGAACTGCTGGCGCGCCTCCGGGTCCATGAAGTCGTAATCACGCAACTGCTTAATGCGGCCCCCGACCTCCGGTGGCAGTTGGGCCAACTGGTCAGTATGCTTCTGCGCCATATCCCGCAGCAGCTTCTCCAGCTCAGGCGTGGGCGCCCCGCCCTGCCCGGGCTGCCCCGACGACGACTGCCCAGACGGCCCCTGCTGCCCTGGCGGCCGATTCTCGCCCGGCTCGCCGCCCTCCCCGGGCTCTCCCTGCCCGGGCTGCGGCCCGAGTTCATCCAAGCGCCCCTCGATAACGGAGCGCTCCTGGGCGATGATGTTGTCCAGCCGCTCCGCGATATCGTCCATGATCGAGTCGAGGTTGTAGTTCTCCAGGTTCCGCTGCCTAGCCTCCTGAAGGCGGCGCATCATTTCGCGCATCCCCTCCATCCGACGGCCGTTGGGCATGGTCATCCCGCGATCCATCATCCGACGCATCGCCTGGTTCACCGAATCCCCATCCAAAATCTGCTCTGTCAGCTTCTCAATCATGTCCTGTGTGGACATCTCGTCAAGCTGCGACCCATCCCAGCGTGAGTAGCGATAATGAACCATACCCGCTCCTTTACCTGCCGCGACACACCCTTCGGCCAACCGCCTCAGGGTATCGCGCGCGAGGAAAAACCGGAAGCGAAGGAACAGCGAGGGAGGGGTGTCGTCCCCTCTCGATTCGTGCGAGGGATTCTTCGATTATTGGGGATCACGCAATCAATCGTCGCGCAATGAGGCTGACCTACCCGGCGAGGAACTCACCCACCGCCGTGTTGAACTCCTCCGGCGCTTCAGTCGGGATGAAGTGACCACAATCGAAGGTCACCATCTGGGAGCCCGGGATGCCTTCGTGTGTCATCTCCCCCATCTCCAGCGCATTGATCTGGTCGTCCTTGCCCCAGACCACTAGCGTCGGCACCGAGATATGCGCGAACCGACGCACCGTGTTGTAACGGCTCCGCGTCTCCATGTTGTTCATATGGGCAAGCACGTTCCGGTAAGACGCCAGCCTGTCCGGGTTCTGCGTCATCGCGAACCGGTAGTCCGCCAACGCCTCATGATCGACCAGCGGAGACTTCACCGTCTGGGCCTGTTGATTGCGCAACATCTCCCGTGTCGGCGGCTGGAACTCCACCATGCTCTTCAGCTGCCGAGGCATAGCCCCGCCACTCGCGACGAGCACTAACTTGTTCAGCCGGTTGGGGCTCTCATAGCCAAACAACGATGCCAGCCAACCACCCATGGAGTGCCCCACCAGATTGGTCTTCTCCAGCCCCAGCGCATCCTGAAACTCCCGCAGAAAGTCGACCAGATACGCGAATGAATACTCCTGCTGCAGAAATCCTTCACCGTTACCCCACGCCAGCGCATCGACCGCAATCACTCGCAGGTTCTGGGAAAGCGGGCCGATGTTCAGGAACCAGTTGTGCCCACCCTCGGCGTAGCCCACGCCGTGAAGCAGAATCGTGGGGTAACCCGTCCCCGCCTCGATGTAGCGGGTCGTCCCGTGACTCATCTCTACAAACTTCTCTGCCGCGTTGGGGATGTTCACCCCACCTATCGTTAGTGCCATGGTACAGTCGCTCCTCGTTCTTACTATGGCACTACTATAACGACCCGCAAGCGTTGGAGGTACAATCCCGCCCGCTTCCAAGCCAAGCACGGAGGATCGAATGAGCGTCGTCATCGCACGGGTAGGCGGCATCTACGGTCCCATGTACCAGACGCTGAATCACCCCATCGCTAGCATGCGCTACGCCGCTGCCCACGGCACCACCGCAAAGTACGGACGAGGCGTGTTCTTCGCCGACGATGGTTGTAGCTACTGCTACGTGAAAGACTGCACGACAGGGATTCAGCTGGTCGACGTGGCGGACTCGCTCCCGCACAAGATCTACAACACGTCGGGCGGCGTTACGTCCAACCTGAGCAACGCGAAGATTGTGGAGGTCATCCGGAACGTGGTGCCCGATGCCCACCAGGACATCGCGCAATCCGGCGCCGACGTGGACTACGAGCCCGCCTACGACATTCCGTCTGCGGTGGCCGAGTACACCCCCTGGCTGCAAACCCACGACCGATGAGTCGTTTAGGCCACGACAGGGCCGTCCGCTGCCGCACCACCGAGGCGAACATTGAGGATGGCCATCACGAAAAGGCGAAAGGGAGCACAGATGAGCGTAACGATCGAGCGAGACTTGGTGTTCGGGACGGGCGGCGGACGCGACCTGCTATGCAACGTGATCTCGCCAGATGCCGACAGCGACAAGCGAACGGCATTGGTGTTCTTCCACGGAGGTGGTTTCCTGGGCGGCAACAAGAATGGCATCGACGTCCGCGTGAGCCACTACGCGGAGCGGGGGTACATCTGCGTGGTCGCGGGGTATCGACTGGCCGGCGAGGCCAAGTTCCCCGCGCAGATCCACGACGCGAAGGCCGCCATCCGCTGGACACGCGCCAACGCCAGCAAGCTGAACATCGAGCCGGAGCGCATCGGCGTGGTTGGCTTCTCCGCTGGTGGGCTGCTGGCACTGCTGTCTGCCAGCACTCCCGACAACCGCGACCTCGAAGGCGACGGTGGCAACGCCGAGACGAGCTCGGCCGTGGCGGCATGCCTGGCCTACTACGCCAGCATCGACGTGCCGCGCCCGCCGAGGGGCAACCAGCACCCGCTCTTCGCAGCCGACGCCGGGGACGACACCTACGCGGGCGCTCGCCCTGCGACATACGCGACGGCGTCGTTTCCACCGACGGCGTTCTTCCATGGCTCGGCGGACGTCACCATTCCCATAGCTTCTAGCGAACGGTTCTACGAGAAGCTGCGAGGGCTTGGCGTGGCGACGGAGTTCCACGCGGTGGAGGGCGTGCCTCACGCGTTCGACCGTCACGAGGAGTTGGGGGAAGCCTGCGCGCACTTCGGTGATCTATTTTTGGACCGTCACGTGGTCAACCCGCGGACGTACCCGCCGTTCCAGGCCGGGGAGCGCTAGGCGAAGCACACCCTAGATAGGATGCAGCCTACGGCGCTTCGGTGCCGGTGGTACTGGCTAGGACAATTTGGGTACGACGTCCGTGGCGAGCAGCCCCATGGACTGCTCCCAGACGTCGCGAGGTAGCCACTCGTGGCCCATGGCGAGCAGCACGCCGAACCCCCCGACCTCATCAGCGAGTGTGGCGAGTTTTTCGGTTACTTCTTCCCGGCTGCCGACGATCCACACGTTGTCGGCCATATACGCCGAGGTGACCTCGGAATCGGGCATGTCCGGGTCCTGTTTGACGATGCCGTAGCCCCTGCCCTTGCCAATCAGCGGGTGGAAGTACTGCTCGAAGTCCCGGGCCAACACTCCCTCCAGCGCCATCTTGCGCGCCTCCTTGGTGGAGTCGGCGACGAAGATCTCGCGGGCGATGCGCCAATGGGCGCGGTCGGCCATTCGGCCCGTTTTAGCGGCGCCAGCGGTGACCGAGTCCCAGTGGGTCTTGAGGACACGGGACGGCGCGAAGTTAATGCTCATGGGAATCCAGCCCTGCTCGCCGGCAAGCTCCAGGGTGTCTGACTTGACGGAGATGCCCGCGAGCGCGATGGGGGGATGGGGTTTCTGGTAGGGCTTCATGTGGACACGCAGACCGATGTCGTCGTCGCGCTCGGGGACGTTAAAGTGCCAGCGGGGGTGGTCGTACGCGCCTGGCTGCGGGTCCGCCCACAACTCCAGAATCAGGTCGATGGCCTTGCGGGTCATCTCGCGATGCTCGCCACTTGCGGGGTCAATCCCAACGACGCGAAAGTCGCCGATGAACCCGCCCGAGCCGATGCCCCACAGCAGGCGCCCGCGCGCCATCTGATCGAGCTGCGCGATACGGTGGGCCAGGTAGAACGGGTTGTGGTTGGGGACGTTAGTCACGCCCGTACCGAACTTGATTTGCTTGGTGACGCTCAACGCTTGAGCGATGAGCAGGTCGGGCGCGGGAATGTTCTCCCACTCAGAGGTGAAGTGCTCGCCGATCCACGCTTCGACGTAGCCTATGGAGTCGAGCACCACCAGCTGCTCGAGGTCGTCGGCAAGAGTTTGGGCCCAGTCCGAGCCGGGCGGGTGGACGGGCATATTGAAGAAACCTAGCTGCATCAGCGACCTCCATCAGGACTATCAAGAGTTACCTACGAAACTCTACCCTAGGCAGAGATGGCAATCGATTACCGATCCATCTTGAGGACGGCCAGGAATGCTTCCTGCGGAACCTCAACTCGCCCGATACGCTTCATACGTTTTTTACCCTCAGCCTGCTTTTCTAGCAGCTTGCGCTTACGGGTGATATCCCCGCCGTAGCACTTGGCCAAAACGTTCTTGCGCATGGCATGGACCGTCTCCCGAGCGATGATTTTGCTGCCAACCGCAGCTTGGATCGGCACCTCGAACATCTGCCGGGGTATGAGCTTCCGGAGCTGCGCCACCAACGCCTTGCCCTGGTAGTACGCCCGATCGCGGTGGGTGATCAGCGACAACGCGTCCACCAGCTGCGCGTTGACCAAAACATCGAGCCTCACCAACGGTGCCGCGTGGTAACCGATGAAGGTATAATCCAGCGATGCGTATCCCTTGCTGCGTGTCTTGATCTGATCGTAGAAGTCTACGAGTACCTCGGCCATCGGAAGTTGGGCTTCAAGAACCACCCGCGGATCCGATGACGGCATCGATTCTGAGCCAACGGCCCGCGCCCCAGACGAGTCAAGATACTCCGTGCGTTTGAATACCCCACGTCGTGCGTTGATGAGTTCCATCATCGGCCCGACAAATCTCGACGGGGTGAGCACGCTAATTTCGAGCCACGGCTCCTCAATCTGATCGAGCGCTCCGGGGCTCGGTAGGTCCGTGGGCCGGGAAACCTCGATCACTGACTCATCGTGCATCACCACCCGGTACACCACGCTGGGGGCCGTAACCACCAGATCCATGTCGTACTCGCGCTCCAGGCGCTCCTGCACTATCTCCATGTGCAAGAGCCCCAAGAACCCACACCGGAAACCGGGGCCCAGCGCGGGGCTGTTCTCTGGCTCAAAAACCAACGACGCGTCATTCATCTGCAGGCGCTCAAGCGCCTCGCGGAGTTCGTGGTAATCGACTCCTTCGGTTGGGTACAGACCCGCGAAGACCATCGGTTTCTGTGCGCCGTAACCCGGGAGGGACTCGGTGGCGCCGCCGCGAGCTAGCGTGATCGTATCCCCCACGCGGCATTCCCCAACGCTCTTCAGCCCCGTGGCGATGTAGCCAACCTCGCCGGCTTCCAGGCCCGCCACCTTCATCATCATCGGCTTGAATGCGCCGACCTCCAGCACTTCGGCCTGAGTATCGGTCTCCATCATACGTATCCGAGCGTTTGGGCCAACCATGCCGTCGACTACACGTACGTACGCGAGCACGCCCTTGTACGTGTCGTACTTTGAATCAAAGATCAACGCACGCAGCGGACGCTCCCGGTGCGCCTCCGGCGGCGGCACCCGGTCCACGACCGCACTCAGCAGTTCGTGGACGCCGCTTCCGTCCTTGGCTGACACCGCGAGCACCTCGTCCGCGCCGAAGCCGAACGCTGTCGTCATCTCCCCGATGACGCGTGGAACGTCTGCCGACGGAAGGTCAATCTTATTCACGACCGGGATGATTTCCAGGTCGTGCCCGAGGGCGAGGTATACATTGGCGAGCGTTTGCGCCTGAATCCCCTGCGTCGCGTCTACGATCAGGATCGCACCTTCACACGCGGCGAGGCTTCGCGATACCTCGTAGGCAAAGTCCACGTGGCCGGGCGTATCGATGAGATTGAACTCGTAATCGTTGCCGTCGCTGTGCGTGAACGGCATACGGACCGCCTGGGCCTTGATGGTGATACCGCGCTCGCGCTCGATATCCAACGAGTCGAGGAGCTGCTCCTGCATATCTCGTGCCATCACGGTGCCGGTCATCTCAAGCATGCGGTCTGCGAGGGTCGACTTGCCGTGGTCGATGTGCGCGATGATGCAGAAGTTGCGGATGCGGTTGGGATCCATTTCACCAAACAAGCAGGCCGCTAGCGGCCTGCTTGTCTTCACCAAGGTTAATCGAGCTAGCTACTCGCCAGCACCGTCTGGGGTTTGCAGGAATTGGAACAAGGGACTGTTCGCGGACAACACCACGGTTGATTGCTCTCCAAGGATGGTCGCGTACGCCTCAAGGCTCCGCCTGAATGCGAACAGGTCCGCGTCCGCTTCCAGTGCTTCGGCGAGTATACGAATGGCTTCCGCTTCACCGTCACCCCGGAGGCGGTTCCCCGTCTCATCAGCAGAAGCTGCGACGTTCTCGACTTGCCGGTCCACGTCGGCCGTCTTGGTCAAGAATTGCTCTTCGCCCTCTGCCCGGAGGCGCTCCGCCTGAACCTCGCGCTCACTGCGCATACGGGTGTACACCGACTCCACGATCGAGTCAGGGAAATCCGCGCGCTTGATACGAACATCGAGTACGTCGATCCCAAATCCCTGAGCATCTGCTTGCGCTTGCACCGAGGTGGTCACGAGCCTAGTCAATTCTTCACGGGTGGATGAGCCATCCGCCGCCAGGATTGCGGTCACCTGTCGGGTCCCATCCTCGTTGACCTTGATTCTCCCGCCGATGATGTCTTCCCTCTGCCTGCCGCCCACTTCGGCACGCAGGGCTGCGATCACGATCTGGCTAATCTTATCCCGCGCGCCCGTCTCAGTAAGGAGTGACTCACGGAAATTCCTAATTCCCTCTGGCGTGGGCCGGATCTGGTACCTCGCATAGGCATCAATCTCCAGGAATTGGCTGTCAATATCCGGGAACCCTGCAGGCTGCACGTCGACGCGAAGCACACGCTTGTCCAGGCTATTTACCTGCTGGACGAACGGCGTCTTGAACTTCAGTCCCGGGGTGGTCTCCGTGGCCTGGATGCTACCGAACTGTGTCACAAGGACGAGTTCCGTCTCATCCACCTTATAAGCTGACTGCCAGAACACTATGGCTGCGAGAGCAAAAACGATAAGTAGGAGTTTTGTAATCATGGTTGGCTCCTACAGTCCACCACCGATGGCGCTTGGAACGCCACCGGTGAGAGGCAGGAACGGAAGAACACCGCTGCCTGCCCCTTCGTCTATGAGAATCAAGTTCACCTGGGGGAGGATATCCTCCATCGCTTCAAGGAAGAGGCGTTGGCGGGTCACACTCTTAGATAGGTTGTACTGTTCCAAAATCGCGGTGAACTGGTCCGCCTCACCCTGAGCACGGGAGACACGCGCGGTCTTGAAAGCCTCTGCCGCTTGTATCGTCGTCTGGGCGGCACCCAATGCTCTCGGCAGTCGGTCCTGTTCATAAGCGTCCGCCTGGTTTACCCGGGTTTCCTTCTCCGAGCGCGCCGCGACCACATCATCAAACGCCGACCGAACCGCATCAGGAGGAGTTACTTCTAGCAACTGCACCGTCTGAATGAAAATCCCGGTTCCGTAATCATCCATCAGACCTTGAAGCAGCGCGGCGGTGTCGGCCTGCACACGCTCCTTCTCACGGATGAGCACGTCATCGATGCTACGCTGCCCGACCACCTGCCGGAGTGCTGCTTCAGCTGCATCTTTCAGCGTCCGTCCGTCAGGCCTGCCCTCACGAGCACCCCGATCGGCGTCACCCGGGTCATCCACTTGAAACAAGAATGCTTGGAGGTCAGCGATCCGGTACTGAACGGCAAGCTTCACATCAACGATGTTTAGGTCGCCCGTAATCATCAGCGACTCCACCTGGACATCGATGCCAGGATCGCTGCGGAAGCCGAGTTCCATTGACTTGGTTTCAGTCACACTTTCCTTCTGCACCTTACCGATTGGCGCAGGCCAGAACCAACTGAGCCCTGGTTCGGTGATGCCCTGGAACTTGCCGAACAACTGTGTCGCGGCCTGCTCATTCGGGGCAACCTGGTAGATACCACTGCCGAGCCACAACCCGATCGCAACGACTGCGACCACGATTAAGCCGATCGACGTGCCTCCACCGCCGGGGAGCTTGGACGTGAACCTCTTCCAATTCTCGATCAAGCTCTTCAGTAAGTCATTTGGATCAAACTCGGGCCGGCGTTCGCCGTACATTCACCACCCTGCTTTGCTCACACCATTGAGTGTGTCGTTCGCTGCTCCTGTCACCTGAGTACTTACCCGGCCAGGAGGCTGGTGAAGTCTATCGGCCACCTAGTGGTCGAGTCAACGAAACCACCAGGCCCCGCGTTGACGCCACAAAGGCTGCCGTGTACGTTCCTCTTCTGCGGGCGGACCGATGGTGGAAGCTTTCGTCTGCACCATGCGGACGACCCAATCGACTCAATAGGTGATACGTGGAAAAGCGCTACGACGTTTTCGGGATAGGCAATGCCATCGTCGACACAGAGATACTGGTTGAAGACCTGCTTCTGTCATCCCATGGTCTACAGAAAGGAATCATGACCCTCGTGTCGCCTGAGGATCAGGCCGCGCTCCTCGATGGACTCTCTAGCTACGAGCAACACGCGGCCGCCGGGGGGTCTGCGGCGAACACCATGGTAGGGCTGGCCCAGTACGGAGGAAGCGCGTTCTTCTCGGGCAAGATCGGCAATGACATGTCTGGCGCTCTCTACCGGGAGAGCATGGCCGCGGTCGGCGTCGAGTTCGACGTGGAGCCCACCAACGGGGCTCCCACAGGCACGTGCCTGGTCCTAGTGACCCCGGACGGAGAGCGCACGATGCAGACATCGCTCGGCGCAGCCGCGGACATCGACGTACCCGACGTGGACGTGGATCGTATTGCCGCCAGCCGGTTCGTCTACGTGGAAGGCTACTTGTTCGGATCACCAACCGGATCCAAAGCCGCTATCGCAACGATGGACGCCGCGAAGAAAGCTGGCGTGGGCGTATCGCTTACCCTGTCCGATCCAGGTATGGCAGAGCATTTCATCGAGCAATTCAAAAACGCGACGCGCGAGTACGTCGACCTACTCTTCTGCAACCAGTTCGAAGCGATGATCTACGCCGGCGTACAGGATCGCGAGGAGGCGCTGAAGGTGCTCGGACAGGATTCTCCGCGGGTATTCATGACCTGCGGTGGCGACGGCTCCCTCGTGTACGACAACGGCGAGATCACGCACGTAGCCGGCTACTCGGTTCCCGTCGTTGACACCACCGGCGCCGGCGACATCTACGCGTCTGGCGTTCTATACGGCCTCGCCAACGGCATGGACAACGCCGCCTCGGGGCAGCTCGGTTCGTTCGCGTCAGCGCGGATCGTATCCCGCATGGGCCCCCGGCTGAGCGACCGATTGGGCGACCACATCAGCGCGATCCTCGGAGGTACTCTCCCCACCGACCAGTTATAGTAGGCTCAACATCTCCATAAGGAGTTTCTCATGACCAACCAAGGACATAATCCCAGGCCTCACGCTCAAGACCACGACGACCCTGCCCGATGGCAGCAGTCTGAGTTCGTTGATCAGTGGGTTACCCGCGACGACGGACGTTTGGACGACCGGCTGCCCATGATTCAGGAAGCAGTCGCGGTCATCGCGCGCGACGGTGATGAGGCTTTCACGGCACTGGACGTGGGTGCGGGCTACGGCCTACTGACGACCGAGTTGCTGAAACGATTCCCGAACGCCAAGGTGACGCTGCAAGACGTATCAGAGCCCATGTTCGCGCACGCGAAGCAACGGCTGGCTGAAAAGGAATCGCAGCTGCGGTTCGTCACCAGCGACTTCTCGCAGCCCGACTGGGCAGGCGCACTTGGCGGGCCGTTCGACGTCGTCGTCTCGGCCATCGCCATCCATAACATGTATGACGATGATCTGATCTCCAACGTGTACCAAGGCATCCATGACTTGATGAGTCCAGGAGGGACCTTCGTGAACCTGGACTACGCCGGCCAGTCCGGTGGCGTTGAGGCGCACCTGGCGTGGCTACGTGACGCCGGTTTCGAGGACATCGATTGCGTTCCGGCGACCGACCGCATCTCCCGGCTGTCGGCGCGGAAGGCGAGCTAGCCCCAGAGACGGTCGCTGGCGATCTCCGCACCCTGCGCCGCAGCTTCGAGCTTCTTGAACACGATGCCCGGGTCCATCTTGCCGAAGCCCGCGAACGTCCCGAAACCACAATCGCTGCCCGCGATCACACGCTCGCGCCCAAAGATGCTGGCGAACTGCTCGATACGCTGAGCCACCAGCTCCGGGTGCTCGATGAAGTTGGATGTGGAGTCGAGGACTCCCGGTATCACTACCTTGTCATCGGGCAACTTCGCGTCGCGCCAGGCCTTCCATTCATGAGCGTGTCGCGAATTGGACGCCTCGAACTGGTATGCCTGGGGCTTGGCCTTCAGCAGGATTGGCATGATCTTCTCGACCGGGATGTCATGATCGTGGGGGCCTTCGTAGTTGCCCCAGCAAACGTGCATGCGGACTGACTCGGCAGGCACGTTCATGAGGGCATAGTTCAGCGCCTCCACCTGTACCTCCGCTCGCTTCAGGAATTCTTCCTCCGAAAGATCCTGAAACGCCGTATGCCGGGCCATCGCCAGGTCGGGGCAGTCGATCTGTAGAAGAAATCCCGCCCCAACGATCGCCTCGTACTCCTCTTTCATAACCTCAGCGAGCCGCTGGATATATGCCTCGTGGGTCGGGTAATACTGGTTCGGCTGGAAGACGGAGATAACCCCAGGCGATGCCGCAGTCATGAATGCCTCGACAGGGTTGCTAGCGTCGCGGGCAGTCACGAAGTGCTCCACATCATGCTGGAGCAGCCCACGGTCCTTGATCTCGATAGGGCCGATGCAGGCTGCACGGGACATCGGTTGTGCGCCCGTCATGCGGGCCATCTTCTCGCGGAACTCGGGGTACGGCGCAACGTCGAGATTGGGCCTACGCTCAGTGGTGCCACCAAATCCGGTGAGTCTATCGGTGATGTAGGTGGAGTAGCTGAGCTTGCCCATCTCGCCATCGCTGACCACATCTATCCCCGCCGCCACCTGCTTCGCCACAATCTCTTTCACGGCGCGTGTCAGGGCCACGTTTAGCTGGTCCTTGTCGTACTCGTCGCCACGCTCCCGCGCCAGCAGGATCTCGGCCACCTCGGGATCACGCGGGAGGCTGCCAACGTGGGTGGTAAGGATTCGATCGGTGCTCAACTTCATGGGGGTGCTCCAGGGTGCGAATATACCGGATTATAATCCGGTCATGCCAGATGCCACGAACCTTCCGCTACCTGGCTCGGCCCAAGTGCGCCGCGGCACCGGCGAAGCTGACTTGGCCCTGGCGCTGGCGGTTCGCTGGCGTGTGTTCGTCGAGGAGCAGGGCGTGCCAGCCGAGCTCGAGCACGACGAAGCCGATGCGATCTCCACCCACGTACTGGCCGAGCTTGCTGGCCAAGTCGTCGGCACCGGCCGGCTGGTGTTCGACGACGACAGCGCCCGCATCGGCCGGGTCTCCGTGCTACCGGATTTCCGCCATCGTGGCATTGGGTCACAAGTGGTGGCTGCGCTGGAGGCAGAGGCTTCCGCACGTGGATTCATAGAGGTCACCCTCCACGCACAGACGTACGTCCAGGAGCTATACGACAAGAACGGCTACGCCGTCTCCGGGCCTGAGTTCCTGGAAGCGGGCATCGACCACGTGCCCATGATCAAGCTACTCAAACCGCCAGAGCTAGCGCGAAACAGCTCGCCTCGCCCGGTCACGTAGGCTGCGGATCCCCGTGATGGGGCTGAACGCCTGAGATGCTCGGTCCAGCGCTTGGATCTCGTCCTGAGAGAGCTCGATGTCCGCAGCCTCGGCGTTCTGCTCCACCTGCCAAACGCTCTTGGCACCAGGGATCGCCGCGACGCGCGGCTGCCGAACCGTCCAGGCGAGCGCGATCTGCGCGGGCGTCACTCGATGGGTTTCCGCTATCCCACGGAGAACCTCCAATACCGGCTGCACACGACGAATGTTCTCAGGCAGGAACAGTTTGTTCACCCGTCGAAATCCTCCAGGAACGTTGTCCTGCGTATAACGCCCAGACAGTAAGCCCTGCGCGAGCGGACTGTACGCAAGGATCAGCCTACCTTCGGATTGAGCGAAGGGGATCAACTCTCGCTCCGCGGCGCGCTCCACGAGGTTGTAGGGAATCTGGTTGGAGATGACTGGTGAGCCGAGCGCCGTGTCAGCTCGTCGCCAGCGCGCCAGGCCGAAGTTGCTGATGCCTACGTCATCCACCAGTCCAGCCTTTTGTGCGTCACGCATCCCAGCCATGGTCCACGACAGCGGTATGAGCGTGTTGGGCCAGTGGAGCTGGTAGAGTTCCGCGCGCTCCATACCCAGCCGATTGAGCGATCGCCGCAGCGAAGGAACCACCTGTCGACGCAATGCGTGCAGCGGCCAAATCTTGGTGGCCACATAGGCCTCGGAGCGGCGTCCGGCCAGGGCGGCGCCAAGAATGCGCTCCGAACGACCTCTCGCGTATATCTCCGCCGTATCGAAAAGCGTGATGCCGAGTTCGAGCGCCCGCTTCACGATGGCGTCTGCGTCCGCCGGGCCAAACTCGCGGTTCCAGCCCCAGCCCTTCGACCCGAATTGCCACGCGCCCAGCCCGACCACCGACACCTGCCGTCCGCCGACCTCTAGGTAGCGCATTGCCCTCTCCTGTCCCTAGAAAGAAGCAGGGCCCGCCGCACATGCGAAACGGACCCTGCTCCTGATCGAGAGTTTGTGGTCGTACGAAGACCTGCTCGCCTAGCGGTCGCCCGAGGCAGCGCCGAGCACGGCGCCCTGCTCCTGGCCTGGCGTGTAGCCCCACGTGTAGTCGGGGTTGGTGTAGGCCTCCTCTGGCATGAGGATATCGAGTCCGCGCTTGCCGAGTTCATCCGTGAACATCTCGCGGATCCAAGACTCTTCGCGGGGGTACTCGATCTGGTCACGAGCGCGGTCCTCCACCTTCTCGCTATGCCCATTGAACTGCGGCAGGGGTGCGAGAGCGAGGTAACGGGCCGGCGTTACGCTGGTGTTGAAGTGCTGGTGGAACCAGCGGTCGGGAGGAGTGAACATGCTGCCCTCGTGCCAGGGAGCGATGACCTTTTCTCCGCCCTCAGGCCACATGATGGAGTAGCCCTCCCCTGCCGGGATGACGATGACGCGTCCCGGACCGTGGCGGTGGCCTTTCTTGTAGGTCCCCGGCGGGAAGACGGACATATGCCCTCCCATCTGCGAGTGTGGGAAGGACACGTCAACAACGTGACCTCCGCCACCGCGCTGCCGGTGTGGGACCAGGTCCTCCCACGCACCCATGTCGGTGAAGAAATTACCGTACCAGGTCGCGCCCCGGCCCATGCCTGACGCTCGCTTGGCGACCGCGTAAAGCTCATCATCCTTGGGCTGAAGAAGCTCAGGGTGCGGGTACGGGTTGTTGAAGAAAAAGTCTGGGTCGGGCTCTAGGCTCATGGCGACTGGCAGGTAGCTGTTGTGCAGCAAGCGCAAGGGCTGATCACCTCGCGCGTTGGAGAATTGCCGGGTAGCGCCACGGGGGATCAGGAACAGGCTGCGCGGGCCGAACTCGAAACTGTGCTTGGCAACTCCCTCCGCCCACACCGTGCAGATGCCGCTTCCGGCCAGCGTGTAGACGACTTCATCCAGCGCAAACTTCATGGGCGGTACCGTGGTGCCGCCAGGTAGCTCGCTGATGCGAGCCTCCGCCACACCTTCCATGCCTTCAAGCTGGATGAAAGCTGCGTTGCACTCACGCTCGGCCCATGGGCCAACGTCGACCGTCCGCAGGTCTTCGATGAAATAGCCACGGTGGATGGGAACGCCTTGCGCTTCCATCCACCGGTCGTAAATAAACTTGCCATCCTGGCCGCTACCTCGAGCGACCGTGTCTTCCTTCTGTGTCATGGGGTTCAGCCTCACTGAATTTTGATTGCCGACAGGATACACGTCCCCGGCTCCGTGGCGGGCAGAACGTGTCGAGCGTCGGCGCTCCCCGCTGCGCAACGTCGAGGGTGGGCCCTCTACCGCGCCGCAAGCTCAAACGTACCTGTGAGGTCGCGGACTTCGATGGCACCGCTCTCGAGGAGAGCCCCTCTCGCGGATGGCCTATCGGCGCTGGTAACGTTCACCGTCAACAGACGGCGGCCACTGGCGAGTTCGAGTTGATAGTCTTCTGCGCGTTCGGTGTCGAGACCGCGTTCGGCCGCTGATGCCGCCCCGAGCCAAGCCCCGAAACCCGCACCGAATTTCCATACCATCGAGCCCATGAGGACTTTGGCATTAACGTCGACAGGCAGGATGAATAGCAGTATGAGCGCCGGGACCTCGATGGCGAGGGACGCGATGATCCCCCATTTGACTGCGGCCCGGAGCATCAGTTCCCCACGGTGCCGGAATTCGATCGGTGCGTCGTAGGGATCGCGCGACGGCGTCAAGATGACTGCGGTGTAACCAGCGTCGCGCAGGATGTCACGGGCGGCGTTCGCCCCACGGTCTCCTTCAAAGATGGCCACGATGGTGCTCATGGCCGGAACCCGAGCTCACGGTTGAAAAACTCAATCATCTTGGAGAGCGAATCGGTACCCGCGTGCTCGCGCCAGCGATCAGGGTTGAACGGGTCATTGAAAGCGTGATTAGCGCCGTCATAGCGCGTGAATTCGTAGCGCTTGCCATGCTTCTTCAGCTCGGCTTCCAGAGCGTCTACATCGGCTGGCGGCGGGTTGTAGTCGTCGTTGCCGAAGTAGCCCGCCAACGCACAATTGAGATCGGCCGTCTTGGACAGCGGAGTGGGAGCATCGCCCCAGATCTGGTTGACCTCACCGCCGTAGAAATCGACGCAGGCGTCGAATTCATCCGTCCTGGTTGCCATGAGGTATGCGACGCGCCCACCAATGCAGAAGCCCGTAACGCCCAGCTTCGGCCCAACGATATCTAGAGCCCGCAAGCACTTCACCCCTTCCAGCATGTCCTCAATGATCTGGTTATCGTCGAGGGTTGCCTTGAGAGCCGGTACCCGCTCCCAGCGCGAGGGATCCGCGTACTCGAAGTCGCCCAGCTCCTGATGCGTCACATTGGTGCGGTGGAAGAGGTAGGGCGCCACGGCCACGAAGCCTGCGTCCGCCAACTCTTCGCACTTGCCGCGCACGAAACGGTCCAAACCGAAGATGTGCATCGCGACAACCACCCCAGGGAAAGGCCCGTCCCCATCTGGTGCGGCAAGATAGGCGGGCATGTAGCTGTCGTTGACTTCTAACCGGAGGTAGCCAGTCTGCATCGGGGGTCCTCGCTTCAGACGTTTCTTATGGCGTGCCGAGAAATCTTCAGGCTTTGAGTTTAGCGCTGTAGAAGGCGATGAGTTTGGTCCACGCATCGCTGGTCACATCTTCGATATAGGCGCGTGGGTTGGTGGGGTCCATGAACGCATGGGCGACGCCATCGTAAAGATGGAACTCGTGCTCGATGTTCAGCCGCGTCAGCTCTTTGTCGACGCGCTCCATGTCCTCGGGGGACGGATTCGCGTCGTCCTTGCCAGTGAACCCTATGATGGGGCTCTCGATCCGGTCCGACGCGGCAAACGCCGATGGGCCACCGCCCCATGACTTGAAGAGTCCGCCTGGATAGAAGCAGCCGGTTGCTTTCAGCGAGGCGTTGCGAGTGCCCATGAGGTAGGCAACCCGGCCGCCCATACAGAAACCCAGCATGCCCAGCGACGCTCGATGCACCGTCGGGTGCTCCTTCAGGTGGTTGAACGCGCCGTTCATGTCACGCACGACCTCCGCATCCGTGAGCGAAGCCGCCAGCGACGGCAAAACGGCCTCGGCACGCTCATCGCCACGAGGCATGGCCGTGACCTCGTCGAACTGCTCACGCGACCAGTTACGGTGGAAGATGTCGGGCGCGGCGGCCACGTACCCCGCTTCGGCAAGGCTGTCGCAGATGTTACGCATGAACACGTCGATGCCCAAGCGGTGCTGAGCAACGACGATACCAGGGAACGGACCATTGCCGTCGGGAACGGCAACGTAGGTCGGCATGGGCGAGTCATCGACGTTGAGATCTACGATCGATCCGGGCATGGTCAACCCCTCCAATGAGCGATGATTCAGGCGGGGACTTTCAGGTTGGCGCTGAAGAACGCAAGCGCCTTCTCCCACGCATCGTCCGCCGAAGATTCCCTATACGCGCGAGGGTTGGTGTGGTCGAGGAAGCTGTGCCCGGTACCCTCGTAGGAGTGGAACTCGTGGGATTTCCCATGCTTGTCCAACTCCGCCGCTATCTCGGCTACGTGCTCGGGCGACGGATTCTGGTCGTCCAGTCCGAAGAAGCCCGCCAACGGGCACGAAATCTGGGACGTGACGTCCAGCGCAGCGGGCCGGTCCTCGCGAGCCATGGTGATGAACCCGCCGTGGAACACAACCGAGGCCGCAAGCTCCGGGATGCGAGCGGCCATGAGGTACGACACACGACCGCCACCGCAGAACCCCGTGATACCGATGGGCGCTGAGCCCACCTGCGACAGCGAGCCTAGGTAAGCCATCGACGCACGCACGTCCTGCTCGATGTCGTCGTCGTTGGTCTGGCCAGTCTTGGCCATCATTGTCGGCCAGCGCTCAGGATCATCCTGCACCATAGCGTCGAGTTCCTCGAACGTCATTCCATCCTGCCGGTGGTACAGGTCCGGCGCAGCGGCCGCGAACCCGGCGTCGGCGAGGCGATCGCAGATGCTGCGGATGAAGGTATCCATACCCCCAGCGTGCTGAGACACGATCACGCCTGGGAACGGGCCGGAACCGTCAGGCACCGCAACCCACGTTTTCATCTGCGAACCGTCGACGTCAAGGGTGACGTATGCGCTTGCCATCGTGCGTCTCCTGCAGGGATCGCCTGCTTACTTCGCGGAGCCCACGTAGATGGTGACCATCTCGTGGAGGTAAAGATCGGGGCGTTTGAACACATAGTGCTCGCTCGCCGGACTGGTCAGATCAGCGAGGATCTCGGCATCCCCAGGATCGAGGTTCGCCTTGCGGTCGTCACTCTCAACCCACCGGCGCAGGTGCCGACCCATGTACGAGATCTGCACGTCAGTGAACGGCGGTAGCGCTTCCAGCACAAACGTGCGCGCCGTCACGTCGCTAAGGCCTGCCTCGGCGAGCATGTGGGTCCAGCCGTATGGATAGCGAACGCCACCACCTCGGACATCAGTGGCGAACCACCGTTGGAAGGCGACATCGAGTCGGTCTTCCAGCCCCGGTGCGCCCAACCCGATATCATCCGGCAGGAACCGCGTCCGGATGCTGCCCTCGCGTAGGACTAGCTTGCCGCCGGAGCGCAGCGTGCCCGCGAGTCCCGTAACCGCAGCGAGCTGATCCGCCAGGTGATGGATCGTCCTGCTCGACCAAACGAGATCGAATGAGCCCGGCTCGAACGGCAACGCGCCGAGATCGCCCTGCTGATAGCTCACCGACGCAGCATGTGCGCCACCCTCGATGAGTCCCCGTGTGGCGTCAATCATCGCCGCGCTCTCGTCGAATGCGGTGATCACTCCCCCTGCCGGGGCGATGGCGTCGGCCAACAGTTGAGTGAAGCCCCCCGCACCACATCCAGCCTCCATCACACTCGCGCCAGCGGGGATGGCCAGCCAGTCGATTGCCTGCCGGTAGACGTCCGCATAAAGCAGATCGTTGTTGCGGAGGCTATCGGCGTTGAAGCCGTGCTCATGGCCGTGCCCGCTGCCGTGAGAGCCGCCATGGCCATGGTGGTCGTGCGGGGTCGTCATTGCTCCCCTAGCCTACTTTGAGGACGATCTTGCCGATCACCTTGCGGTCCTGGATCATCTGGTGCGCCTGAGCCGCCTCGGCCAACGGAAGCGTAGTCTCAACAGTCGCCTTGAGCTTGCCAGAGGAGAAAAGGCTGAGCATCTTCTCGAAATCCTCGCGGGTGCAGCCCGTGCCGCCGCAACCATGGATATGGACGCGTGTCCTGAAGAGCAGCGCGAGATTGATGTGGACCTCACGGCCACCGGACGCGCCAAAGACACAGATGTTCGCGCCAGGTGCGACGCAGTCGAACGCCTTGAGGAACGCATCGCCGCCAACGCCGTCGATAACAGCGTCCACGCCTTTGCCGCCCGTCAGTGCCTTGACTTGCTCCGGCCAGTCGTCCTGGGTGTAGTCGACCGTGTGGTCCGCGCCCTGGCCTTCCACCCACTTCCGCTTCTCCTCGGTACTGGCCGTACCGATGACCCGCGCGCCAAATGCCTTGGCGATCTGCACTGCGGCGACACCGACCCCACCTGACGCTCCTTGGACGAGCACCCATTGGCCGGTACCCGCCTGAGCCTTGTTGACCACCGCATCCCACGCAGTGCTGTACGTGACGCCGATGGACGCAGCGTCGATCGGGCCAACGCCGTCCGGTACTGGGTAGAGGTCGTCTTCCGCGATGGCGACCAACTCTGAATAGTTCGCGGAACCACCGCGGACAATGACCTTGTCGCCCGACTTGACCGTCTTAACGCCGCTACCGATCGCTTCGACAACGCCAGATGCATCACGCCCGAGGCTCATGGGCAGCGTGGGCGCAACAGGGGACGCGCCCCGGCGGCTCGTGACGTCGGTGGGGTTAACCCCCGCAGCGTAGACGCGCACCAGTGCTTGACCCGTGCCTGGTTTCGGATCGTCGACGTCTTCAAGCTTAAGAACTTCGGGACCACCAAATTCGTGGAGACGTATGGATTTCAAGAGAACACCTTTTTTTATTGTTGCGTCGGCATTATCGACGCACCACCGCGCCTCCGCAAACCTCCCCGCGCGCTTCCGGGTTTCCCGAGTGGAGCGCAGCAGCATCAAGGAACCTCTCACATTGCCCCACGCACCCCAAACAGTCCAGGCGCGCAACCCACCTCGGCCCCGCGGTCGTCAGGCGACCCGCAAGCACTATGCGATCGCGTTATGCCCGGTGAGGTGACGTCCGAGGATCAGCTGATGCATGTGGCGCGTACCTTCGTAGGTATTGACCGTCTCAAGGTTCATGGCATGGCGCATGGGCGAGAAATCGGTCGTGATACCCGCCGCACCCAGCAGATCACGGCACGTGCGCGCTATGTCCAGCGCCGTCTGCGTGTTGCTGAACTTGGCCATGCTCACGTGTGACCAGTGGAGCTTACCCTGCTCCTTGAGTCGTCCAAGTTGGAGCGCCAGCAGCTGGGAGCGCGACAGCTCAACGGCCATATCGGCCAGCTTCTGCTGCACAAGCTGGAAGCTCGCCAGCGGCTTGCCGAATTGCTCCCGCTCCTTCGTGTACTCGATCGTCGTATGCAGGCAGTCGGCCGCCGCGCCATTCACACCCCACACGATGCTGTAGCGGGCCGAGTTGAGGCATTGGAGCGCCGAGCCCAAGCCCTTCGTTCCCTCCAGCAAAGCGTCGTCACCAACGACAACGTCCTCGAACGTGAGCCCTCCCGTGTCGCTCATGCGCATCGAAAGCTTGTTGTGAATCTCTTCACGGCCCACCCCAGGCAACGACGTGTCCACGATGAACGCACGGACAGCGTCATCGAACTTGGCCCAGAGCACTGCAACGCCAGCTTTGGTAGCGTTGGTAATCCAATACTTAGAGCCGTTGATGCGATACCCACCGTCGACGCGGACGGCGTTCGTCTCCATGCCGCTGGGGTCGCTGCCGTGGTCAGCCTCCGTCAGAGCAAACGCGCCGAGCAGTTTCCCTGCCGCCATGTTAGGCAGGTAGCGTTCGCGCTGCTCCGCGCTGCCGAAGTCGTGGATGGCGGTCATGGCGAGGGATGATTGGACCGAGGCGAAGGAACGGAACCCCGAGTCCGCCCGCTCAAGCTCCTCCATGATCAGACCGTACGCGACAGGCCCAAGGCCAGCGCACCCATACCCCTCAAGGTGAGCGCCGAAGACCCCCAGGCCCGCTAGCTGTGGAATGAGGTTCGCCGGGAACCGCGCGTCGTTGAACCCGGGCACGACCTCCGGCATGGCGTCGCGTTCGATCCACTCGCGGACGGTCGCACGTACCTGGCGTTCATCGTCCGTGAGTTGTGAGTCGAGATCAAGGAGGTCGATGCCGTTGTAAGGGTTCATACGAGTTCGCCTTTAGGGTTTTTGACGCAACAGCAAGCCACCCGGCCATTGGCCGGGTGGCTTTTCGCTATCTATCTACCACCTAGCAGTTAGCTAAGTGCTGCTGCGACTTAAGATTCGCAGTAGTTAGGAACGTCAGCAGCCTCGGCACCCTCTGCCAGCTTCGCGTTGCGGCTCAGGTTACAGAGCGCAAGCGGTGTGGTTGTCAGGGTGTTGAAGTCTTGGTCCATGATCAGGACGCTGAACATACCTTCGCCACCGACACCCTTGCGGGAGAACCGGCCGATGCGCCATTCGGTTGCCCAAGCGCCGTCAGCGTTCGCTGCCAGGTTGGCCACGGAACCACCACCGTCTTTCCGTTTGCCAGCAGGAATCGTGATATCCGTCAGGACACCATTGCTGTCAGAGATGAGGATGACGATTTCGGTACCAGGAACGAAACCGGAACCAGTGAACCAGACCTCTGCGCCCTCTCGGCTCTTCTTAGGCGTGAACTGCACCTGTGTTACGTCCGTTCGAACCTCTTCAAAGCCAGTAGCGTGGCTGTCCGCCTTCGCGGTGCCGCCGCCCCAAATTGTCGCTAGTACGAGACCAGCGAGCAGTCCCATTGCCATGAATAGGAACCCGCCCCTCTTCGTCATCATTGCAGTGCTAGTCATACCTTCCTCCTTGCCGTAGCGTCATCACTGTCGTTTTCCAGGCCGTACCGGTACCAGGCCTCCTTGGTAAGCAGCCTGGACATACTGAACGGGAAGCCCACGATGGGAGATTCCCACCTCACAAATCGAACTGAACACTATCCGTGAAATTATCTCCTGTCAAGACATGTATGCTAATTTCTCGAGATTCCAATGAGGCGTTGCAGGCTACTCCATATTCAGCGACACCTTCAGCGCACCGCCTGCGGGCTCATGCGCCAGCGCGAACGCGTCGCTCACCTGCTCCAACGGGAAGACGTGTGTAACGAATGGTGCCATATCAATCTCGCCACGCTCGATGATCCCCAACGCCTCACGGAACGCCACCAGGCCAGGTTCGTCCTGCGCACCGAACGTGGACGTCGCGTTAAGCCGCTTCAAGAAGAAGGCGCCCAGGTCGAACGGCACCAGGTCGTGGGTGGTTGGCAGGCCGAAGATGTGGATATGCCCGTTGGCCTTCGCCATCGTCACCGCCTGATTCAGCGTGGCGTTACCGCCCACCGCATCGACGATCAGGTCCGCGCCAGCTCCACCAGTCAGATCCAACACCGCATCGACAGCAGCCTGGCCCGTAACGTCGATCGCATCGCCAACGTCGAACATACGGCCCGCCTCGCGTCGGTCGTAATTAGGCTCGACGGTGATGACGCGGCCCGCGCCCATCCGCCTCAGCCAGAAATCGTGGAACAGTCCCGCGCTGCCCTGCCCAAGCACGACCACCGTTTCCCCGTTCAGAGCAGGGAGCTGCCGGGCAGCGAAAATGACCGTCCCAAGCTGCTGGGCCATCAACAGGTGGGCCACCTGGATGGCGTCCGGCAACGGGATTAAGAAGTGAGCTGAGACCAGCTGCACCTCGGCGAAATTACGCGCCTCCCAGATGTTGGGCACCGTAAGCACTCGCTGACCGACGGGGAACTCAGTGCCGCCGTCGTCAATCACCACGCCAACGCCCTCATGGCCCGGCGAACCAGGCGGCAGCGGCCAATTGTCACGCGGCCACCCGTGATACACGTAATGCAGGTCCGTACCGCAGATCGACGACATCAGCATCCGTACGAGAACTCGCCCTGCCTGAGGTTCAGGTGTCGGTACCTCGTGACAGTTGATATCGGCGAGGCCCTCAACGATCGCAGCTTTCATGATGCTCAAAGGTATTTACTCCTACGCTATAGGGAGCTTTGGGAGGGAACGCCCAAAGTTCAAAAGTTTAGGGGCCCGCGCGCTCAAGCGCTAGCGCGTGTGAGACCTATGGGATAATCAGCGCCAAAGGCACCACAATCGCCGGGAGTATGCCACCGATGACGCGTATCAAACCCATCACAGATAGGTCAGAGTTGCCGCCCCAACGCCAGGCAGAGTGGGATGCCGTTTTCGCAGGATTGGGAAGGGTACGCGGTCCCTTCGGCGTCATGCTCACGAGTCCAGGCCTAGCTCCTGGCATGCTGTCCAGCGTCCAGATGGCCCACACGGATGGCGTCGTTGCCAACGCGCTCCACGAACTGATCATCCTCGCGGTCGCCCGTGAATTCGATGCCCCGTACCAATGGTCCGCGCACATCGCCCATGCTCGCAACGCAGAGTTGAGCGAAGACGCCATCGAAGCCGCGCGCACCGGTGACGGCGGCGAGATGTTGGAGGCTGACGAACGTGACGTCCTAGAACTCACCCGCCAGCTCTGCCGAACCCACCGGCTCGATCAGGCGCTATTCGATTCGCTGGTCGCTCGACACGGCGAACGCTGGGTGCTGCTGGTGGTCGCAACGGCCGGCCAATACCAATACGTAGCGACGTTCAACAACGCGTTCGAGGTTGACCCGCTACCCGGCGACGATCAATTGCCGGTCGCGTAGGCCGCACAAACAGCGCCGGAGCGATCTTTCGATCTCTCCGGCGTCTCGGACTGTTCAGTTGTGGCCATGGACTCCGTTGGCACTCTTGGGTTTTCCATCCAGATTGCGCGCCCTCCATCGGGAGGTTCTTGCCTGCGCCTATGACTCTAGCGCGAAGGCTTTGGCCCTAGGATGCCCAACCAGCCAGGCGGGGCACCTGCGCCAGGGGCCCCTCTTGAGGATTGCGTCTCGGCATTTGCTCCCCCTCTGTAATCTCAGATCCTGGTGGAAGCGCCGTAGCCCCTCCCTGCCGACCCAACACCAGCATAGGCCCAAGCCGTGAAAACCATGTGAGTCCGCGTGTCCCACCCGTGGCGCCCGCGTGGCGGGGCGGTGAAAACCTATGGACATGACCTACGCGAAGTCCATAGGTGCCAGCCATGCGGCAGCCATATCCAATGCGGTCGACCGTAGCTCCCCACGCGTGCGTATTACACCACGCGAAGCAGACCTGATAACCTCACCCACGATTGAGGAAGTCACTCTCTCGTTCCGGCATCAATTGAAACGAACGGCGCACGGTGATGGGTTCGCGAACATCCTCGGCGCTGGCATAGGCGCGGATCATACGGAAGCACATCGAGTTCCGCAGAACATACGGCTCTAAAGGCTAATCAGATAACGAGGTGTCCCATGAAAAGATCGGCATTATTGATCCTGTTTGCTCTCGGAGCCTTGATCGCTCTAGCCGCGTGCGGGGGGGATGACCCAACCCCAACCCCCAAACCGGCAGCCACTGCCACTCCCACTGCTGCCGCTGCGCCCGCTCAACCGGCGCCCACGCCCACGAAGGCGGCCCCGAAAGCGGCCCCGAAGGCGGCCCCAACCCCGACCGCAAGTGCACCGACGGCGACACCGACGCCAACCTCTCGTGATATGGCCGCCTACTTTGAAGGCCAGACCATCCAAATTGTTGTTGGCTTCTCTCCCGGCGGCGGTTACGACACGGTCTCTAGGATCTTCGCCGCAAGCGCGTCGAAATACTTCCCAGGAAGCCCGCGGTTCGTTGTTGTAAACCGACCGGGCAGCGGTGGGCTACGCGCACTTCAGGCCATCAGCAAGGCCGACCCAGACGGATTCTCGGTCACGCCTATGGCAAGTCGATTCATCGTTCCTGAGGTCATCGGAAACGACGTCGAGGGCTTCGATCTGTTCAAGGCAACGCTGATCGGTACCGCTACGGCTGCCACCGTTCACCAGACCTACTGCGTCCGGCGTGATCTAGCGACATCCTGGGATGAAATGAAAGCCTCAGGTAAAACCTACACAGTGGGAACATCCTCTCCCGGTGGAGACATGCTTGGTGCCGCTCTCATGGAATACCTAGGTCACCCGATAAAGGTGATTTATGGGTATGGTGGAACTTCAGAGGTTCTGGCAGCAGTGGATCGGGGTGAACTCGATGGAACCACCCGCTGTAATTTCAACTTTATTGAACCTCTCTTCCCCGAATGGATCCCGAACAAGACCGTGGTGCCCGTGTTCTGGTGGCGCACAAACGTAGATCCCGCGTGGCTCAAGGCCATTGGGGCTCCCGAGCCCCCCAGCCTGTGGGACGTCGCTGGCGCAACCGCAGAGCAACAGGCAGCTTTGCAGTTTGGTGACACTGCGGAAAACATGACTCGCATGTTTACGATGGCACCTGGTGTACCGGATGACATCGTTGCGGTCTGGCGCCAAGCATTCAGAGACACTCTAGTGGATCCCAAATTCGTGAAGCTCATGGGAGCAGCATCTCTCAAGATTGGGTACGGGGACCCTCAGATACTGCTAGACAAGCTCGACGGCGCCTCGAAATTTACTGAAGAAGGTAAAGCGACGCTCAGGGCGCTGTACGGCCTAGACTAAATTCGCTCAGGGAATGCGGTTCGCCTCTGGTGGACCGCATTCCGTGATAACCCGTCTCGGCCTCACTCACAGGCGACAACCGCTTCTTCTTTTGCCGTATCACCGCTGGGGAAACAATCGCAACCGAACCTAGCGTTTGATCAGCATCTCCCGAATATAACCGGATGGAGGATAGACAATGACTACCACCCCCCACGATCGTGTTCCGTACGACAGCATGCGCGAATACATGATGATTCTTGAAGAGCGGGGCTTTTTGAAACGAGTCACCGCTGAAGTAGATCTCGACTATGAAATCGGCGCGATTTCGTACCGATCCCTAGTCCGCAACGGCCCTGGCCTATTGTTCGAAAACGTCAAAGACTATCCCGACATGCCGCTTGTAACCAACATCATGTACAGCCTCGACCAGCTAGCCATCGCCTTCAACGGTGAGCGCGACTGGGTAGCCTTGGAAGAGCGTGTCCACGAGGGCATGCGCAATCGACTCGAATCCACCGTGTCACCCACCGGCCCAGTCAAGGAAGTTATTCATCGCGGTGAGGACGTCGATCTCAGCAACCTGCCGACGCCGCTCTGGCATGAACTCGATGGGGGGCGCTACATCGCCACCACAGCGGGTGTCGTCACGATTGACCCGCAGACTGGCGCTCACAACATGGGCCAGTACCGCTCAATGATCATCGACAAGAACCACACCACGGTAAAGATTATGGGTGATTTTCCTGTTGGCGCTAAGCCACCGCAAGGCTCCAATTACGGAGGAGCGGGTGACCGCTCTGGTGCGGCGCACGTCCTCGAAAACGAAGCCAAGGGGCTCCCCACACCGTGCGCCGTCGTGCTGGGAATGGATCCACTCCTCGTCCTCGCCGCGGGCACCGCGGTGCCCACAGATGAAAACGGCCTCGCGGAATACGAAGCCGCTGGCGCCTGGGCAGGAAGACCCGTTGACCTCGTCAAATGCGAGACTAGTGACATCCTTGTGCCGGCCAACGCCGAAATCATTCTGGAAGGTGAAATCGTGCCTGGCGAACGCCACTACGATGGCCCGCACGGAGAGTCCTCAGGTTTCTACAACAAGAACTATGAGACTTTCGTATTTCGGGTGGACACCATCACCCACCGCGCCAATCCCATCAGTTTCGGACTGATCTGCGGGCGGATCGAAGACTACCCTCGACCGCTCATGCGGTCTGGTTCCATCCTGAACACGCTCATCTCGAAGACGGGATACACCAACATCCGC
>CAUZFB010000030.1:0-26769 GCA_963579135.1 Dehalococcoidia bacterium | reverse complement strand
CCAGCGGGCAACGTCATCCCCATCGCCGACCCCCTCTCTTACGTCCAGGCCGCATCCCTCCCAACGGTATTCCTGCCCACCTGGTCCATCATCGTCCGCGAAGGCCAGCTCAAGCAGCATGAGACCGCCATGGTCCTCTCTGCTTCCAGCGGCGTCGGCACCGCAGCTATCCAGATCATCAAGGGTGTCGTCGGTGCGGATTGTATCGCCGTCACCAGCACCCCGGAAAAGATTCAGAAGGCCCATGAGCTGGGTGCTGATCACAGCATCAACTACAAGACCGAAGACCTCGCCGAGCGGGTCAAGGAGATCACCGGCGGTCGCGGCGTCGACCTCATCGTCGACAGCACCGGCGCATTGTTCTTCGAGGCCGCCTACGCATCACTCGCCCGTGGCGGGCGCTTCGGCACCTGCGGCGTCACCAGCGGCTACCAGTCCCAGATCCACCTTGGCCAACTCTTCTCCAAGGAGCTGAAACTGTTCGGCGTTTTCATGGGCAGCACCGACGAGCTCGCCCAGATTGCCGATGCCGCGGGCAAGGGACAGCTCAAAGGCGCCGTCCATCGCGAGCTCCCGCTCGAAGAGGTCGCCGACGCCCACGACGAGATGGAGCGCTCCGACCACTTTGGCAAGTTCGTAATCACGGTGAACTGACCCCTGCATGAGCGACGACTCGTCTCCCGAGGGCAACGGCCCTAATAAACAGGGCGCTAGGCCCAAAACCAAGCGGCCCCGTAAGTTCTACGGTTGGACGATCATCGGGGTCGTCAGCCTCGTTTCGTTCGCTGGGGGCGTCGAAACCAACCCCATCCTCGGCGTCTTCCAAGAACCCATCACCGCCGAGTTCGGTTGGTCCCGCGCCATGTTCACCCTACCCATGGCCATCGGTACCTTCGCAGGAGGACTTACCGCCGTCTTCATGGGCCCCCTCATGGATCGCTACGGCGGTCGCGGGGTCATGACCGCCGCCGTCATTCTCATGGGTGCTCTCTTCATCGCCATGGGCATGATGCACTCGCTGTGGCAGTACTTCATCCTTCAGTTCCTCGGGCGAACACTCGTCGCCTCCACCTTCTTCCTGGTCGTCGGCGTCATCGTCCCCAAATGGTTCATCGCCAAGCGCGGTCGCGCCATAGGCGTAGCGAGCTTGGGCCAACGCTTGGGCCACGCCGCCTATCCCGCCATGATCGGCTGGGTCATGGCCATCAGCGGATGGCGCGCCGCCTCCATCTCCCTTGGAATCTCGGTCTGGGTGATCGCACTACTCCCCAGCGCACTGTTCCTGCGGCGTGAGCCGGAGGACGTCGGCCAGCACCCCGACGGCCGCATCCCCGACCTGCGGTTGGCCCAGACTCACGGCTCAGCGCCCCGGCCCGTCGAGGAGGTATCCTTCAGCCGCAAGCAAGCCCTGCGGACGCCCGCGTTCTACTTTCTCCTCAGCGCCCTCGCAACCCAGAGTTTCGTCGCCACCGGCATCAACTTCCACTGGTACTCTTACCTCACCGGCAACGGAGTAAGCACCAGCGCCACCGTCACGTCACTGGCCGTCGCGCCGCTCGTGGGCATGCCCGCCATGATCCTGACCGGGTTCGTCGTTGAAAAAGTCGCTCCGCAGCTCGTACTCGCGGCAGCCTATCTCTTGACCGCGACTAGCATCATCGTATTACTGGTCGCCGGCAGCGCACCCATCGCGATTCTATTCGGCGTCATCTACGGGACTGCGGCAGGCATTCAGATAACCAACAATCAGGTCATTTGGGCAGATTATTTCGGCAGGGACTCCATCGGCGCCATCCGCGGCCTGATATCGCCCATCCTTATGTCCACCAACGCAATGGGACCATTCGCAGCGGCGCTATGGTTCGATTTCACCGGCGGTTACTCCGGCATCTTCATGCTCGGCATCGGGCTGCTCGTCGGTGCAGCAGGCCTGGCCGCATCCGCCCGCAAGCCTGTGCTCCGAGCCACGCCTGCCCCCGCCGAGCCCGGCTAGCCCTTCGGCCCCCACAGCTCACCGAATTCACGACAGCGCACCACCTGCCCCGTAAACGTGCCTACGGTCTGCACCACCGCCCACATCACCGACGGCACGACCACCGATACGTCCTCGCCATGGTGCCCAGACATGTCAGTCGAGATCAGCCCCGGCATCCACGCATTCACCGCGATCCCGTGCGGCCTGACCTCTTCCGCCAGAAGCTCTGAAAACGTATTCAGGCCCGCCTTTGACGTTCCGTAGGCCACGCGCCCCTCGCCGTAGCTCAGCGACAAGCCAGACGAGACATTGAGGATGTTGCCACCACCCTGCCCGATCATCTGCGGGATCACCGCCTTGCACATCAAGAAAGGCGCCGTCAGATTGATCGCCAGCATATCCCGCCACTCTCGCAGGTCCATCTCCGCGATCGCGAACTTCGGAAACGAGCCCGCATTATTGATCAGAATGTCGATCCGACCAAACGTCTTGATCGCCCGCTGCACGATGTGCTGCGGGCCCTGCTCGTTAACTATCTCGGCGGGCGCCGCCAGCACAATCGCACCCAACGCCTCCGCCTCCGCCACCGTCTCGGCCAGCGTACCCCCCGTGCCGACGGACGACTCCAGCCGGCGCGCCGACACCACCACAGTCGCGCCTCGTTCAGCCAGCGCCAACGTCAACGCACGCCCGATCCCGCGGCTCGCACCTGTCACGATCGCCACCTTGCCGGAAAAATCCAGCTCTGCCATAGTCATACACACTCCAAGAGGGGTTTCGCCCGTCCCGCGCAGGATATCGGCGAGGTACGGGAGCAGCAACGCGCCCGCGCGACTAGTTCACTGACAGATCACTGTGAGATGCGCATAGGCCTTGTGCTCTGGCGCGCGTTCCAGAACAGGTACTGATTAGCGTACCCCGCATCCGCTCCCCACCTGCCCCACGCCCACTCGCGAGCGCCTTCATAGCTGATGTTCGCTGGCAGGTCGTACAGATCCACCAACACCTTGCGCACCCAACGATCTGCAGGGAAGGCCTCCAGGCGGTCCAGCGAGAAAAGCATCGCGCAATCCGCAATCTTCTCACCGACCCCTCGGAGCTCCGTCAGTTGACCAGCCACGTCCGCGTAAGGCGCGCCTCGCAGCTGATCGAGCGGCAGCCTGCCCGTTGCCACCGCCTCGGCCGCGCCCACCAGGTATGGCGCGCGAAACCCACAACCCAGCTCCCGCAGCCGTTGCTCCCCAGCCTCGGCCAATGCCTCGGCCGTCGCGAACGTGTGGCGTCGTGTGCCGCCAAGCTCCACCTCATCACCGAACGTATCCGACAGTAGCTCCACCGTCTTCGAGATACGTGGGATGTTCGATGTCGACGACAGGATGAATCCTGCCAACGTCTCCCACGGCTCCTGCCGCATCAGGCGCAGCCCGGGGTAATTACCCAACGCATCCCGCAGGTGGGGGTCGCCCCCTAACGCAGATCGCAACCGGGGCAAATCGTCATCGAGTCGCAAGTACGCCGCGATGGATTCCGCCACCTCTGCGGCCGTCGTCGCACTCGCCGAACTCTCGATGACCAGTCCGTCCTCGCCCATGCTCAGGCGCACCAGATCGCGCCCCAATACGCCGTTCCAGGCTCCGCCCTCCTCCACGCGCCAGCGAAAGCACTGCCCGCAAGCCAGCGTACTTCTGAGGTCCAGCGGGCGAGTTACCTGATCTATCGGCAGAACGAACGGCGCCGTCACCCGCCTGACTCCTCGGGCGCCCGCAGCCAATCGCGAACGCCACTAAGGACCTCCGCCAACGGCGCTCGTAGCGCGGTCGCAGGCGGCACCGAATCCAGGAACGCCTTTCCGTACGGCTTGGACGTGATCCGACTATCGAGGACGACCACCACACCATGGTCGTCCTTATTACGGATGAGGCGCCCGAACCCTTGGCGGAAGCGCAGCACCGCCTGCGGTACCGCGTACTGCATGAACGGCGAATCGTAGAGCCCTGATCGCGCGGCGAACACCGGTTCCGTCGGCACGTTGAACGGCAGCCGCGCGACCACTAGCACCTTCATCGCATTATTCGCGATATCCACGCCCTCCCAGAAGCTCGCCGTCCCCAGCAACACCGACTTCGGGTTCTCTTGGAAGCGCGAGATCAACTGCTGCGGGGTCCCGTCAACGCCCTGCGCCAACACTGAGATGCCCTTCCTCGGCAGCAATCGCCGTAGCGCCGCCGCCGTACCACGCACGCCCGCGTGCGACGTGAACAGCGTCAGCGTCCGCCCGCCGGCCTCCAGCGCCAGTTGCGCCACGATCTCAGCGACGGCCTCGGCATACCCACGCACGTTGGGCTCCGGCACGTCCGTTGGCAGCGCCAGCAGCGCCGCGCGACGGTAGTCGAACGGCGAGCCCAGACAAAGCTCCTCGCTGTCCTCCACCCCCAACCTCTCCCGAACGTGCTTGAACTCGCCCCGCACCGCCAACGTAGCGCTCGTCAGGATGACCGACTTCTTCTGCGCAAACAGTTCATCCTGCAAGCGTGAAGCCACTTCCAACGGCGCACCGTTCATCGACAGCGGGCCATTCCCACGGCCCAGCCAATACACCATCATCTTGTCGGGGTTCGAAATGAACCCCGACACCCGTGCACGCGCGTCACTCTGATCTGCAGACCAATCCGCCATCGATCCCTTTAGGTTGTCCAGGCCCGGCACCCGCTCAGATGGCAGGTTCTCCATGATCCGCCACAGCGCATCCGCACGGTTCGACGCCTCGGCGGACGCCTGCTCGAACTCGTCCCACGCGATCTCAATGTCCGTCCACGCTGGTTGCGCGCGAAGCCCTGGCGTGATGCGAAGCTCACCATCGTCGCCGCCCTCCTGTTGCGCCTTCGTGAACGCCACGAGCCCCGCCATCAACTTCGCCCATCGATCGCGAACCTCGTGCAGAGGGGCCTGCACCTCATCCATGCAGCGCTGCGCATCCTCGCGTTGCTGCTCTTCGAGAGGGCTTACCTTCAACGCGTTGCCCAGGCTATGGGTAGCATTCCCCAGACGCTCGGCCAACTCTTCAACCGTGGTCTGCAACACCCGGAACCCGAACTGGCGTGTCGCCTCCTCCTCCAAGTTGTGCGCCTCATCGATGATCAGGTAGTCGAAGTCGGGCAGCACCGTGCCGTCCACCTGCATGTTCGAAAGCAGCAGCGCATGGTTCACCACCACCAATTGCGCCGCGTTCGCCTCATCGCGCGCATGGCGGTAGAAGCACGCTTGCTCGCGAGCGCCCGGACACGATCCGAAATTCGACGCGCTCATCCGGTTCCACGTGTCCAGGTCGCTGCCCCGTAGCGAAAGCTCAGCCCGGTCTCCCGTGCGCGTGTGTCGGAGCCAACCCAGCGTCTTCGACATCGTCGCTGCGTCGTCCGGAGTCAGCAGATCGCTGTTGGCCAGCGCTTCCCAGCGGCGCAGGCATAGGTAGTTCGCCTTTCCCTTGAGCTGCGTGTAGCGGAACTTCGACAGGTCCAGCCCGCCCACCGAATCCAGCACCTCAATAAGCGCCGGTATGTCCTTCGTGATGAGCTGTTCCTGGAGGTTGATCGTATTGGTGGACACGACCACACGCACATTGTTGCGGGCCGCGAACAGGATCGCAGGCAGCAGGTAGGCGACGGACTTCCCGATCCCCGTGCCCCCTTCCACCACTAGGTGATGGCCCTCGCCATCGTCGGAGCGGGAGCCCATCGCCTGCGCAACCGCCCGAGCCATCGCGATTTGCTCCAGCCGTGGTTGGTAGCGCGGAAAGTGCCCCGCCAGCGGACCATCGATCGCCAGAAGCCGCGTGATCTCGTCCGGGTCAATCATCTGCTGCGCCTTTGACGGCGAACCGATTGGCCTTGGGCGTTCCAGCCTTCGCGCGATCTCACGCTGGTCGATCCCGCCTACAGGTCCCTGATCCGTGGACGTCGGCGCCTCAGCGAGCGCCGCCAGCAACTCCGCCAGTGGATTGCGTGCACGCGCCATCAGATCGGCCTGGCGGCGCATCACCGCCACCGGTTGTGCGCGGACCAGCGCCACCAGCGCGTCGTATACACGCCACGTCGCCTGCGCGCGTGAAGCCACGCTGTCGTCGGCTAGCCCGTCCACCTCAAGTCGACGTGCCAGCGAGTCCAGCGGCGCATCGCCGCCGCCCGGCACCACCAACGACGCCAGCTCACCAACGTCCCACCAGCCAGCGCCCAGCGCCACACCCGCCTGTGCCAGCAGCGCCGCCGCTGTGCTCAGACCGTAACCAACTATGGGCGCCTCGCCCACGAACGTGGGGAGCCTCGGCACCAGATCGCCAGATCCCACCTCGATCGTATCAATGGCCGCGCCCGCGTGGACCTTCACCGCCGCTACCGATCGCAGGACGCCGTCGTCCTGCCCGACGCCGTCGATATCGACCGCCAACGCCACCACGGGCGAATCAAGGGGGTGAACCCGTAACAAGCGCATGTTGAAAGACTCAGTCACTCGAGCAACCCTTGAAGCCGCCCCGGATCGAATAGCGAGATGTCGTGCCGCGTCCCGCCTGTCTCTGCCAGGTCCGCCATGATCTCGCCCACCGTGCTACAGAACTTAAAACCATGCCCAGAGAAACCAGCCGCGAAAGACACTTGCGGGAGCTCCTTGTTGACCCCGATAACGAAGTGCTCATCAGGAGAAGTGGTGAACATGCACGTCGCTGCCTTGATCATTGGCCCAGCGGCATCAGGAAAGTGGCGCGCTGTAAACGCGCGTAGAAGGTCGCCATCCTCCTTGCTCACCGCTCTATCTACAGCATCCGGATCCGTGGCGTTGCCCTCATGGATAAACTTGCCCACCTTGAATCCAGGAACTCCGTACGCAGGGAAGCCGTAAAAATGCCCCTCATCTGAGGCCATCGTGAAAACCGGGAAGTTATCGGGCTGAAACAACTCCGGCTTGTGGGGAGCAAGCCACGCGACCACCTGACGCTCCACCACCAGCGATGCACGAAGCTCTGGTAGCAGCGAACCAGCCCACGCGCCCGCCGTCACGACCAGCGCACCGGCCTCATACTCGCCCCTGTCCGTGACCACTCGAATGCCCTCTCCTGACGGCTCCCAAGCGAGAACACGTTCCTCCTCATGCACCTCTGCACCCTCTTCACGAGCGACCGCCACATATCCCTCGATGCACCGTTCAGGGACTAAAAACCCACCGTCGGGCTGCACCACCGCCATCACATCGGGAGACAACCGGTACCCTGGCCAACGCCTCGTTAGTTCCGCGCTCGTGAGTACCTCGTGAGCGACATCTTGCTCAACGCAGAACTGCAGCGTCCCCTCGAAGTCCAGAGATCCTCGAGGGCCCGCATGGACAGAACCCGTCAGGTGCAAGATCTGCTCGCCGAGACGGCCTTCAAGCTCACGCCAAAGTTCGTACGCCCTTCGGCCGAGCGGCACGTATTGCGGCCCTTCGTAGAACGCCAGTCGAATGATCCGCGTTAGACCATGCGATGACCCCATCTCGTGAGGAATGCCGAATCGCTCTATCCCCAAGACCCGTTTACCGCGACGCGCGAGCTGATACACGGTCGCGCTCCCCATGCCGCCAACCCCGATCACAATCACATCGTACGGATCGTTTGCCAATTCCAATGCTCCAGAAACCTGGTTCACACTACCGGAGCAGTCGCTCCTCACACAAGCAGCGCCAGCCCCCCCTTACGCTTGACCCGCTGCATCGCCCAGCGCACACTTGCACCCATCACGCGTACCTCGTCACTGGAGGCAAACCATGGCAACAGCAACCGACAGCCAAGCGTTCGTTGATTCCCTGCTGAACGACATCATCCTGCCGGGTGTGGATGATCTGTTGGACAGCCGTTACTTCCGCGACCTGCGCGCCGGAAAGCTCACCGTTCGCCGTATGCAGGGTTTCGCCATCCAGCACTACATCCACAACATGGGTATATTGAAAGCCTTCGCCCTTGGAGCAGCTCAACACGCATCAACCGATCGCGCCTTCATGGCCTACGCCCAAGGAATGGGCGAAGAGCTCACCCACCCCGCCATGTGCAAGCGCTTCGGCATCTCTCTCGGACTGACTGAAGAAGACTTCATCAACGCCCAGCCCGCCTTCGGCGCCCTAGCCCACACCGCCGTCTGCATCCACGACATGTACTTGGCCAACGAGGTGCAGATGCGCGCCAATGGCCTCTCCAACGAGACCATGGTCCAGCGCTACGCCACCGAGTTCGATGACTACCTCAGCAAGGCGCCCTACGACCTGGACGCCAAGCAGAGGCAATTCTTCATCGTCCACAAGGGTGCCGACATCGAGCACACTGCTCGTGCAGCCAAGGCCATCGCCGAGCAGGCCACCACCGACAAGGACCGCGACAAGGTCACCGCCATCTGCAAACACATGGCCAAGCTCAAGCTCGGCAAGTTCGACTCCATCTACGACGAGTACGCCTAGCGTCGCTGCGACCCGGCAGGCCATCACCTAAACTACGTGTCCATGCGCCCCTATTACGGGTGGGTGATTGTCGCCACACTCACCTCCGTCAGCCTCATATCAGCGGCAACTGTCGGCTTCACCTTCGGCCTCTTCGTGCTCCCCATGGGCTCCGACCTCAACCTATCGCGAGCAGCTCTTGGCTGGACCCAAACCGCGCGCCTCGGCGCAAACGGCGTGTCATCCCTCTTTCTCGGCCCGCTCATCGACCGATACGGCACGCGCGTCCTGATTCCCCTCGCAGGAGTCGTGTCAGCCGGTGCGCTCTGGCTGATGAGCGAGTCCAGCGCCTACTGGATCATCCTCTTAGGATTCGGTGCCCTCGGCGTCGTCGAGTTCCACTTCCCCGGCAACCTACTCACCACCGTACCCATCGGCAAATGGTTTGTCCGCGAGCGAGGCAAAGCAGCATCCCTCGCGGCAGCCGGGATTGCCATGGGTGCTATCACCTTCGCACTCACCCACCAGTATCTCCTCGACTCCATCGGCTGGCGCGAGACCTTCCGCATCTCCGCGATTGTCATCCTCGTCGGCACTGTCCCGCTGCCTCTGCTGCTGTTACGGCGCACACCCGAAGACATGGGACTACTCCCCGACGGCGCAGCGACCCTCGTAATTTCAGGCGCCCAAGATAGCCCCGTTATCACGGAGGACCCTGGCTGGTCCCTCCGTGAAGCCACCCGAACGCTCACCATGTGGAAGATCGTTGCCGCCTATTCGCTAACCAACCTCGCCGCCGGATCATTCATGATCCACCGTGCGCCCTTCTGGACGGAGCAAGGCATAGCGACAAGCTGGATTGCAGGAGTCTTCGCGCTCGATGCCCTCATGTTCGCGGCGTCTACCCTTACCGCGGGCGCATTGATCACACGGATCGCACCACGCCACCTCGCAGCCATCGCCATGGCCGCCCAAGCCACGGGTATCGCCGTCGCAACCGCGTGGGTTTCGGTGCCAACCATGCTGCTCTCGTCGCCGTTGCTGGGCGCAGGTGCAGGGATCAACGCGGTCGTCGTAACCGTGATCTGGGCTGACTACTACGGACGCCCCTCACTCGGCGCCATCCGCTCAGTATCCGTGCCCCTCATCTTGGTGGGATTCGCCATTGGCCCGCCCGCCGTCGGTGCGCTCTATGGTCTCTCCGGCGACTCTTACGTCTCCGGATTCGCGCTCCTTGCGGCCCTCCTCGCAATGGCCGCCGTCATCGTCACGACCGCCACACGCCCTCTCCATTCGAGCGAAAGCTAGGTTCCGAGCACCGTCTCGAAGAACAGGTCCTCGACCGCCATCTTCCCCGGGATCAATCCCTGGTCGAACTCATACGTGATGAACCGTTCAAGGTTGGCTCGGTTCGCGGCGACCCCATAGGGCCATGGGTCATCGCCCAGGAGCTCACGCTCCTCCTCTAGGTGATGCCGCCCCCATGCCAGTCGACCCCAGTTCGGGTCGTCCATATAGTGGGTCCAGACGCGCTTCGCCTCCAAGAACGTCCCGTACAGGTTGCCCGCCAACCAGCCGTTCGCCTCAGCCAGATCCTTCTTGATGGCGAGCACGTGCATAATGGGGAAGAAGCCGTTCTTCTTGAAGTACCCCATCTCTTCGGCTCGCGGGTCGTCGAACAACCGCTTCACCTCAGGCGCACCATCCAGGTACGGCTGAGGTGGTCGAGGCGACAGGTACGCGGACACCTCACCGGACACCAGCGCAGCTCCGAGTTTCTTGCGTTCACCTAGCCGCTCGATCTTCACGCCCGCCGGCGGATCGAACGCCACCGGCTCGTCGGCAGTCGTCACCCAAGTCGGCCCGTCCAGCGGCACATCGTACTCGTAGCCCAAATCGCCCTTCGCCAGAATCGACAGAGTCGTCTGGAACGACCGCAGCGCCACGCGCTTCCCAACAAGGTCCGCTGGCTTTTCGATGCCTGCATTCGCGTTCACGTACATCTGCGACTGACTGAACAGTCGCCGAGGAAACACGGGTATCGCCGTCAGATTCGCGTCGCGAGCCTTCGCCATGATGTACGAGCCCAAGGACAATTCGCAGGCGTCCCATTCCTGGTGCGATAGCATCCGTTCGTGTCGATTCCCCTCACCTTCCACAGGGACGAACTGAACGTTGATGTCCAATCCCTTTGGGTGTAGCGAGCCATCCAGGAACGGCATGTGCCGGTCGTAGTGCTCCAAAGCCATCGATATCCGCAGTTCGTTCGCCATCGTGCCACCCTCTCTGATTAAGGCTTACGCCAGATTGAACACGCGCTCCGCATTCTGATACCGCAACTGATCCTTCACCGCCTCTGTGAGACGATCGTTCGCCGCAAGCAGCTTCACGTCCTCGAACTTCATCGCGCCACCCGGATCGTCATGCGGATAATCGGTCGCGAACAGGAACCGGTCGGCCCCCAAGAAATCGATGCCGCCCATCAACTCGGGCTCTTCCGTCTCGATCGTCCAGTAGAAGTTGGTACGGAAGTAATGGCTCGGCAGGTGCCGGTTCTTCTCTTCCGCCTCATCTGGCGTCACCAACTGCGGCGCCCTCGGCGAAAGCTTCCGGCGATTTCCCAGCACCACTCCCTCTCCCGCTTCGTACGCTGCGACCACTGGTCCATGCAGCCTGTCCAGCCACTCGGCCAACGGCTGGATGTACCCCGCGCCCTGCTCAGCATGGATGATCTTCAGGCGGGGGTACTTGTCCAACAACCCCGTCGTGATGAGTGCCACCAGATTCATTTGCGCCTCGCTCGGCACGAAGATATCCAGGCCGTCCATCTGAAAATTGTGTAGGTTCACCAGCCGGTGCCCGTGCTGTACCGCATGGAAGTAGATCGGCAGATCAAGTTCTTCGCATTTCGCGAAGAACGGCCACAACTCTCGATGGATTGCGGTAGGTGAACCCAGGCTGTTTTCGGCCACCGGGAACACGTAGTCCAGCACCACCGCGCTGAACCCGTTGGCGTGCGCCCACTCAGCCTCAGCGATAGCGGTCGCCACATCCTGCATCGCCACCAGCGCCACCGGCATGACCGCGCCAGCGTGTTCCTTGGCAAATCGCAACATGGACACATTCAGCGAGTGTGCAAGCGCCTGCCCAAGCTCCGGTTCGATCGTGTACGACCACCACCCCGAGAACTGCGGAAGCACAAGCTGCTTCTCGATCCCCAGATCCGCGTAAACCTCCATCCGCGACGACCCGTCGGTCATGCCCAGGTAGTGCGCCCCCGACCCTGGCGCGGGCAACGGCGTCGCCCCACGTTCAGCGGACGGTCCTTCCCCGAACTTGATGTCGCTCAATACCTCTCCGTCAAAGATCAGCCGTGGCCTACGGTCAGCCAGCGCACCCTCCAGATAATCGAAAGCATCCTTTGGGAAGAAATGTGTATCGCAATCAACAATCGTCATGTCTTACCCTCCGCTCGTTGAGTACCGCATCAATAACGGCGTCGGCCACGAGGCCCCAATCCGAAAAGACAACGCACGCTACAGTCCTTACTAGTTTCGATTAGTGGCCACGAACAACACGTCCCTCACGCCAGCCCCGAGTGCGACGTCTGCACCGACCATGTCTTTCTTCCCGAAATCCTATTCCACATAGGCGATCGCCTCGATCTCCAGCATGAACTCCGGTCGCGCCAACCCGCTTATCACCACCAGCGTACTTGTCGGTGGCTTGTCACCAAATCGACCGGCTCGCGCCGCGCGGATAGTGTCCATGTTCTCCGGACCCACCACATACACGGTGGTCTTCACGATATCCGCCAGCGTACCGCCAACTGATTGCATCGCGATCTCAAGATTCTTAAAGACCTGCTCCACCTGAGCAGCCGGGTCACCTACACCGACTACATTGCCATCGCTATCAGACGCTGTCTGTCCCGCGATCTGGATCCATGGCCCCACCTTGACCACGTGTGTGTATCGATTACCGTTTGGGGAACTCCCCTCGGGCTGGATGTGTTCTACCGTTGCCATTATTGCCTCCTCAACGGGCGCTTCCTGGCCCGCTCTTTATTCACCCGAACATTCTCCGGATACCCGACTCTAGCGATCTCCACCAAAAGCTAGCAACGTGCGAGCCACGCATAGACCCGTTTCGTCAGGGCCGGCGGTGCGTCGTCTGCCTCCGCACCACCGAACATCTAAGCCAGCATCGGTACCTGGTCGCTTATCTTCACCACACTGATACCGGTCACACTAGCGACCGGTAACGTCGACCGTTAAATCCACTTGAACTTCTAGCATCGGTATCTCGGCAAATTAATCCGTTAGGTAGCCGCCAGACCATCACTCGACCAAGGTCCTAATAGCCGAGCCACATGCGCCTCGTAATCCCCAGTGGCCATGCTTGTCATGATCCGCTCACCCTTCGCCGCATCATCGACCAACGTGAATAGGGAAGGCCCCGCGCCAGCGAGCAGCGCCGTGTCCGCCTCCGTCGTGGCGAGGGTACTCAACGCCACCTCATACGATTTGTATGCCGAAGCCGCCACCGCCATAAATGTATTCCGCATGGCAGTTCCTATCGGGAATCGCTTCGTGAGTCGGGAGACGACAGCGTCCGTACTTGATCCGTCGGTATAGTGCTTCGGCTCTAGCAATCCGTACATGCGTGCCGTCTTCGCAGAGTCGGCATGCTCATGCGGCGTCACTACGACCGCAAATCTTTCCACCGGTGTTGGCAGTGAATCTAGCACATCACCACGACCACGACCGATAGCCGTGCCACCCCGCAGGAAGAAAGGCACATCCGAGCCCAACGATGCCGCGATTCCGTAGATCAAGCTCATATCGCCATCGACACCCCAAAGCCGTCGCAGACCCAAAAGCGCCGCTGCTGCATCACTGCTACCCCCGCCCAAGCCCGCCGCCACGGGGATTCGCTTATGCAGCGTAATAGCCGCGCCGCTTGCACCTGACGGGCCCACCGCCTCGCGGAGTGCCTCAGCCGCCCGCACCACCAGATTCTCCCTAACCGGTACCGCGCCCGCAGGCTCCACCGTCAGCGAAATCTCCGGCGCCTCATCAATCTCAACCTCATCGGTTAAGTCGATCGCCTGCAAGACTGTCCGCACCTCGTGAAACCCGTCGTCACGCCGCCCGATTACCTCGAACGACAGATTCACCTTCGCCGGAGCCAATAATCGAATCACGCCAGCAATCCTACCAGGCACCCCGCCCCCCGGAAGGCCAAGTCTCCTCATAATGCCACCCAAGAGATCCGAGGGTGTCAACAGGCCTCAACCACACTCAAGCCCCCAGCGAGGCGTTGCGGCTGCGCGAGGACCTAGCAAGTAACCCTGTCGTACTTCGACAAACTACGCAGCTCCCGTGGCGGAATCATGTGACGACCACCCATCGTGTACGAAACCTCCGCAACGAACAGCCCGCCATGAGAGTCCACCGCAATCCCATGCGGCGCCACGAACTCGCCTGCGCCGCTGCCCTCTTGCGACGCCCCGAACCGCGCCTGTAGCTTCCCGTTCAGATCGTAAACGCCCACACGATGCCCCATATCCGGCGCATCCCCCAGGCCATCCATCCCATTCAGTTCGCCGATGTAGATGTGGTTGTCCCACAGCACCATGCAGTCCGGACGGTGGATGTTGTTCCACATCGTCAAGAACTTACCCTTCGCATCGAACACCTGCACCCGGTGCGCCTCGCGATCTACCACGTACACCCGATCGTCCGCGTCAATCGCAATGTTATGCGGGCGCATGAACTGCCCCTCGTCGATCCCTGAGCTACCCCACGAGAACTTGTAGTCGCCGTCGCCCGTGAAACAGTGAACGCGCGCGTTCCCGTACCCGTCCGACACGTAAATATCGCCATTCGAAGGCATAATCGCGGCCGACGTCGGCCGGTTGAACGGCTCGCCGCCCCACTTCGTCTTCGGCTTCTCCCGCTCCCCGATCTCCATCAGCTTCTCGCCCGTAGGGCTGAACTTCTGGATTGTGTGCAGCGCATCGTCCGCGATCAGCAGTGTGTCGTCGTGGGCTATATACAACCCGTGTGTGCGGTCCGTGAAGTTCCCCTCGCCGAACGACCGCAGGAAGTTGCCCTCCTTGTCGAACACCATCACCGGGTGCTCGCCGCGAGTCAGCACGAACACGTTGTCCTGAGAGTCCACCGCGACCCCCGGGCACTCCAAGAACGTCGTCCCGCTGGGCAGCTTCGCCCATGAGTCTGCATAACTGAAAGTGAAATCACCCGAACCATACGTCTCTGCCATCGTCTGCCTCCTGAATCCCCAGCGTGTTGAGCACTCGAGTGTAAGTACCAACGTGAGAATGAAACAATCGGCGAAAGCATACGCGCCGCGCGCCCAGGACGCACGCAAACCGCAGGCCAGCGCTAACCGATAACCCCCGCCAACGCCGCCCATTCAGCGACCGTCAACGACTCCGCACGACGCTGGGGATCGACCCCCGCTGCCAGCAGCAGCGTCTCCGCCTCATCACCAGCGATCCCCAGCCCATTGCCCAGCGAATTGCGAAGCTGCTTGCGCGGCGCCGAGAAACCCGCCCGCGCCACCCGGAAGAACCCCGCCACATTGGTCACGCCACCCGCAGGCTCGTCGAAAACTTCTATGGCCACCACCGCCGACATAATCTTCGGCGGAGGGTTGAACGCCCCGGGTGGCACGCGGCGCGTCACACGAGGCTTGCCGAACAACTGGACGCCCAACGACGCCAGCGACATGTCACCTGGCTCCGCGCACAGGTTGCGCGCCACCTCAAGTTGCACCAGGATCGCAGCGTGTGTCGGCCGGCAATCGCTCTCCAGAAACGACCGCAAGATCGGCAGCGCAGCGTAATACGGCAGATTTCCCAGCATCTTGTAAGGGCCACAGCCGCCGATCAGCTCCGCCGGACTCACCCCGCGAGCGTCCTGGTGCAGCACCTCCACGTTCGACGGCATCGACTCTCGTAGGCTCACCGCCAGCGCATCGTCCAGCTCCAGCGCCACCACTCGCCTCGCCCGCTCAGCCAGCACCCGCGTCAGCGAGCCCCGGCCCGGCCCCACCTCCACCACCAAATCATCCGGTCCAATGCCAGCCGCATCAGCGATCGCCCCCAGAATATTCCGGTCCGTCAGGAAATGCTGACCTAAACTCTTCTTCGGTGCCACGTCTGCCATACCCCGACAGTACCGCCCCGAACGCACCACGGCAACCAGAGGCGCCCACCTCCCTGTGTCATTCCGACAAGAAAGTCAGTCCACGAGCAATCCCGCCGCCACTCCCTGCCCTCTATTTCCTGAGCGCAGCGGCCACTGTTTCCCGAGCGCAACGCCAGCGTCATCCTGAGACGAGACGACGTCCGCGAACAGATCGCTCAGCCCCTCACTTCCCGCCGTTTCCTCAACGCAGCGCCAGCGCGTCCGCCCCTTTCCCACTGCCACAGCTTGCGATCCCCACACCAAGGTTTATGATCGTCCCTGACACCAGCACACGTACCGCAAGCCCATTAGTAAATGGAGGAGTGATGACTAACCAACACACCGGTGTGGCGCACTGGATAGACCACGTGGTTGTCCCCACCAACGACATGACCACCTGGCTTGCATGGGCCGAGGATGTCATCGGCATTGAGCGCACGCCCATAGGCGGGCTAACGACCCAAGCCAGGCGCAGGAACCAACCGATTGCAACCTTCCTGGACATCGGGGATGGCTCCTGCCACTTCGGCGCGTTCCTCCAAACCGATGACCTACCCGAAAGCGCCGGCCTGGGTAACGAATATCCGCGCTACGGCTTCTTCGTCAACGCTGTCGACCTCGATACCCACATCCAGCGGCTTGAACGCCTTGGAATCGCCCACTCTGCACCATCGAGTACCACCACCGAAGGCTTCGAGGGCGCCGCCGTCCGCTTCCAGGACCCCGACGGTAACCAGTGGGAGTTCTGGGCACCCGCGGAAATGCCAGAAGGAGCCATGGACGTCGCAACGTCACTCGGCGTTGGCCGGATCAGTAGCGCCGTCTACGGATCACGCGACCTCCAGCGAACAGCAGGATTCTTCGAACGTTACTTCGGGCTGGGCCGCTTAGACAGGGACGACGTCCCCGAGGACACTCTCGTACTCCCCCTTGAAGCTGGAGGCCGACTCGTATACCACCTCACCGACATCGTAGATGAGCGTGTGACCGGACACGGCCCCTGGTTTGCTATGCACGCCGCTTTCACCGTGGACGACGACCAGTACATGACCAACTACGAGCGCTTGTGGGAGGAAGTCCCAGAGGAACAGGGCACCAAAGAAAGCCTCGGCCTGAGTGTGCAGGACGAGGACTTACAGCCCGCCCGCACAGGGCTGCACGGAAGCCCCGTAGGGCGCAAATGGAAAGAGCTGTACGAGCGTGGTGATGAGATATACGACTGGGATGGCCACGCCTTCCACTTCGTTGGCGGCGTCGCCATACAGCCCAGCGGCTCACTGGCAACCTACCGCGCCAAAGAGCAAGGCGCCTACCTCGCGGAGTTAATCGCAACCACCGGCGACCGCAAAACCACCTAATCTCAGCCCTAACGAGAAGCCCAACGGGCCCGGTGTCGCGCCGGGCCCGTCGGGCGCACCCCGGAGCGCGCCAGCTCGGCCCTAAGCCGGTTGGCTCGAGTCGGTTGGTCACTGTAGAAACGGGCTCGTTCACTCAACATGAACCAGATGCCACCGAGACTCTTGTGGGCATGAAGATTCGTCTCCTCACCCTTCTGGAACGTCTGGATGATTGCCAGCGGCTGCGGAGTCTTGGCGAGCACATCGATCTGCTGACCCTGCTCGACCCCCGGCGGGGTCTACTGGACCAGCTCGATCAATCTCGCTTCCGCCATAGTGAGTCTCCTCACTGAGTGATTCCCGCTTAGCCCTATCTCCGCCCCTACCTAACCTGGGATCCTTGGATGCGCTGCTCATGGCCCGCCCACTCCCTATCGCGTAGCACGTACTTCTGAATCTTGCCCGTCGCGGTCTTAGGCAACTCACCGAACTCCACATATTTCGGCGCCTTGAATCGTGCGATGCGTTCGTGACAGAACTCGATAATCTCCTCGGCCGTCACAGCAGATCCGTCCTTGTGAACCACGAACGCCTTCGGCACTTCACCCCAACGTTCATCGGGCACGGCAACCACGGAGACCTCCAGAACGCCCGGGTGCTCCATGATCACCTTCTCGATCTCTTGGCTCGAGATGTTCTCCCCTCCAGAAATGATGACGTCTTTCGCTCGGTCCTTCAGCTCGATGTACCCATCGGCGTGCCACACAGCCAGGTCTCCCGAGTGGAACCAACCACCATTGAACGCTTTAGTCGTCGCCTCTGGATCGCCGTAATAGCCCGACATCACGTTGTTCCCGCGCATCGCGACTTCGCCCATCGCCTGACCGTCGCGGGCAACGTCGCGCATGTCCACATCCACCACTCGCAATCCGGTGTGCACGTGGATGTACGGAACGCCCTGGCGAGATTTCGCCACAGCCATCTCGTCGGGCGATAGAGCGTCCCACTCCGGTTGGGCCTCGCACATCGTGTGCGGGCCATACGTCTCCGTCAGCCCATAGGCATGGAGGATCGTCGCCCCCATCGCCTCCATCGCCCGCACCACGGCCGGCGCCGGAGGCGCCCCAGCAGTGACAATCGTCAGGCCACTCAGGTCCTGGCCCACAGCCGATGGCGACGAGTACATCCCCGTCAGCACTGTCGGTGCCCCGCACATGTGCGTCACACCGCGCTCCTCGATCAGCCGGTAAACATCGATCGGATCGACCCGCCGCAGGCATATATGTGTGCCGCTCGCCGCAGTAACCGCCCACGTGTTGCACCAACCATTGCAATGGAACATCGGCAACGTCCACAGGTAATTGCTGCGCCAATTGAGCCCGGACTCGATCAGCTCGCCCAGTGCATTCAGATACGCGCCTCGCGCATGGTACTGGACGCCCTTCGGTAAGCCCGTCGTCCCGGACGTGTAGTTGATCGTCACCGTATCGAGCTCGGAGTCCAGATCTTCCCGATGCACGCCCTCCGGCGACGACGCCAAGAACTCTTCATAATCCGGGCCCGGGATGTCATCAGCCTTCGGAGCCACATCCAGCACCTGCACGAGCAGTTCGACCTCCGGGAGTTTCCCTTTGATCTCCCGGAAGATAGGAGCGTATTCGGAGTCGAACACAACCACCTTCGCCCCGCAGTGGTTGATGATGTACTCGATCTCCCTCGCCGCCAGCCGCGTGTTCACCGCCACCAGCACCGCACCGATGCTCATCGGGCCGAAGTGCCCCTCCAGCATCTGTGGGATATTCGGCACCATGAACGCCACGCGATCGCCCTTCTTCACCCCCGCGTTCCGCAGTGCACCCGCCAGTTGGTTAACCCGATTCTTGAACTGCCCATATGTATACGTCGTCTCCCCGTACACGATTGCCGGTTTCTCCGGGTACACCGCCGCACTCCGCTCCAAGAATTTGAACGGACTCAGCTGCTCCACCCAAACATCCTCGTGCATATCCCATCTCCTCCTGCTCGTTGCCACCCCGCACACCAACTGCCGCTCTCAAGCGCGGATGCTACCAGGTCAACAGCCTCGCCTCACGTCCCTCAGCGAAACGTCCCTCTGTTTCCTGAGCGCAGCGCCAGCGCAGCCGAAAAGCCTGCCCTGAATCACTCGAGTGCGCCCCTCACTTCCCCCTCCCCAAAACAAACAAAGGCCCCGGACATAAGTCCGGGGCCTACCTAACAGTAGAGAGCCGTGCACCCCCCGTCGAACCGGTGACCCAACACTTAACCCATTGGACCTGAACTCAAGCCAGGCTGGTCTGCGGCACTCAAAGCGCTCCGCTTACCGCTGCTTCCTTCCGGATCTGACGGGGTTCACAGGGCTCCGCCGCGCAGGGCCCAGCTATCAATGCCCCTGTCCGAGCAAGAGGTGTTAGGACCGACCCTAGAGGAGGAATTCAACCCCGCTGTAGCGGATTGCGGGTACAGGGCACCGCTAACTCCCCATCTAGCACGGCCAGCAATATCGTACCATGCATGCCCAGCGGCTAGGCGCCCTCCACCGCCAGATACGCACTCACGTCACGCACCGCGAACGGATGCGCCAACGCGAACGCACTCGTCACCAGCGACGCCCCCGCCGCGAATACGAGCGCATAACGCAGATCGTTCGTCCCCGCCAGCCCCGCCAGCAGACCACCGGTAGCGCCAATACCGTCCATCACCGCATAGATCAAACCCAACGACGTCGACTCCCGCTTGCCCGCCATCTCCACAGCCGCCGCCAGATACACCGGCCGTACGCCCGACAACGTCGTCGCACCCACCGTCGCACCCACCAGCATCAGCGCAGTGTTGTCTGTGAAAGCCGCCAGCAAAATACCCAACGCCCCCACAATCGAGCCCACCACCACCATCTGCTTGCGACCGAATCGATCAGAGGCTTGTCCCATCAGCGGAGCCGCCAGTGCGCCGCCCACCAGCATCACCGCGAACGCCCCGCCCGTCCACGCGGTCGAGTGGCCATGGAAATCCTGGAAGAACAAAGGAGTCATCGCCAGCAGCGCGATGAATGCCATGCTATAGCTCACGCCCAGGCCGAACATCGCGATTCCCGCTGGCGTCTTCCACACGCTCATCACATCGCGCAGTTCCGCTTTCGTGATCGCCGATTCCCCTGACACCGCCACATGACGGTGGAAATAGAGCATCGCCAACCCCATCAGCACAGCCGGAATCACAGCGAGCCGGAACGCGAATCGCCACTCAACGTAGCCCAGCAGGAACCCCACCATCAGCGGGCCTGCCACCTCTGCCAGCATCCCACCCGTCAGATGCAAGCCAAGCGCCAGGGCCCGGCGCTCCGGCATGTGCTGCACCATTGTCCCCGTCGCCATCGGGTGCCACGCCCCGGAGCCAATGCCGCCAAGACCCAACAGCAACGCCAGGCTCCAGAACCCCGGAGCCGCCGACGCAGCCAGATAACCCAGACCCGCCCACCAGATGGCCGCTGTCAGCATCAGGCCGCGCCGGCTCACCCGGTCCCCCAGGATCCCCGAAGGCAAGTATCCGATCCCTGCACCCAGCGTGTGCGCGGTGATCAACAAACCGATCTCGGCCGGCGAAAGTCCCCACGCCAAGCCAACAGCTGGCGCGATGAGCCACAGCGCACCGCTCGGAGTGTCCACCGCAAAGTGCCCCATAGGGAACGCAATCATGTAAAAGATATGGCGAGCTCGTTCAGACATACGCACCACAGAATAACGGATTCACCCCACTGGTAAACTTATCCCACGATGCACGTTCGAACAGCAGTCATCACAGCAGCCGGATTCGGCACCCGATTCTTGCCCGTCTCAAAAGCCGTACCCAAAGAGATGCTCGCCTTGGTCGACAAGCCGGTCATCCAGTACGCAGTCGACCAGGCTGTCGAGGCTGGCATCGAGCGCATCATTCTCGTCACGTCCGAGGGCAAAGAAGCAATGGAGGCCTATTTCCAAATCCTCCCCAAGCTTGAACAAGCGCTCCAGAATCGCAAGAGCCCCAAGCTAGCCGAGGTCCAACGCGTCTCGCGGATGGCAACCATCATATCGGTGATTCAGGAGCAGCCCCTGGGCCTCGGGCATGCCGTCCTCTGTGCCAAAGAAGCCGTCGGCGACGAACCATTCATCGTCTACCTCCCCGACGAAATCCTACTTGGTGAGCCCTCAGCCACCCGCCAGATACTCGACTCCTTCGAACGTCTCGGCTCCAGTGTCATCGGCGTCAAGCAAGTGCCCACCGGAGAAGTAGGCCGCTACGGTGTCGCCGCCGGTGATTCCGTATCCGCCACCGAGTTGCTCTTAACTCACACCGTTGAAAAGCCCCAGCCGGCAGAAGCGCCGTCCGACCTCGCGATCTTCGGGCCCTACGTATTCACCCCTGCTATCTTCGAATGCCTGGAAGCCATCACAGCAGGCGCCGTCGGCGAGATCCAGTTGACGGACGGCATCGACATACTCGCCAAACGCGAGCCCGTCCACGCCTGTCGCCTCGATGTCCAACGCTACGACGCCGGCACCCCACTCGGCCTGCTAGAAACCGCAGTCGAGCTGGCACTCCAGCACCCCGACTACGCCGACGACGTCAAAGCGTGGGTGCAGGACCTCGCCCAGCGGCTCGACTAACCCCTCCGTATCCCATCGACTGACTGATCATTATGGGTTCACCGTAACTGGCGCCTGCGCCTAGTCCTTGCGTTCGAGCGTGGCCTCTAGCCAAGCGCTCAGTCGTTGCCAGCCGCTACGGTCGTCAGTACTTGGCCGTACAAGCTTGGACAAGTTGGCCAAGGTCACCGGAGTCTCTAGGGTCGTCATTCGTCGTTGGTTCTCCTCGGCTCATAACAGATACGAGCACGTTCTTTTACTCACTCGTAGCAGATACGAGCGCATTCTTTTTGCCCATACGTGGGCGATTCATAAATCGGTGCCACAGGATCAGCGACCCGCTACTCCAGGAAATCACGGAGCTTGCGGGACCGCTTCGGGTCGCGCAGCTTGCGAAGAGCGTTCGCCTCGATCTGCCGGATACGCTCGCGTGTTACGCCAAAAACGCTACCGACCTCCTCCAGCGTGCGGCTACGGCCGTCTGTCAGGCCGAACCGAAGCTGGAGCACGCTGCTCTCGCGTTCGCTCAGCGCAGACAAAACTTCCTCGACCTGGTCACGTAGCAGTCCGTATGCCACTGCATCTTCCGGGGACACGCTATCCCGGTCCTGAACGAAATCGCCCAAGTGGGCATCCCCCTCATCACCGACGGGGGTCTCTAGCGAAACAGGCTCATGAGTGAGCTTCAGAATCTCCTCGACTCGCTCCGCAGAGACTTCCATGCCGATCCCGATCTCCGCAAGGGTCGGCTCGCGGCCCAACTCCTGAACCAATCGACGGCTGATACGGCTCAGTTTGTTCTTGTTCTCGACCATATGCACCGGGATACGGATCGTCCTCGCCTGGTCGGCAATACCTCGGGTAATCGCCTGGCGGATCCACCACGTCGCATACGTAGAAAACTTAAAACCCTTTCGGTAATCGAACTTCTCGGTCGCCCGGATCAGGCCGATATTACCCTCCTGGATCAGGTCCAGTAGCGCCATACCACGGCCCATGTACTTCTTCGCAACGCTCACGACCAACCGCAGATTCGCCTCGGCAAGTCGCGCCTTCGCAAGCGCGCCCTGGCGCTTCAATCGGTCTGCGTGCCGGCTGAACACCGGTTCATTTGACTCGATGCGCTGCCGGATATCCGCGTCCTCCATCACCTCCGAGAGCGATGTCACACGCACGTCAGCCCCCACAGCGCCCAGCATCTTCTCGGGCAGCACATAGCTGTCGAGGGCTAGTTGCGCTATCTCCTGGCTGACAGCCCGCGCCTCCATCGACCAGCGCTCAGCGAACGTCTCCAGCATCTCTTGGTCGACCTGACCGTCGATGGCCTGCCGTAAAAGTTCGTTGGTCAGCAACATACCGAGCGTCAGTGGCTCCTCAATCGCCCGATACTCCGCAATCGCTTCCAGCAGCCACGCACGGCTCTCCAGGCGCTTGAGCAGCAACTTGATCGTCTCGAACGGGGGGGGCTGGCGCCCGGTCTCCAGCAGTATCTCCGCCTCCGCCACCTCGACATGCCTACCCGAGGCATGCTCCAGAGCCAGGCGTCGCTCATCCGCCGCCGTGAGCAGAGGGATGCGGCCAATCTCGCGTAGGTACACGCGGACCGGATCGTCGATCACCTCGAAGCTATCGGCCTCTTCCTGCGCGGCGGCGGCTCGAACCACAGCCTCAGCGGGCGCCAACGCAGCCACGGCCGCGCCCGTCTTCCTCGGGCTTTTCTTGGTCCCCACGATTGGGTCGGGGACGTCTGCATTCGGGTCGGGAATAACCACAGTTAACTCTGCCGAACGCTCCTGCTGCTGCAACACGGGCACCTCGTCACCTTCTACCAACGGTCCAAGCTAACAGAGACTCACGGGCACATCACCCGCAAATCTCACCAATCAGGGACACGCAATCGCAATCAGCAACACTCACCCATCAACATACTCCGCTCACGACCGAACCGGCCAGAGCATCAAACATGACACTCAGGCCGAGACAACTCGATGCCTATAGGCATCGAGTTGTCTGAGACGTATGAAAAGACAGGGATGTACCAAGTCAAACTGCATCGTCACTATGCATCCGCTCGCACCCTAAGGGTTTGCCCAAATAAATCGGCGCTCCCACGCGAGTGCAGCGGAGCATCTCCACGACCGTCCCCCGCCGACACCGGAGGGACGTTCGCGAATCTTTAGAGACCTACCAGCGGGAACCACCACCGCCGCCACCGCCGCGGGGACCGCGGTCTTCGCGAGGCTTGGCCTCGTTCACGGTGAGCGAGCGGCCCTGAAGTTCCGTCCCGTTCAAGCTACCGATGGCCTGCTGAGCAGCCGCATCATCTGACATTTCGACGAACGCGAACCCGCGTGAGCGCATGGTCTCGCGGTCCGTGATGACCTGTGCGCTAAGAACCTCACCGTAGGGGGCGAAGGCATCTCGCAGGTCGTTATCGCTGGTGTTGAAGCTGAGATTTCCGACAAAAACTTTCATGTAGTGCTCCTTAAGCATTCATTTTGCCAATAGATCGGAGGCACCGGCTGAAAGCCCGGCGTGTCGGACGGGGGAACCAGGAGGGCAACTCGAAATCTGTGGACTCATTTAGTCTACCACGTCCATTCCATAACGGTCAGCCCCGCGCGTCATCCTGAGCGCAGCACCAGCGCAGTCGAATGCGTCTCTTACCGTCCCCGCTCCACCATCGCCTAAAATAACCCCGCACGTCCCTAACCGCTTCGCCCGGCCCACAGGAGCCCCTCATGAAATTCGGCCTACAAACAGGACAGCAGGACTGCACCTACGAAGAGCTCCGCAACCTCTGGCGCCTCGCTGACGATTCCGGCTTCTACTGGATCTCCATCTGGGACCATCACTTCGAATCACCTCCCGACGGCGGCCAGCGGCCCGCATTCGAAACCATCGCCATCATGAGCGCCCTCGCCCTCGAGACCACCAACGTCCGTGTCGGCTGCCTCGTCTTCTCATCCGCCTACCGCAACCCCGGCATCATCGCCAAAGCCGCCACCACCATCGATCACCTCAGCAACGGACGTGTAGAGATCGGGCTCGGCGCCGGCTGGCACGAGCCTGAATACCGCGCCTTCGGCATCGACTTCCCCCGCCCCGGCGTCCGCGAAGACATGCTCGAAGAGACCGCCCAGATTGTCCGTCAGATGCTCCACGAAGGCGAAGCCAACTTCCAAGGCCAGCATTTCACCATGGACCACGCCTACAACGTCCCCCAACCCATCCAAGACAAAATCCCGATCTGGATCGGCGGCGCAGGCGAAAAGCGCACCATCCCCGCCGCCGCTAAATACGCCGATGCCTGGAACGGCGCCTACGTCGCCGCTGATGTATTCGCGCATAAACTTGGCATCGTTGCCCAAGCCTGCGAAGCCATCGACCGTGATCCAGCCACCATGAACAACGCTATCAACCTCGGCTTCTACATGGGCACCAACGAGAAAGAAGCGAACCACAAACGCAACAACCTGCCCTGGGGCCCCGAAGACCCCCGCTACCACGGCCAGATCCTCGGCACTCCCGACCAAGCCATCGACCAGATCGGCCGATTCATCGACGCCGGCGCCCAACAGATCAACCTCGCCATGCGCGCCCCCTTCGACCTCGAAGCCACCCAAGCCTTCATCGAACAAGTCATGCCCGCCTTCGGGGATTAGGCCCCTGCGGGTCATCTGCCTTTCGGATGGGTTCTGTTCGGTAGTCATCTGCCGAGCCAAACCAAAGCGCCCTCAATCTGGCGTTCGATTCCACACGCCCTATATGTAAGGCACGGCAGTTATATCCTTATAGATATTATTGCCATGCCCTACTCAATCCCCTTCGTTCACAAAGGGATAGCATCACGACTGAGTCCATATGGAATGCTCTGTTGTTGAAGGCATTGGTCTATCCGACGATGGGTTAGCGAGGGGGGGTGAGGACGACCAAGCGGAAACGGAGCCAACTTTAGGCCGCAGATGCCATATGGAACGAGGGACATACGATCGGTCGCTGGGCACGGAGTTCCTATGCTCACCGTCACGCCCCTCGCGAGCTACCTCGCCCAGTTGGCCAGCGCGACCTCCGCATCCCAGACCCCGAGCACATCACCCAAACCATCGTCCACGGCTTCCTAGACATGCGCTTCAAAGAACGATATGTCCCTACTGCTACCACGCCTAGCCAAGCAACCCGCCTGCGCCATTGCCACGCGGCAGCCAGTGGTCGTGCAAAGACCTAGCTCACGGCTAGCGGATGACCGTATTGCGCATGTTGAAGTAATCGGCCACAACATACGTACCAAGATCCTGGGCCGAAGCGATAAACGCCCGGCCCTTATTGATCTTCGTCATCATCTTCACGAACTCCAGCAGCGCCGGGCTCTGATCCAGCATGAACGTATTGATCGTGATCCCATCCTTCGTGCAGCGCTGGACCTCCTTCAGAGTCTCCTCCACCACGCTCCCGTAGCGCCGGCTTCGTCGACCGCCCCAGCCCATCATCGCGTCATCGTCGTACACATTACGCGGCAACTCGAACGTATCTTCCCAGTGTTCCTCTCCCGTGTAGTTATAGGTCGAAGGCTCGCCGTCGGTGATCAGGATGATCTGCTTATTATTCCCGCCCTGCCGCTTCAGCACCTCGCGAGAGTACCGCAAGACCTCCTGGAAGTTGGTCCCACCGCCGTACTCCACCCAGTACGTGTCCAGCAGCATCGTCGAATCCACCGGCAACACGAAGTACGAGAACGCCAACGTAGTCACGTTGTCCTTCGGGTACTTGGACTTGATCAACGTATCCAGTGCCAGACCAACCCGCTGACCAGCCTGGAAGTACCCCGCCCACATCATCGACGCGCTCATATCCAACGCGATCACCGTGGACGCCATACTCTGCGTGATCGTCTGGTCGATCTCGAAATCCTCGGGCAACAGCTTCACCGGAGTACCCTTGCCGTTCCTGATCACCGCATTGGCAACCGTCTTCTGCGTGTTCAGAGTCAGCGGATCGCCGAACTCCCAGCGCTTCGTCTCATCCGTCAGCTCGATTCCGAAGCCCTTCTTATCGCGGTTATGATCGCCAACCTGACCACCGTGCATCATCTTGAAGATGTCGGACAGCGCCTTCTCACCGATCTTCCGCATCGCCCGCGACGTCAG
>CAUZFB010000029.1:0-26844 GCA_963579135.1 Dehalococcoidia bacterium | reverse complement strand
AACATGACCTGATCGATGCTCGTCCTGTTCGGTCATGGATACCCTCCTGAACCGGCCCTATGGCCCGAACCCTAAGAGGTACCATGAGGAGTGTCAAGGCGATCCGGTCCTCGGACGCCCCCCCCCATCGTCATCTGTGCGGAGCGGCGCTCCGTAGCGTCTTCTCGAGTTAACGCCATCCTGAGTGCAGCAGAAGGATCTCTCACTTCCCCCGCTTTCCCTCTCACCCTGCGTCCAATAAAATCGCCGCACCCATGCGAGACACGGAGCGCCAAATGCCCCTGCTGTACGAAACGACCCAGAGAGCCGCCAACCTCACAGAGAACGAGATCGGCGCCATTGCCGAACGCCTCAAAGGACGCATCGCCGGTGAGGTCCGCATGGACCGCTACAACCGGCTCTTGTACTCCACCGACGCCTCCATGTACCAGATGGTCCCCGTCGGGGTCGTCGTCCCCAAGTCCGCAGACGACGTCGCGGCCACCATGGCCACCGCCAAAGAATTCGGCATCCCCGTCATGCCCCGCGGTGGCGGCACTGGCCTTGCCGGCCAGACCACCAACCACGCCATCGTCATCGATTTCTCGAAGTACATGCACAACGTCATCGAGGTCTCACCCGAAGAACGCTGGGCTCGCGTCCAGCCAGGCATCGTCAACAACCACCTTAGCGCCGCCGTCCGACAGCATGGCCTCATGTACGGCCCTGACCCCGTCACCAGCCAGCGCGCCACCGTCGGTGGTGGTATCGGCAACAACTCCTGCGGCCCACACTCCGTCATCTACGGCAAGACCCTCGACCATATCCTCGAGGTCGACGCGCTCCTGTCCGATGGCACCCGCACCCATTTCGCGCCCATCAACGGTCAGCCCCTGGAAGCTAAGATGCTCCAGGACGACCTTGAAGGCCACATCTACCGGGAGGTGCGCCGTCTCGCCCACGAGAACATCGACGAGATTGAGCGCCGCTTCCCCAAGATTCTCCGCCGCGTCATGGGCTACAACCTCGACGACTTCACCGGCGAGGCTCCAATGAACCTAACCCGGATCGCTGTCGGCTCAGAGGGAACCCTCATCGCAGTCACCGAAGCCAAGGTCAACTTGGTTCCCCTCCCCACCTTCAAGGGCCTCGGTGTCCTTCACTTCACGGACCTCATCGAATGCATGGAAGCCGCCGTCCCGTTGCTCGAACACAGCCCCTCGGCGGTCGAGCTCATCGGCCACATGATCATCGACAACTGCAAGGTCAACGACGGCTACCGCCACCTGCTCACCAACTTCATGGGTGACCCTCGCGAGATCCTCTTCGTCGAGTTCTACGGTGAGTCGCAGGCCGAGGTCGACTCCAAGCTTGCCGCCATGAAAGCGGACATGGAGCACCGGCGGCTCGGCTACGCCACCATGATCACCTCCGACCCCGACACTCAACGTCGCTGGTACGCACTCCGGGAGGCAGGCCTCGGCCTCGCCATGGCCATCAAGGGTGACTCCAAGCCCCTACCCTACGTCGAGGACACCGCCGTCTCCCCAGAGCAATTGCCGGAGTACGTCCGCCGCTTCGAGGAGATCGTCAACAGCCACGGCACGGAATCCGCCTACTACGGCCACGCCTCCACCGGCTGCTTGCACATCCGCCCGATGGTCAACATAAAGACCTCTGACGGCGTCGAAACCATGGCGGCCATCGCCGAGGAGATCGCCGGCCTCGTCCTCGAGTTCGGCGGCAGCCTCACCGGCGAGCACGGCGACGGCATCGTCCGCGGCGTCTTCACGGAGAAGATGTTCGGTTCCGACATCTACCAGGCGTTCAAGGATCTCAAAACGGCCTTCGACCCTGACTCCATCATGAATCCTGGCAAGATCATCGAGACCCCGGGCATCCGCGAAAACCTGCGCATAGGCCCCTCCACCAACAACCTGGAGGTCGCCACCTACCTCGACTTCACCAACGACGGTGGCATGGCTAGGCACATCGAGATGTGCAACAGCCAGGGCGCCTGCCGCAAGCTCGACGGCGGCATGTGCCCCTCATTCATGGTCACTCGCGAGGAGGAGCACTCCACCCGCGGCCGCGCCACCATGATGCGCATGATCATCAGCGGCGCACTCCCCGCCGATGAGCTGTCCGGCAAGCGCCTCCAAGACACTCTCGACCTCTGCGTTGAGTGCAAAGCCTGCAAGGCCGAGTGCCCCTCCAACGTCGACATGGCAAAGCTTAAGAGCGAAACCCTCGCCAAGTACTACGACGCCCACGGCGTCCCCATGCGAGCTCGCGCCTTCGGTGAGATCGCCAAGCTCAGCGCTATCGGCCAACGGATCGCCCCCATCACCAACCTCCTAGGTTCGCTCCCGCTAACCAAAATGCTCACTGAGAAGTTTATGGGTATCTCCAAGAAGCGCCCCCTCCCCAAGTTCGCCACTCGGCGCTTCAGCTCCTGGCACAAGAAGAACGCGGGTAAGGCTTCAGTCACGAGGGGAGATATCGTCCTCTTCAACGACACCTTCACCGAATTCATGCACCCCGAAGTTGGCCAAGCCGCCGTTCGCATCCTCGAAGCTCTCGGCTACAACGTTCTGCTTGAAGCCCAGAAAGAATGCTGCGGCAGGCCTTTGATCTCCAAGGGCCAGCTCTCCAAGGCACGAGACTGGGCCAAGATGAACGTCGCCGCTCTCGTGCCCCACGCCCGCCAGGGGACTCTCATCGTCGGCACCGAGCCATCCTGCTTGCTCACCCTGCGTGACGAGTACCCCGATCTCCTGCGGGATGATGATTCCAGGGTCGTTGCCGGTCACGCCGTCATGCTCGACGAGCTCCTCATGCAGATCGCCGAGACCGAGCCCGACGCCGTGAAAGCCATCTTCCGTGAGCACAACCTACCTGCCGTCCAGGTCCACGGCCACTGTCACCAGAAAGCCATCGTCGGCACCAGCCCCACGATGGGCTCGCTCGAGCTTGCCAGCATCAAAGCAGAGCTCATCGACTCCGCCTGCTGTGGCATGGCGGGCACGTTCGGTTTCGAGGCTGAGCACTACGACATGTCCGAGGCCATGGGCTCTCTGAAGCTCTTCCCCGCCATCGAAGCCGACGACAAGCGTGAATGGAGTGTGGCTATCAGCGGAATCTCCTGCCGCCAGCAGATCGACCACTTTACGTCCAAGCGCCCCCGCCACGTCGTCGAGTACCTCGCCGACGCGCTCAAGAGCTAGCGCGCGGCATTAGTGGCCCGCTAGCAACCGCTCGCTGAGAGCGTCACGATTCTTCTCTACGCCCTCACGCATCCAGTGCACGGCGTGCGCTATCGGACCTCGACCACCCTCGGCCTCCGCCTTACGGAAGCGTTTCGTCTGCGTCAACCACGCCTTGCCATCCAGCAGCGTGGGTGGGATCAATCAACGCCGCATCCCGCCGGAAGCACCGTTTACCATCACCTCCAGCGCGTATCCCACGCCGTCGCAGGCACGATCGTTGCTTCTAGCGTCAGCTCCGCCGGATTCCTCACCGCCGCCGCAGGCGTCCCGACCCTATTCGCGGATTCTTCCCTCGGCCTCGATGGCCCCGATGGCGACCTCCTGCAAAGCATTGGCTGGGAACGAGGGCGCACCGAATGCCCCGACGCTGCCAGAGCCCCTCCCCGCCATCGATTGCCCTCGCGCCAGCTACGCAGAAGCGCGCGAACAGCAACCGCTAGGCGACGTCAGCGCCTACCTCTGCGAGATAGATCCCTACCAGGACGGCAACAGTGCGGACCGTGTCGGGTCGTTCCTGCGGGGCTTCATTGAAGAACTGGACGCCAGTCACCCTCGCGACCAAGCGGCTCCAGACGGCGGCCCAGACCTACGCCAACGCCCATGACCGCGCGCGCCGTCCACCTTCCCCCATTAGCGTCACTCCGAGCGGAGCGGAGCGCAGCGCAGTCAAACGGATCTCTCACCGACTTCATGCGGATTGGCCCACCAACGAGCCCGGAGCACTCGCTAAACGCGGCCAACGAAAACGTCGCTAGCGATGCCGGGCCGTAATCCTTCGGCCGTATGCAACGCGAACTGGTCGGTCATGCCGGCGATGTAGTCCAGCGCGACCAGATCGACCGAATCGTTGCGGAGGAAATAATGCTCCGGTATCTCGCCAGCGTTCTTGAGGAAGTGTCCATACAGGAACTCGACGATCACGCGAGCGTTCTCGCCCTCAGCACCCTGGCCTGCAGGCACGTACACGTTGTCGAACATGAACTCTCGCAGCTGGGTCACGACCCCGCTCACCTGCGGGCTCATGCTCAAGCGGGGCCGATGGCCAACCGGCGCCAGCGAATCGTAACCAGCGCACGCCCAAGACGACGCAACGACATCGTTCACCATGGAATCGAGTCTCTGAGAGTGCCGAGTGCCCAACACTTCCCGAGCGTCCACGGGCAGATCGGACTCGCCCAATACACCCGCACGGATCGCGTCACCGATATCGTGAGCGAGGTAAGCGATCGCGTCCGACGCCCGCACCACCTGCGCCTCCAGTGTCAGTTCATCGAGCTCGGTCGCGTTCAGGAAATCACCTCTCGGCTTCGAGTGGCGCAGGATCGCCTGTCGCGTTTCGTGCGTCAGGTTGAGGCCCGCGCCATCCTTCTCAAGCACGTCGACGGTCCGCAGGCTCTGCTCGTTGTGCCGAAACCCGCCAGGGTGCAATGCATCGAGCACCTGCTCACCGATGTGCCCGAATGGGGTGTGCCCTACGTCATGGCCGAGCGCCCCTGCCTCCGCCAAGTCTTCGTTGAGCCGCAGCGATCGAGCGATGGTGCGCGCGATTTGCGTGACCTCGAGCGTGTGCGTCAACCGCGTCACGAAGTGATCGCCGATGGGCGCCACGAACACCTGCGTCTTGTGCTTCAGCCTGCGGAATGCCTTCGTGTGAATGACGCGGTCGCGGTCGCGTTGGAACTCGGTCCGCAACGCATCTCGTGGCTCGATGATCAGACGTCCCTTGGTTTGGGCACTCAGACTGGCAAGAGGGGAAAGGCGCTCCGCTTCCCACTGCTCTTGGCGCTCTCGGACGAAGCCCGATCCGGCAAAGCCCGCGCCTGAGTCTTCACGTGTATCCATACTTCAAGTCTACCAGCCGCCTCTGAGCTTCCCTCTGCTTGCAGTTCGTCGAGCGTCAGGCGAAACTCCCCTGAGTTGAACGTTCCCGTGAGAGGTGCCCCCCTTATGGCCGACCGGCAAAAAGTCTTTGACGCCGATACCCATTTCCAGCCCGCCGCCGAGAGCATTGTCCAGTTTTTGGACAAAGCGATGGTCGCACGGCTACCAGAGCTAGAAGAGTTCAAAACGCCGGTCAAGACGGGCAGGGCAGGGCAGACCATCGAGCCTCCCTATCGGCACTGGTACCGATTCGCCCGCGGAGGCGGCTGGGGAGCCGGCAAACCGCGACACCTCGGCGAAGCCGGACCTCGTGAAAAGGAGGAACGCCACTTCCAGCAATTCATGGGCGAGCGCTACCCTACACTCGGTGTCGAAGATCACCTCCTCGACACACGGGTCGCTGAGATGGACGAGGAGGGCATGGATGCCCAGATCCTGGTACCCAGCGCCTTCACTGGCCACACCGACCCGGCGGTAGATATCGCGTTCATCCAGGCGCTGAACCGGTTCCTGGACCACAGTTGCTCCCAGTACCCCGACCGCCTCTACTCAATGATCTTCACGACGGCGCGTGACGTTCAGGCATCAGTCGCTGAAGTGAAGGCCTGGGGCGGGAAGAAATGGGCCAAGGGCATCTACCTCGATCTCCCGCTGGACTACCCCATCGACCACCCCGACCTGCACCCACTCTGGGCAGCGGTCGACGACGCTGGCCTCACGGTGTGCCACCATTCGTTCGCGACCGGCTACCCCGGCTATCGAGATCTCTGGGAGAACCCCTTCCTCGGCCGGACCGCTGGTCATCCCTGGGGCGCCATGCGATCAGTCGCCGCCTTCTTCGGCTCGGGACTCTTCGACAAGTACGCCAATCTGAAATACGCGGTGATGGAATCTGGCTTCGGCTGGCTCCCATTCTGGGCGAAACGTATGGAGGACCAGGTCGTCTACATGGGCTACGTCGCGGAGAACCTCCAGCGATCGATGACCGAGTACATGACCGACGGGCGCTTCTTCTGCTCCATCGTCCTGCATGAAGGCCCCGACATGGTCCGCATGGTCTCTGAGATCCTCGGAGACCACATTCTCATGTTCGGCTCCGACTACCCCCACGCAGAGTCGCGATTCCCCGTTTCGGTGAACACGATCGACGACTGGCCACTGAGCGATGAGGTCCGGCGTAAGCTCATGTGGGACAACGCCGCGCGCTGCTTCGACCTCTAGGCGACCAAGCTGAGGATCAAGGTTCCCACAGGTCGCGTTCGCCGCAGACGGCGACGACCGGTGACCGGTTCACCACGCGTTCGAGAGTGAAATCGGCGGGCAAGGTGCCCGCCTGTTGCCAGAATGCGATCAACCTGCGCATGCCATCGGTCGCAGGATCGGGCACATCCCGGAATCCGTCGCGGGTGACGTCGTACGTCTCTTCCGCCACCTGGCGTGACACTTCGCCATACTTCTCGTGCACGCCGATCCCGAACTCACGGTCGCTCTTGTAAACGCGCTGGCCCTCCAGATAGCCCCGCAGCAACCGCTTCACCAACTCAGGCTGAGCCTCCAAGAACGACCGTGCCACGGCGATTCCCCCGATGGCGAAGTTCAACCCCAACTCGCCGTAGTCGTACAGCCACGGGCATCCCGCCAGCCTCGCCTCGATGGCCACCGGCGGTGACAGCGGCGTCGCGGCCACGGTGCCATCCAACAGCGCCTGCAACCGTGCTCTGCTGCCCCCGACGAACCGCACCTCACTCGGTGCGGCAAGCACCTCGATCATAGTCAGGTGCACCAGGAAATCCGTCAGATCCGCCTGCCTACTCGCGCCAAGTGGGCGGCCAGCAACGCTTGCCAACGTCGCGCCAGAACCTCCCACCAGGAACTGTTGATTGACGCCACCTGCGATGAACACCAGATCAGCGCCCTTGGCCACCGCATCCACCAAGCCCGGCGCCGCGAGGTTTCCCACCGCTATCTCGCCCGAGACCAACGCAGCCGCAACCGCGTGTGCATCGCCCAGCTTGACCAAAGTCACCTGGAAACCCTGATCCAACAGCGCTCCACACTCCAGCGCAGCAGCCAGCGGCGTTACCCCCTGACCCTCTGTCGCGTAGCCACACGCAAGTTCGGTCATGACCCCATACCGAACAGCGAGCCGCGCTTGAACCGCAAGTAGTGGTCCGCCAAGTAATTCAGCGGGCGCTTGGCATCGATCACGTTGTCACTCAGCATGAGCATCGGCTCCGCCTCCGGCTTCTTGGTCTCACCATGCTCCGCCGCAAGCCTAAAGGCGGTTGACGCGACATGTTCATACTCCTCCGTCGTAAGTCTTGCGCCGCGCCCTCTGAGCATCCCTGTTCCTGGGTAGCGTGTCGCGGTGGCCGGAAAATCGGGGAACACACCCAAGATCAGGAGGCTGGCATCAGCGGCGCGCTTGTAAGTCCGCTGCTGCTCCCTCCCATCGGCCTCGGTAGCGAGCCGCAGGAGGCTCGGCACGTCCAAATCGCTGTAGCGCGACTTCCGCCACACCCCGCGGCGCACTCGAACACGTGCCGTATGGCTATGGATCTTGGTAAACGAGGCCAGCATATCGGCCAGGTAGTCGATGATCATCGGCAGAGAAACGATCCGCACCTCATCCTCCCCTAGGAACAATGGCACCCGATCCGAGCCCGCACGCTCCAGCACGTGCGACGCATGGCCAATCTCGTAGATCGACCGGCGCAAGAGCACTTCAAAGAAAAGACGAGGCGAGAGCCGTACCAACGCGTCATCCAAGTTGAGCACTCGGCTGAACAGGCGCTCGCGACCGAGCACATCAGCCCGCGTACGCTCGTCAACTGCCAGTAGGTGGCGTAGATGGGCAAGTGCGTCGCCGACCGGGGGATCGCCATCCGCAACGAACGCGATGTCAGCATCGGACAACAGGCGCTGGGCATAGCTATAAGGCGACGACGGCACGCGTGACCCCCCTGCTACAAAAAGGCTAGGAGCGAATCTCCTCGCGCATAAACCGGACGTAGGAGACGCTCATGAGCGACGCGATCATCGCTATCAACACCACGATATGAGGCCATACCAATTGGAGGCTCTGCCCAGCCGAAACCGGCGATCGCAGTAAGCCCTCCAGACGTTCTGGCGCCACGCCGAACGGGTTCAGGAAACGACCGCCGATCGGATCCAGAAGCGTACCCGTTGCCTCTGAGAACAAGCGCTCAGGCGAAACGCGGCCTACCCAAAGTTGCACGTTCGCGTGCCGCGCCTGATCATCGACGTCCTCGATGTCCGGGACGATGCGATCGGCGATAGTTGACGAAGCAAACACGATGAAGAAGCTGATGCTTATCCAGATTCCGATGGACACCAGTGCCGATGCAACAGCGTTCCGCAAGAAGATGGATGCGGTCATGGCCAACGCCAGCCAGAATGACAGATACGCGATGGTGATGAACCCGAATCCGATGAGTCGGAGCACCTCGTCACTGCCGGGCGGAAGACCGAATCGGAACATCGCCACGCCGACGGCAGCGATCCCCAGGCTGAACACCACCATGGTCAGTGTGAATATGCCGGCGAGGAACTTGCCGTTGTACACGGCGTCACGATAGACGGGCTGCGCAAGGATGCGCGACAACGTTCCTTGCGTACGCTCACTGTTGATGGAATCGAAACCCAGCGTAATGCCGATAATCGGGCCGAAGAAGCTCAAGAACGACAACAGAGAGATGGGTACCCCGAATGTCGTGGTGAACAGGTCCAGGTAGAACGAGCCTGTTCCGCCAGTGACCATTGCGTCCTTGTCCACGAACATCGCCCATAGAACTCCGACAAGGACTAGTCCCAGCATGAGGTTGAAACGCCTCTTGCCAAAGTGATCGCCCAGTTCTTTCCAGAAAATCGCTCTCACTCCCCTAGCTCTCCTGTCCCGCGAAATAGCGCAGGTAAATGTCTTCGAGCGTGCGATTCTCCGACGAAGCACCGAGCAACAAAGCACCGCTCGCGACCACAGCCGCCGTAGCCTGGCCCCGAACGTCGCCGCCGCTTTGCACCACAATCTCGTTGCCTACACGAGTGCAGGTGGTCACGGTCGGCAGCCCTTGTAACGCAGTCATTAGTTCGTCACCACCGCCTAGAACTTCGAGCACGAGCCCGAAGCCGCCGGACCCCGTCTGCTCTGTGAGTTCAGCGACGGTGCCCTCCAGAACGATCTTGCCGTGGGACATGATGCCCACGCGGTGACAGACCTGTTGCACTTCGTGAAGCTGGTGTGACGACAGGAACACCGAGATGCCCTGGTTGGTACTCAGGTCCTCAATCATTCCCAGCAGCCACTGGATCCCCGTGGGATCCAATCCCAACGTAGGGTCATCCAAAATAATCACGCGGGGCCGCTTCAACAATACGTCTGCTAGACCGAGACGCTGACGCATGCCGCGTGAATACTGCCCCACCGGCTGGTTCGTGGCCTCCACCAGGTCCACCATGCCGAGCAACTCGTCGATGCGAGCCTTAGCGTCGCTCAGGCGAATGTTGTTCAGGTCTGCGGTGTACATCAGGTTCTCGCGACCAGTCATGTCTCCGTAGAAACCCACGGACTCGGGCAGGTACCCCACCTGGCGCTTGACCTCCAACGGCTCACGCATCGGATCATGGCCCACAACCTTAACCCCCCCTGCCGTCGGCTCAGTAAGCCCTAGCATCATGAGAATGGTCGTGCTCTTCCCTGAGCCATTGGGGCCCAAGAAGCCGTAGACCTCGCCCTCGCTTAACCGGAGATTAAGGCCATCCACCGCTAGAAAATCGCCGTAGGCCTTTACCAGGCCGTCAGCTTCGACCAGCAGTTCGCTCATCGGCGACCAAGCCTCCAGAAGAGGCCCATCAGCGCGCCGAGCACTGCGATGACAAGCACGATACCGAGCCACCCCCAGATCGTTGATTGCGACACCGTGACGCGCAACACCACGGTGTCGGTAGCGTTCTGACTGCGCCCGCGCAACGTGATCTCATAGTCACCCGGAATGGCGTTGTCCGGAGGAGTGATCGTCACCCCAACATCGATTTGGGTATTCACCGGCAGCGTCTCAACCGTCTTGATCTCGAACTCGACATCCCACTGAGGGGGTGCGTCCGCATTCAGTTCGACGTTCGTGAGGTCACCGGTACCAAAGTTGCTGAAACGCACTTTGTTCGTTGCTGACTCGCCTGCCGTCGCGTCCATGTTCAACCGGCCGGACTGCGTTCCGGCCTGTATTTCACCTCTGCCGGTGACTTCCAGAGTTAGCTCTATGTTTTCAGCGAGGGTCTCATCATCACTGACAACGACCACTGCAATCGTGTATTCGCCAGGCGCGACAAACAGCGGAGGAGTCACCTGCACGTTGACGCGTTCATCGATGGCAGCACGAACCGCAACCGTCGAAATGAGCTTTTGCTCACCAAAAGAAGGCGTGAAACCGATCTCCCAGCCGCCCGGCAGGGGCTCGTTGTTTGCATCGACAGCAACCCCAATCAGTACAAACGAGTGGTCTTCATCTGTTTCGTTCTTGATGACGACCTCGAATTCGTAATCGGTGTTGGCCGGGCCACGCAGCACGGGGAAATCCGTGCTGACCTTCACGGTCCCTGGTTCTTCTTGTTTCCCCTCGGGAACGCCGATGGTGAACGTTGCCCGGTCATACTCGATTCGGCTGTTCTGCGCATCGGCCAGGACCAACGTGAATGAGTAGTCCCCTGGCTCAGGCCGCGTCTCAGGCAAGCGGATCCGCATCCGCGGACGCTGTCCGGGCGTGGTCTCGGTTGGTTCAACCACCAACTCTGAGATGCGGAAGTCGAAGAACGCGTTCCAGATTCCAATATCCCAGCCCTCAGGGATATTGAGCAGCTCGAATTTCACGATGCGCCGCTGATCGGCGTTATTGAACAGGTCGATATCAAGATCGATGCGTATCTCTGATGGGTCTAGCAAAAGCGACCGTATGGGAGAGTCAAGCGCTACGTCTGCAGAATCCTGCGCGAACGCAGGGCCGGCAAGCGTAAACGTACTCAGCATCAAGACCAGCATGGCCAAGGTCATGCGTCGAATCGTGCGCATGGGGTTCTTCTTCCTCATCATCTCAGGGTTCTCATCAGCACTACGGCTGTCGCGGCTGACATATTAGCAAACCGCTTCAGATGAAGCTCTGCATTTACATCGCTTGTTCTAGCCCGAAGTCTGCTGCGCATCCTTCGCCGCATCCCACAGCGCCAATTTATCGACCGTGGGCATTGCCGCCAGCGTAGTACCACTGTCCCGCACGGCCCGCTCCACGTGCGTGAAGCGCCCGTAAAACCGAGCGTTCGCACCGCTCAACGCTTGCTCGGGATCAATGCCCATTCGCACTGCAGCTCCCACCGCCGCCAGCAACACATCTCCGAACTCCTCTTCCTTCCGGGCAGCAGACTCCTCAGCGGCAAGCTCCCGCAGCTCCTCGCCGATCTTGTCGAAAATCGCATCCGGGTCGTCCCAATCGAACCCTGCGCGCCTCGCACGCCCCAGCACGGCATTCCCATACGCGAGCGCAGGCATCGCCTTCGGCACTCCATCCAGCATCGATTTGTCTGTCTGGCCTTTGTCCGCCCGCTCAACCGCCTTCATGCGCTCCCAATGCCCGATGCCTTCCGACGCCGTCCGTGCTTGCGCATCGCCGAAAACGTGCGGATGGCGCCGCACGAGCTTGCGATTGAGGAAGTCGATCACATCGCCTATGTTGAACGTACCCTCATCCGCCCCTATCTGGGCACTGAGAACCACCTGAAGCAACAGGTCGCCCAGCTCCTCCACCAACGCGCTGGCCTCGCCAGACGCCAGCGCCTCGAGCGCCTCATAGGTCTCCTCAATCAACGTGCCGCGTAGCGTCTGGTGCGTCTGCTCCAGATCCCACGGGCAACCCGTGACTGGGTCGCGCAGTGCACGCAAGGTCGCCAGCAATGCGCCGAACCCGGCGCTGTTATCGTTAGAAATGGACTCAGAAATAACCACGGCATCACGCTCCTGTTCCAGAGTGAACGGATTATAGGCTGCCCCGGCTGGACACCAGCAGTTGGAGCCAGGCACGATGAGTGGTACCACCTGGCCCCCCCCTATCGCGGGCCCAGGCGTCGGCGATTGGCGATTAAGGATCACGCAAGCATGCAGGCAAAGTGGGGGATGGTGGGCTGGGTTGCGGCGGTGGCGCTCGTGCTGCTGTTGGTGACGACCAACGTTCGGATCACCGCGAATTCGCTCTGGCTCTACGAGCAGATCTTCGAGCACAACCACGTCCCCGCGCGGACTGGAATCACGATGGTCGAATTGCGCCACGTTGGCGCAACGATTCAAGACTACTTCAGCAGCGATACCGAGCCCCTCATCGTCGTTGCCAAGATCAACGGTGCGCAAGTGCGTCTCTTCGGCGCCGACGAAGCCTCTCACATGGCTGAGGTCAAGCAACTCTTCGTGAAAACGTATCGTGTACAGGCGCTATCGGCGTTAGTGCTCGCCGTCGCGATAGCTGCCACTATTTACGTCCACAAGCGACGTGCCGCCGGCCTGGTTGGCTCATGGCTCAGCCGTGGCTCGATCATCGCAGCGGGAGCCATCGCCATCATCGCCGTGGCAAGCCTGGTCGCATTCCAACAGGTTTTCCTGCTGTTCCACTACATCGGGTTCCCGGAGGGCAACTTCACCTTCAGCACCCAGACCGACTACCTCGTTCGCGTCTTCCCCAATGGGTTCTGGTCCGACATCACGTTCGTGATTGGCGCGATGACTCTCATCGAAGCGGCGTCCCTCTGGACTGCGATCCGGTTTGCGAAACGTCTTTGGCAATGAGCTCCGAATCGCTGGTAGAGGTGTTCCCTAACGAGATGCTTGCACGCTTGTGGGCTGACATTCTCAGCAACGAAGGTATACCCTCATTTGTGAAGCCGCATTTCGCCGGCTACGGAGGATGGGGCCCCGATTCATTCATCCCGCATGGCCTATACGTGCCCGGCGAACACATCGAAGGAGCCCGGGACAGCATCAGAGACAGTGAAGGCGAGAAACTCTGACCCAGGTGTGCGATTGAAACGTCACACATCTGAAACGGTGCCGAAACCTATTCACAGAGAGCCGGAAGTATCGTTAGGATCACCGGCCACAGGGAGGTACAGCAATGGACACGGCGAAGACGGCCGATGCTTTCGCAGAGCGCATCCGCGTTATGGCCGAGCAGCTCCGGGAACAGTTGTCCACCGTAAAACCTGGGGAAACCCCGTCAACGGCAGAGATGCTAGACGAGTTGTTCAACCAGGGACTGGAACTGGGGCTTACGCACAAGGAGATCACGCAACAGCTAATCTTGCCCGTCGCGGATCTGCTCAGGCCCGGCCTGAACAGATAGCTCGCTCCCGCTCGAATCGAATCAAAAAGGGGCTCCCTAGCGGGAGCCCCTTTTCATTGCATGCCCAATCTCTGCATTCGCAATCTTTGGCAGGAATCCACGCAGCGCCGGGCACGTTTCATCATCCGCTGCCGCCCACCCCGGCCTCGCCCTCAGCCCAGAGGCGAATCAGCCGGCAAGATGCCCCTCGAGTTGGAGGGGCATCTTCGGTCCGTACAAATGGCGGAGAGAGCGGGATTCGAACCCGCGAGGGTTTTAGCCCTGCACGTTTTCAAGACGTGTCCGTTCAACCACTCCGGCATCTCTCCATCGCCGTAGTTTACTCCCATCGCCCGCCCCTCCGTCCGCCACGATTCCCCTAACGGTGACCGTGGCGACTACCCGCCACCCGTGATATCTTGCGCCCGTAGTCACCAGCACTCGAAGAGGCACAATGAAGCAAGCTGCCGTAGACGCCGTCCTGGAAGGCCTGAAAACTGCGGGCGTCGATTTCATCTCCCTGCTCCCTGACTCGGACTTCTCTCAACTCCAGCGCATCGCCAGCGAGGACGACGCGTTCGAGTACATCCCGGTCAGCACCGAGTCCATCGGCGTGGGCGTGTGCACGGGGGCCTGGCTCGCGGGCAAGCGCCCCGCGCTCCTGATTCCCACCTCCGGCCTGCTTGTCGCCTCATGGCCGCTCGCCAGCATCAACATGGCGTGGGGAGTGCCCCTGCTTCTGCTGATTCCTTATCGCGGAGATATCGGCGACGCCTTCTGGATGATGGGGCCCTACAAGGACACCACCGAGCCCCTCCTCGATGTGCTACACATCCCGCATACCGTCGTCTCCAAGATCGAAAACATCTCTGGCGCTATCGTCGACGCCTTCGGGTCCACCATCTCATGGCAGCGGCCGGTTGCTGTTCTACTCACCGGGGAGACGATCAAGTGAAGCGCTACCAAGCCCTCAAGCTCCTCGCAGCATCCATCGCAGACGACACCATCGTCGTCGCCAATGTCGGCCCTATCTCCAGGGAGTGGAACGCCCTGCGCCCGTCGGAGGCCAACCTCCTTCAGGTGAATCTCGGCCTCTGCTCCGCCGTTGGTCTCGGGATCGCGCGATCGCTGCCGCACCGTAAGATCGTCCTGATCGACGGCGACGGCAACCTGTTAATGAACCTCGCAAGCCTTGCCGATGCCGCCAACCAACTCCCGCAGAACCTTGTGCACATCGTCCTGGACAACGGGGCGTACGAAGGCGGCGGCGGGCTTCCGTCGGTCACCTCCAAGCGCACGGACCTTGCACAGGTCGCTCTGGGCGCGGGCATCGAGCGCTCACGCACCGTCGACGCCCTCGAGGACTTCGACGTGGCCACCCGCGAAGCACAGGCATCACCAGGCCACTGGTTCATCGCTGCCAAGGTCGACACCGGAAGTGTCCCTGATCTCCCCACGCAGACCATGGATGGCCCTGAAGCGAAGTACCGCTTCGCCCGCTACATCGAAAGTAGCGAGCGCATCCAGGTCCTGCGTCCCCGCTACACACACATCTAGCGTTTGGCGTAGCCTGGCGTAGAATGCCGCCCGCGCCGCCGAGGACGGCCCGGGACCCAAGGAGGAATCATGGCGACTCATACAGAGATCCAAGCGTTGAAAGAACGTGTGGCGCAGACCTGCCGAGTGCTCGCGCGCATGGACCTTACACGCGAACCCGCCGGCCACGTGAGCGCCCGTATCCCTGGCACTGACCACTTGCTGATCAAGGCGCGCGGCCCGGGAGAATCTGGGGTTCGCTACACCACAGCAGCAGACGTCGTTGAAGCCGACATGGAGGGCAACATCATTGGATTGCCGGAAGGCCTGGCGTCGCCACGCGAGATCTACATCCACACGTGGATGTACCGGAAGCGTCCGGAGATTAACAGCGTGATCCACATCCACCCGCCAACAATCGTCACATTCACAATCGTTGACCAGCCGCTGCTGCCGATCTACGGCGCCTACGACCCAGGGAGCTTGCGCCTGCTGCTGGACGGTGTGCCGTTGTACGACAAGAGCGTGCTGATTAGCAACGACGCCCTTGGCGAAGAGCTCGCTGATGCGATCAAGGACAAAGAAATCATCATGATGCGCGGTCACGGAGTGACGGCTGTTGGGCCCGACCCAGAGGGTGCGGGGTTGAATGTTATTCTGTTGAACGAGATTGCTGAGATGAACTACAAAGCCAGGCTCATCGGCGAACCTCGCCCGATCTCCGACGAAGATATCGCCACGTTCAGCAACGCGGGCAGGCGCACAGGCGCAGCAGGCGGCGGAGCGGCGTGGGAGACCTATCGGCGCATGGTTGACGCGTAGCTCGCAACCATAGCCGAGCGATCCAGCCGCAATTCAGGAGGGAAATCATGGCAAAACTAGTACTCGTAGAGGCGTGCTCGCACACGCCATTCCTTTTTACAGAGCCTGCGAAGTGGAACGTTATCCGCAACGCACGTCCCACCTCGGAGCGCAACCCCTGGACCACCGAGGAAGAGAACCAGGCCATGTGGGACCGCACCCGCGTCGCCTTCGATGTTCTCAAGCAGAAGATGGAGGAGGCCAAGCCTGACGTCATCCTTTGCTTCGGTGATGACCAGATTGAGCAGTTCGAGTTCTCCAACTTCCCAGGCTTCGCCATCTACGTCGGCGAGGACTACGAGGGGTACAAGACCTTCGCCCGGCAGGGTTTCGTCCCCGGTGCCCGGAAGGGGTTTACGGAGAAAACGGCAGATACCTGGGTCAAAGTGCCGGCAAACGCAGAGTTTGCAAAAGAGATGGCCGTGGGGCTGGTCCGGCGTGACTTCGATCTCTCGTTCATGACGGAAGAGGCCAACAAGGAACACGGAATCGGTCACGCTTTCCTTCGTCCGATGAGCAACATTGTGCCGGACTTCAACATCCCGACGATCCCGTTCTACATCAACTGCTTCTACGGCCCCCAGCCCAGCGCGAACCGCGTCTACAAGCTAGGCCGCGCCGTACGCGAGATCATCGAGAACTCGGACAAGGACCTTCGGGTCGCCGTCTTCGGGTCCGGTGGCCTCTGGCACACACCCGGCAATCCTGAGTCGTACCTCAACGAAGAGTTCGACCAGGAAAGCTTAAACTGCGTGCAGTCCGGCGACGCTAAAGCGTTCGCCGATCACTTCGACCGCTACCTCGAAAAGCCCATCGACGAGTACCAGAACGCCACGTGGGTCGACGGCGGCACCGGCATGTACAACGGCATCGGCAGCGGGACCGGCGAGACGCGCAACTGGATCGCGGCAGCCGCGGTCGCTGACGGCACGCCCGGGACCGTGGTCGACTACGTGCCGATCTATTCGTCTCCCTGCGGCGCGGGCTTCGCCTACTGGGAGTTCGACTAAACGCCGATTAAACCGCCGACACTTCCACTCTAGAAACATGAGCAAGGGACGGAGCTATCTCCGTCCCTTCTGTTTGCGTCAGCGTATGTCAGACCGGTTAGGCGTCAGCTACACCGCAGAACTCACCCTGGTAGAAGACCAACGGGCGCCCCTCGCGTACCTCCAAGCCTTCGACCTCAGCGATGAACACGATGTGATCACCCGCGGCGACCTGCTGCACCACTCGGCAGTCCATCGTCGCCAGGGCATCGTTCAATCCGATGGTGCCGCTCTCGAAGACCGTGTGATCCGAGGGCAACTTCTCGCGCTCCTCGCCCGTGGCCTTCGCAAAGAACCGCGCACGTTCAGCGTTCTCATCCCTGAGAAAGTTGATGCCGAATCGCCCCTCACGGACGATGTTCGCGCAGGTCACTCCATCTTTAGCCATACTCAGATGCATGAGCAGCGGGTTCAACGACACAGACGATACCGCATTAGCCGTCGTGCAATACGGCGCCCCCTGCTTGGTGCGTGTGGTCACGATGCTCACACCTGTTGGGAATTTTCCCCAAGCCCGTCTGAATTCCTCAGAGGAAGGATTCAAGTCTGGGCCTCCAAGTCTTCGATGAACGCATTGAACGATCCCGAAGCCTTCGTGTAGTCATATGACGCATACCGTACCTGTCGCAGCCGGACCACGTCGCCGTTGAAGTAGCGCTCGTAGAGCGTCGACCGGGAACCGAACTCAGTACCGATCAGGTCCCAGACGATACGGAATAGACGCACCTTCTGGTAAGCCGAAATCTTGGCGCCCTGGAAGTACCTGTCAGCAAGCGGTTTGATCTCGCCGACCATATCTGCCTCGGTAGGGGTGAGCATGAGCCCGCCTGCCGCCATCTGCTGCAGGATCGCAGCCACCCGTGCGTACATGTCCGGCCAACTGTGGCGCATGGCTATGCACGGTTCTGGAGCCAACCAAATGCCTTCGCCGAGCCCAGGGCCGGCATCAGCTTCCGCCGCTCGCAGGTAGGCCCGCACGGTCTCGGTAGTGTCGATCAGCTCCGCCATTTTCTCCTGGATGTGTGCGAAACCACCGATGCCGATCGCTTCTGTTAGTTCCTTTCCGATGCCTACGATGAACTCAAGCTTCGCGACGGTGCGCAGCATCACTTGCTGCATGTACTGACGCCACATGGGCACGCCAGCGACCAATCTGTTGTGGAGCTCCACGTCGTCGTAACTGAACACTCGATCCCACGGGACCAGTACGTCGTCGAACACCACGAGCGCATCGAGCTCATCGTATTGGCCTGCAAGCGGCGCGTCGTAGAGCGGCTTGCCCGAATCGAAGCTGGACCGGCAAATCATCTTGAGCCCAGGGGTAGCCACCGGGATGGAGAAACCCAGGCAGAAAATGTTCTCGTCGGCACGGGCCGGGCGATACGGAGGGCAAAACAACTCGTCCGCGAACGGCGCCAACGTCGCGAGCAGCTTCGCCCCCCTGACGATCAATCCATCGTCGGTCGCCTCGACGATACCTGTTGCCACGTAGGGGTCGGGCAGCTCAGTCAGCGCCACACCGCGATTCACCTGTGGGTGTCCGAACGCATGGGTCAGACACAAGTCGTTCTCGCGTATGTACTCGTGATACTTGATCAGGTTGTCGCCCAGCCGAGGGTCGTTGGCGCCGAATTCGGCGGCCATCTGACGCGCGGCTGTCACCTGCACGTTCACGTAATCGGGCGTCCGGCCCAGCATCCCGTGGACCTCGTCGGCAACGATCTCCAGGGCGCGATGCCGTCGAGCCAGGTCTGCGTGATTCTGCGGGATGATATACGACAGCGCCACAGGCTCGCCCGATGACGGCGACGTGAACGTCATCTCGTCGGTGTACTTCGGGTTGTGCTGGAGGTCGTAGACCTTCGCGAGCGTCTGCGCCATCCGAGCGAAGTGCGGGTGCGTGGTCACGTCGGCGACGCGCTCACCCTCGAGATAAATCTCCCGGCCATCCTTGAGGCCTTCTAGGAATTGCTTGCCCGTGCGTATCGCCATGTGCCACCGACCTCAGAGGTTCGTTCTACCACACCACGGTAGCGGACGAGGGCATGGGGGGGCAAGAAGCCTAAAATGCACGTGCTGCGCCGTAAGAGGTTTCAAAGCCACGATTGTAATGCGAAAAGGTACCCCATGGCCGACTCGTTCTCCGTGTCCCGCGTACTCCCCGCTACTCCTCAGCAGATCTACGAAGCGTGGCTCGACACCGACGACCACAGCGAAATGACCGGCGCTCCCGCGACGTGCGATCCCAAGGTCGGCGGGGCGTTCACTGCGTGGGCAGGATACATCGAGGGCACGAACGTCGTGCTTGAGCCATTCAGCCGGATCGTCCAACGCTGGCGCACGCTCGAGTTCCTCGATGACGCCCCGGACTCGTTGCTTGAGATCACCCTGGCACCTTCCAACGGCGGCACAATCGTCACTATCAATCACAGGGGGATTCCAGAAGGGCAGGGGGGCGCCTATAAAGTCGGGTGGGCCGACCACTACTTCGACCCGATGGCCGCGCATTTTCGCCTCGTGTACTAGGCCCCGGGATGCCACGGGCTCGGTAGAGGCTCGGTCGTATATGAAGTCGGTGCTCGCCCTCGAATCTCTTGGCTTCGCCGCAGGGACTGAAGGTCGCTCGGCGCTCGGAGATGGGGTGAGTCTTCAGGTGTTCCGTTTTGTTCCAATTACAAGTGGCTGGGCAACGGCGCCCGGCCGGGTCGCGTTGCGTTGGTGCCCGTTTCTGCCCAGTTCTCACCGTTCGCTCCTGACGATGGAGCTTGAAATGAACACGTTGGCTCTAGTCAGGCTAGGGAGGGATTGACGAATGCAGTACGGCCATTTGTCACATAAGTGACTCATGGGATGTCTCGGTCGTCAGAAGCCGGCCGCGAGGCCGTCTGTGGCCTCGCGGTTAGCGCTATTCCGATGAGTAACTGAACTTAGGCTTCGGGGAGCATCTCGACGCGCGTTTGGCGCGGGCCTAGGCTCTCGTAATATTCGTTTTTCTCTGGGACGTATCGGCCCTGATTGAACGTACCGCCCATCTGGCTACGGATGATCAGGGCCACGGTACGCTCGCCGACAGTGTTCTCGGTGTGCACCTCATAGGGTCGCACCAAATCTATCTCCCCCCGGCCAACCTCCGTCTTGGACGCCAATTTGATCTCGGCGTAGTCTGGCCGCGAGCGGTCGTCTAGTCGATCGTAGCGCTCGACACTCTCCTTGCCGTCCAAGACTCCGTACAAGGTATAGATGTGCGCGTGATCATGAATCCGCGCACTCCCGGTTCGGCTCGCATTCTTCGTGAGTCCATTGACCGCAAAGCCGAACTCGTCGTCCACGTAGAACAACAGATTCTCGGCGCGGCCGTCAGCGGGTACACAGTCCGGCCAATCCTTCGATGCCGCCATCACCGCCGGATCGGAGAGCAACTCGGCGAGGACGGGTCTGAGGGCTTCCCAGCGCTTGTCCACATCCGGCTCAGATGCGAATAATTCCTTGGTCTTGGCGATGAACGTTTCAAGTGCATTACTCTTCTTGGTCTCGATAACCATACGGGGCCTCCTTCAAAAGCCGGCCTGAGCCGGTGCTAACCGGCTAAACCACGCCGGAGGGTTGAGGGACATCAGCCACTGAGTAGAACCTAGCGCAATTGTCCCAAAGAATCTTGCGCTTATCCTCGTCTGAAATCGGCAATTCCAGGAAGCATTCGACCGCGATCGGATACTTGGAATCGCCGTGGGGATAATCCGTAGAGAAGACCATCTGGTCACTACCCAACTCGCTGATAAGGTGCCGGGCAGGGATCTCATCCGGCTCAACAGAGACGATGACCTGACGCTTGAAGTACTCGCTGGGTAACTCCTTCAGGTCTTTCATGAAGATATCACCCTCCCGTTCGAAACCTTCATCCGTGCGCCACAAAAGCCAAGGCACCCACGAGCAATTCGCCTCAAGAAAGGCGACACGCAGGCCAGGGTGCCGGGCGAGGATGCCACCACCCAGGAAACTCCCCAGCCCGAGCATTTGCTCGAACGGCTGCGAATAGACCCGCCGGATACCGAAATTCGGCTCAAACTGCTCACCGACCTGCGGTGCGCTCGAACCCGACGCCTCGTGGAAGCCAATCGGCAGGCCAAGTTCTTCCAGAACGTCCCACAACGGTTCGTAGTAAGGATCGTGCCACGCCTTGCCGTTGACGATGTTGGAACGCACGAACACTGATTTGAAGCCCAGCTCCGTTGCGCACCGGCGCGCCTCCGAGACCGCGTCATTGATGTCGTATACCGAGACCATGCCTGCACCGAGTAGGCGGGCCGGATCTTCTTGGCAGAATTCGAATAACCAGTCGTTGTACGCCCGCGCGATCGCAGCCGCGAACCGTGGGTCGAGATTCGGCCGAGTCAGGATGCCGAGGCCGCGGGTGGGGAAGAGCACGGCCACGTCTATCCCCTCGACGTCCATCGCCTCCAGTTGGCAGTCCGGAGCCCACCCGCGCGCGGCGTGGTCCCCGTACAGCTGCTGATTGCGATCGTAGTTGTGGCCACGATGCGGCGTGCCACTCGTCACTCGCCCCGGCGGGGCGTCCTCAGGCCACTCCATACCCAAATCGCGAATGTTCTCTGAAACCCGGCCCCGAGGGGCTTGGTCCCTGAACTCGGCATCAATGTACCGCAACCACAAGTCGGGCGGCTCCATGATGTGCATATCGCTGTCGAGGATCCTAAATCCGTTCTTTGCCATCGCCTCGAACCTCCAGACTAGACTGCGGTAAGCTGCTTAGCTCCCAAGAACTCAAGCAGTGCTGCCATGAATTCCTCATCCTTGTTTTGGAGACCGTGGTCTCCTCCCTCGACTGTATCCCCGTTATCAACGAACTTTAGTTCGCGATGTGCTGCGGGAAGTACTTCTCAAGGATACGGTCTCGATGCTCATTGAGGACTGATATAGACCCTTCATAAAGGCGTTCATTCTCAAGAGTTGCGGCTTGCCCTTCATCACGCGGGGTAAACCGAGGCTCCTCACCCGAGATAGCAGCGTATTTCTCTTGGAGCTTCCCATCTTCCTCAAATGCCTTCTGGAAAGCGGCGGAAAGCGCGTCGGCGACCTCATCCGGTGTACCAGGGGGCAACCAGAGTGCTTTTAGCATGTAACTGGTTGGGCCTGTCATCGCTGCGTAAACGTTCTTCTGTTCCTCCGAAAAATGATCACGTATGTCACCGCATGTGGGTGGGCCCTCCGAGTTGGGGCCTAGCGTGCCAGGTCCCATGGCCGCCATCTGACGAACCAGACCGCTTGAGAGCCAGGTTGGTTGCGTCTTTGGGAACCGATACCAATAACTAGGTTGCACTACAGCGTTGATGTCACCACGAGCAAACATCGTAAAGATTGCATTGGTATCGACCGTGTCGAACGCATAGTAGGTAAACGGGATGTTCAGTTGCTCAGATGCATATGTTACGGCTATGAACAAAGGGTTACCCTCGGTGATGTCGGAAATTTCATCAGCCAACAGGAATTGTCCGTGATCACCGCCGCCGGTATTAACCATTTCTGAGAAATCCCAAAGACATTTCGTCGCGGCACTTGCTCCCAAATGCTTCACTGGGTCGTAAGTGAACCATGCCCGAGTGGGGTCGATGGTAGAACCGATGAATTCGAACGTGCTCCGCTTGATAAATTCAGTGTTCTCTGCGTAGCCATAGTGCAACGTCGGAGAGCTATCCCACATGATGTAGGTCCCATCCTTTGGCGCTTCAGTAGCACCATAAACATAGGCCAGTGGTTTATTGCCTTGGTTAGTAAACACGATACGTGGCTTGCCAGGAATCCACTTGCTCATGAATGCTGACATCACGCGACCTTGAGCGTCCGTGCCTCCGCCGGGATTCGAGTTCGCAACGATCCGAATAGTCTTGCCCTTGAAGTACGCAGCAGCGTCAAACGAAGGCGTAGGGGTCGCTTTCGGTGTCGGTGTCGGTGTCGGGGCCGCAGGGGTGGGAGTAGGAATGCCGGGGGCCAACGTCGCTGTCGGTGCCGGCACTGCGGTTGGCGTGTTCGTCGGTGCGGGCGGTGGCGGTGGGGTTGCCGTGGGGTCGTCACCACTGCATGCTGCCAACACCAGCACCAGCAATATGCCTAACGTAAGTCCCTTTGCCGAAATAAAAGACTGCATATTCACTCTTCCTCCTCTAGTCCTAACGATAAATGGCAATCTACGCGTTAATGCCTACCTACTCCAGTTCTCTGTACGGAAAGGAATGCTAGCATCCAATCGGCGTTGTTCCGAACCCCTCGTCTGTACCAGTTGATGCGTGGGCCGCCACGGGCCTGGCCTCCCAAACACAAAGAAACCCGTCAGCCAATCATGACCTCACGAGTAAACCCCATCCCACAGGCAACTTCAGGTGGGCTTCGGGGAGCATCTCAACGCGCGTTTGGCGCAGGCCTAGGCTCTCGTAGTATTCGTTCTTCTCAGCGTATTCGTTCTTCTCAGCAACATATCTGCCTTGGTTGAATGCACCGCCCGTCTGGCTGCGGATGGTCACGGCCAGGGACCCCTCGCCGACGGTGTTCTCGGTGTGCACCTCGTAAGACCGCACCAGGTCTATCTTCCCAGGGCCGACCTCCCCCGCAGACGCCACTCCAATCTCGGCGTAGTCTGGCCAGGAGTGGTCTCGAGTCGATCGTGGCCCTCGACACTCTCCTTGCCGCCCGAGACGCTGTACAGGGTGCCATCGCCGTGCACCGCCGGGCTAGACTGCTGCGAGTTGTTTCGCCCCGAGGAACTCAAGCAGCGCTGCCATGAACTCCTCATCTTTGTTCTGCAGACCGTGGTCTCCACCCTCAACGTGCAACCACTTGATCCCGGGCACTTTGTCCTTCGCAAGCTCATACATGTCGCGCCCTGCGTTCAGCATGCGAGGGTGAGTCTCCGTCGAGCCGGTGCCAATGAACAGTGGGACGTTCAATGTGTCTGTGATGCCGGCGCACATGTTGTAATGCTCAGAGCAATGCCTGTCCAAGTACACGTTGGCTGAGAAGTGCGCGCCCGGGTTGGGGAATTCAACGGCCATGATAGTGTCGCCGTTGCCCTCAGCCACCAGCCGCTTTGCTTCCTCGTAGTACCCGAGGTGCATCTCACTCATCTCACACTGGGCGTAGTACTCGTGAGAGAAGCGCAGAGGGGCTAGCGAGACCACGGCCGCGACCCGCGAGTCCTGGTTCTTCGCTTGACCAACCACGACCTTAACGGCACCAAGGCTTGAGCCCATCAAACCAATGCTGTTATAGCCGCGAGCCTCTAACCAGTCGAAGATTGCGAGCTGATCCACGTGCGTCTCGCTGAGCAGTTCCCAGGCGTTTCCGACCTGATGTCCGCCCGAATGCCCTGCGATCACATCGTGGCCTCGCGTGTTGAACAGCGCTACCGGGATGCCCATGTCTCTGAACTTCTCAGCACGAGGATTGGACGGCGATGCGTAGAAGTTCGCACCTGATCCGTGAATCATCACCATGCAATCGATGGTGAGGTCATTCCTCGGTTTGTCCGCCTGAAGGAATATTCCATGCAACTTGATCCCGTCGCTCGTCGTCGTGCTCGTCAGCTCCACCTGCATGGCGCGTCTCCTCTGGTCGATGTTTGGATTCCGCGAATCCGCGCGAAGTATAGCCGCCTGCGCGGCGATTAGCGGCTACCAGCCATTCTGCCCTGCGCTACGTCTGATATCATTTGTCGCCGGGCGCGGCGCACCCGTTCCCGAACGCTCAAGGAGTCAGTGAATGAAGCTGCACGAATACCAGGCCAAGGCACTCCTGGCCACCTTTGGCGTGCCGGTGCCCGAAGGCACCGTCGCCTCCAACGCGGCCGAGGCCATTGAGGCCACCAAGAAGCTGGGCGGCACCTCAGTCATCAAAGCGCAAGTCCACGCAGGTGGGCGTGGAAAGGCTGGCGGCGTCAAAGTCGTCAATAGCCCCGAAGAGGCCGGCGCTTTCGCCGAATCGCTCATCGGCACCACGCTGGTCACGTTCCAGACAGGCCCCGCTGGCGCACCCGTCCACAAGGTTCTCTGCGAGCAGACCATGGACATCGACCGCGAGATCTACCTCAGCATCACCACTGACGGTGGCCGTAAGCGCCCGGTGATCATCGCATCGTCCGAGGGCGGGATGGAGATCGAACAGGTGGCTCAGAACGAGCCCGGGAAAGTATTCACGGAACCCATCGACCCGGCCATCGGCTTCCAGCCATACCAGGGCCGCAAGATCGCTGGTGCGCTGAACCTACCAACTGAACAGGTCCGCCCCTTCGTCGCACTCGTAGACGCCTGCTACCGAGCGTACATGGACAAAGACTCGTCCATGATTGAGATCAACCCGCTGGTGCTGACCAAGGACGGCAAGCTCCTTGCCCTGGACGCCAAGGTGAGCATCGACGACGACGCCATGTTCCGCCACAAGCCCGAGGCTGAGCTCCGCGACACCTCGCAGGAGGATCCGCTGGAGGTCCAGGCGTCTGAAGCTGACATCGCCTACGTGAAGCTCGATGGCAACGTCGGATGCATAGTCAACGGCGCGGGCCTGGCCATGGCGACGATGGACACGGTGAAGTTCGCGGGCGCCGAGCCTGCCAATTTCCTGGACGTCGGAGGTGGAGCCGGTGAGGAAAAGATCTCCCACGCCATCCTCCTGATGCTGTCCGACCCCAACGTGACCAAGGTCCTCGTCAACATCTTCGGCGGGATCCTCCGGTGCGACATCGCAGCGCGTGGGCTGGTCGACGCCTACGGCAAGGCCGACCGGCGGCCCCCGCTAATCGTTCGCTTGCTAGGTACCAACGTCGACGCAGGCAAGCAGATCCTTGCGGACTCCGACCTGGAACTCACGCTGGTGGACACCCTGGAAGAGGCCGCAGCCGCGATCACGAACTAGCCGACTCTCCCCGTCAAGCGACCTAGGATGAGACGGAACGACACGAGAGAAGAGAGCACATGAGCATACTGGTCGACAAAAACACTCGCCTGCTGGTGCAGGGCATCACAGGACGCGAAGGCAGCTTCCACGCGGAACGCTGTAGGGTGTACGGCACCAATCTCGTCGCGGGGGTCACACCCGGCAAAGGCGGCACCACCGTCCTCGATGACGTTCCGGTGTTCGACACCGTCGAGCGGGCCATCATCGAAACCGACGCTAACGTGGCGTTGATCTTCGTACCGCCTCCGTTCGCTGCCGACGCCATCCTCGAATCGGCTGACGCTGGCATCCCGCTAGTCATCTGCATCACCGAGGGAGTGCCGGTCAAGGACTCGACGTTCGTGATGCGGTACCTCGAGGGGAAAAGCACTCGACTGATTGGCCCCAACTGCCCCGGACTCATCACTCCTGGCGACAACGCCAAGATTGGCATCATGCCCGGGAACATTCACATGCCCGGAATGGCGGGCGTCGTCTCCCGCTCGGGCACCCTGACCTACGAGGCCGTCGGCCAGCTCACCGCGCGTGGGATCGGCCAGTCCACCTGCGTGGGCATCGGTGGAGACCCGGTCTCCGGCACCCAGTTCGTCGACGTGCTCAAACTCTTCAACGAGGACCCTGAAACTGAGTCGATCGTGCTCATCGGGGAGATCGGTGGCACGAAGGAACAGGAGGCCGCCGCCTACATCAAGGAACACGTCAAGAAGCCGGTCGCGTCCCTGATCGTTGGCCAGACAGCGCCTGCAGGCCGCCGCATGGGCCACGCAGGTGCGGTCATCACAGGCACAGCCGCGTTGGCGTCTGAGAAGATGAAAGCGCTCGAAGACGCCGGTTGCCACATCATCCCCACGCCTGCCGACATCGGTAGGGTGGTGCAAGAGATGCTCAGCTAGCGTTCGCTTCTTCAAGACAAGAAACGAGAAGGGCCCCGGCGAC